>MGZO01000001.1:0-114 GCA_001802655.1 Hydrogenophilales bacterium RIFOXYD1_FULL_62_11
CAGCCTCGCTGTGCACGGCGACCGTCGCATAGCCCTGGGCCTTGGCCCCGCGCAGCACGCGCACCGCGATCTCGCCGCGATTGGCGACCAGCACTTTCGAGAAACGGGTCTGCG
>MGZO01000001.1:176-393 GCA_001802655.1 Hydrogenophilales bacterium RIFOXYD1_FULL_62_11
TGCCGGCGACCAGCGGCAGCAGCACGGGCAGGATCGGCAGATGTGTCATCAGGCCAGTCATCGCGGTGCATCCTCGTCTGCGTGGACGCCGTCGACGTGGTCGTTGCCGAGCTCGGCGCGCGCTTTGAGCGCCAGCACGATGACAAAAGCGGTCATGCCGAAGCTGATGACGATGGCGGTGAGCACCAGCGCTTGCGGCAACGGATCGGTGTAAACG
>MGZO01000001.1:404-13058 GCA_001802655.1 Hydrogenophilales bacterium RIFOXYD1_FULL_62_11
AATCACCGGCGGTACGCCGATGGCAAGCCGACCCATGATGAACAGGAACAGGTTCACCGCATAGGACAACAGGGTGAGTCCCAGCACCACCGGAAAGGTGTGCCCGCGCAGTGCGAGGAACACGCCGCTGGCGGTGAGCACGCCGATGACGAGGGCGAGCAGCGCTTCCATCAGCGGGCCGCCTTTCGGATGCGGCTGTCGTGCAGCGCGCCGAGGTTGACCAGAATCAGCAGGGTGGCGCCAACGACGACGAGGAAGACGCCGAGGTCGAATGCCATTGCCGAAGCGAGTTCGAATTCACCCACCAGCGGCCAATTCAGATGACCAAAGGTGGACGTGAGGAAGGGATAGCCGAACGCCCAGCTTGCCAGCCCGGTCAGGGTGGCGAGCGCAAGGCCGGATGCGATCAGCGGCTGGGTAGCGCTCGACAAGCGCTCGCGCATCCATGCGCCGCCGTGAGCGAGGTATTGCACGATCAGCGCCACCGCCGTGACCAGACCCGCGATGAAGCCGCCGCCTGGCTGGTTGTGGCCACGCAACAGGATGAAAATGGCCACCAGCAGCGCCAGCGGCAGCAACAGCCTGGAAAGCGACGCCATGATGGCTGGATGGGTGTCGCGATCCCAGACCCGCCCGTCGACGTCGCGGTCGGGGGCGTCGAGGCGCAGGTTTTCCAGCAGGGCATAGATGCCGAGGCCAGCCAGCGCCAGCACGGTGATTTCGCCCAGTGTGTCGTAGCCGCGAAAGTCGACCAGGATGACGTTGACTACGTTCTTGCCGCCGCCGCCCGGCACGCTGTTGGCGAGGTAATAACCGGCGATGGTGTCGTAAGGCCGGGTCATTACCGCCCATGCCAGCAGTGCAGCGCCGCCGCCGGCAACCAGTGCGATCACGCCGTCGCGCCAGACGCGCCCGAGGTCGCGCTCGGGCGCCTCATGTTGCGGCAGAAAATACAGCGCCAGCAGCAGCAAAACGATCGTGACGATTTCTACCGACAGCTGGGTCAGCGCGAGGTCGGGGGCGGAAAACTTGACGAAGGCGAGTGACACCACCAGCCCGACCACGCCGAGGGTGATGAGCGCAGTGAGGCGCTGGCGGTGCAGCCACACGGTGGCGAGTGAGGCGACGATGAGCGTGGCGCCAGCCAGCAGGCTCACCGCATCCAGCGGCAGGCCGGTGCGGTTGCCCGCGAGTGGCGCATCGCTGCCCAGCCAAGGCGTGAAACCCAGCACCAGTGCTGCGAGGAGAAACAGGAACACTTGCCGCTGCAACGAGCCGGTGTCGATGCGTCGCGTGATCCAACCCGACAGGCCAATCAGGGCGTCGAGCAGCGCGTTGTAGAGCACCCGTGCGTCGAGGTGGCCGAGGCTGCGTTCGTGCAGAGCAAACAGCGGGCGACGCATCGCATAAATCAGAATGCCGCCCGCCATCGCCGCCAGGCTCATCCCCAGCGCTGGGTTTAAACCATGCCACAACGCCAAATGATATTCGGGCAAGGGCGACTGCAAGGTGGCGGCAGCGGCCACTGCCAGCAAGGGTGCAACGGTGTATGCGGGCGCGATACCGACCACCAGGCACAGCACCACCAGAATCTCCACCGGCACTTTCATCCAGCGCGGCGGTTCGTGCGGCGTCTTCGGCAGGTCGACAGGTTCGCCGTTGAAGAACACGTCATGGATGAAACGGATCGAATAGGCTACGGCCAGTGCCCCGGCAAGCGTCACCAGCATCGGCAGCAGCCAGCCCCAGGTATGACCGGTGGAAATATGCATGGCTTCGACGAAGAACATTTCCTTGGAGAGAAAGCCGTTCATGAGCGGCACCCCGGCCATCGCGGCGGCGGCCACCATCGCCAGCGTCGCGGTATAGGGCATGAATTTCCACAATCCATTCAGCCGCCGCATGTCGCGCGTGCCGGCCTCGTGGTCGATGATGCCGGCGGCCATGAACAGCGAGGCCTTGAAGGTGGCGTGGTTGATGATGTGGAACACGCCGGCCACCGCCGCCAGCGGAGTCGACAATCCAAACAGCAGGGTGATGAGGCCGAGATGGCTGATGGTCGAATAGGCCAGCAGGCCCTTGAGATCGTGCTTGAACAGCGCGACGTACGCACCAAGCAACAGCGTCGCCAGCCCCGCGCCACTCACCAGCCAGAACCATTCCGGCGTACCGGACAAAGCCGGATACAGCCGTGCCAGCAGGAATACGCCGGCTTTCACCATGGTCGCCGAATGCAGGTAGGCCGACACCGGCGTGGGCGCGGCCATCGCGTGCGGTAGCCAGAAATGGAAAGGGAACTGTGCCGACTTGGTAAATACTCCGAGCAGCACCAGCACCAGTGTCGGCACATAAAGCGGATGCGCGCGGATCAGGTCGCCCGAAGCGAGCACAACCGACAATTCGTAGCTGCCGACTATGTGGCCTAGCAGCAGAAAACCGCCGAGCAAGGCGAACCCGCCCAGCCCGGTGACGGCCAGCGCCATACGTGCACCCTGGCGCGCCTCTTTGCGGTGTTGCCAGTAACTGATCAGCAGGAAGGACGAGAGGCTTGTCAGCTCCCAGAAGACCAGCAGCTGGATCAGGTTTTCTGACAGCACGATGCCCAGCATCGAGCCCATGAACAGCATCAGATAAGAATAGAAGCGTCCCATGCTGTCACGTTCCGACAGGTAATAGCGCGCGTACAGCACGATCAGCAAGCCGATGCCGAGAATCAATCCGGCAAACAGCAGCGCCAGGCCGTCGAAGCGGAAGGCGAGGTTGAGCCCCAGCGCGGGCATCCAGTCATGCTGCTGGATCAGCGTGTCACCGGAAAACGGCAGGGGAAACAGCGGCACCAAAACGGCCAGCGACGCCAAGGTCACCGCGCCCGCTGCCCACGCAGAATGCAAACGTCCAAGACGGGAAACCAGCGCAACCAGCGCTGCGCCCGCAAACGGGATCAGTACGGCGAAAAACAGCGTCATCGATTGGGAAATGGGAAACGAACCGGCTTGTGGCCGTAAGACGCGGTCATTCTAACGTGACTTGGCATTGCCATGAATCGGAAGCCGGCGTAAGCAGCGTGGACGCCGGTTCAATACCTTGGCCCGTCATTCCCGCATATAAGGATTAAAACTCAAGACAGCGGCAGCGAAAGCCGTAGGCAACTCTAGGCTGTATCCAAAAGAGGGAACAACTATGAACAACACCGCAGCCAGAAAGCGCTTGGACAGCGATCCTGGAAGAGGCAGAAGGAGTGTCGGGTATCAGGTGAATTCATTGGACGGATCGCCTGCCCAATTGAACCTAAATGTTTGAATTTTATGTGGAACGTGTAATTGGCGGAGAGGGTGGGATTCGAACCCACGGTGAACTTGCGCTCACGCCTGATTTCGAGTCAGGTACATTCGACCACTCTGCCACCTCTCCGGGACGCGCATTGTACCCGAGTCGGACGCTTTGCTGGACGAAAAAATCACGCTCGTCCAGACTGCGCGCATGCCCCTGATAAAAATAACGGGATTGTTCGGGAGACTGGCTGTGCTTGCGCTAATGGCGGCGTTGGCGGCATGCAGTCGCCCTGTGCCTGCGCCAGAAACCACGGGTGTACTCCAGGTGGGGGTGCGTAATTCGCCGACGACTTATTTTCTGTCGCACAACGGCGAGCCTGGCGGGTTTGAACATGATCTGCTGCTGGCGTTTGCCCAGTCGCAAAACTGGTCGATCGAGTGGACCGAAAAATCCCATCCTGATGCCTTGTTCAAGTTGCTCGACACCCACCGCATCAACCTGGCAGCAGCGGCGCTGCCACGCGCCGTAGTCAAGGATCGTCATCTGATCGCCGGCCCGATTCTGTTCGAATCGCCGGTGCATATCGTTTATCGCACTACGGATAAAGCACCGCGCAGCATGGCCGATTTGTCGGGCAAAAAACTGGCCTTGATTATTGGTTCTGGCCACAGCCCGATGCTGATGCGATTGAAACGCAAGCATCCCCAGTTGAGTTGGTCGGCACTCGAAAACGTCTGGCCCGAGGAGTTGCTGGCGCAGTTGCAGGCGGGCAAGTACGACGCGGTGGTGATCAACGGCATGGATTTCGATCCGATGCGCAATGTCTACCCGCAGCTAGCCGTGGCATTCGATCTTCCCGAGTCGCAAAAAATTGTCTGGGCATTGCCTAGAGGCAGTTCGCACGCGCTGCGCAACAGCTTGGCGCGCTTTGTCGAGCGGGCGCAGGTGGATGGCACGATCAAGCGCATTTACGAACGCTATTTCGGCCATCTCAGGCGGCTTGACAGCAGCGACATCCTGGGGATCTTGCAGCGTCGCCCGACTCGTTTGCCCGAGTTGCGCCAGCATTTTCAGGAGGCGCAAACGCTGACGGGAATCGACTGGCGGCTGCTGGCCGCGATCGGTTATCAGGAATCGCAGTGGAATGCGTTTGCGACGTCGCCGACCGGCGTGCGGGGGCTGATGATGCTGACGGGTGAAACCGCCGACCGCATGGGGGTCACCAACCGTCTGGATGCACGGCAGAGCATTCTGGGGGGCGCGCGCTATCTGGTGATGATGAAAGAAGCCTTACCCAGCCGGATTCCCGAGCCGGATCGCACCTGGCTCGCGCTGGCCGCGTACAACCAGGGACAGGGACACATGGAGGATGCGCGCCGGATTACGCAGGCGCGCAAGGGCAGTCCGGACAGTTGGGCTGATGTGAAAGAGGCGTTGCCCTATCTGAGTCGGGGCACCTATGCTGCAGCGATGAAATATGGCTATGCGCGCGGCGGCGAGGCACTGCATTTTGCGGAAAACATCCGCAGCTATTACGACATCCTGCTGCGGCTGGAGCCGGAGTACAAACCGCTATTCAATCTGGGAAAGCGCGCCGATACCCAAGCTCCTCCGGGCTGACTCCATCAGGCTGGCGTGAGTTTTTCGATGCCGCCCATCCACGGCCGCAGCACTTCCGGCACGGTCACGCTGCCGTCGGCGTTCTGGTAGTTTTCCAGCACCGCCACCAACGTCCGTCCCACCGCAAGCCCCGATCCGTTCAGCGTATGCAGCAATTCCGGCTTACCCTGACCGACGCGGAAACGCGCCTGCATCCGCCTCGACTGGAAGGCCTCGAAGTTGGAGCAGGAGGAAATTTCGCGGTAGGTGTTCTGCGCCGGCAACCACACTTCGAGGTCGTAGGTCTTGGCTGCTGAAAATCCCATGTCGCCGCTGCACAGGGCCATTTTCCGATACGGCAAGCCGAGCTTTTGCAGAATGGTTTCGGCATGGGCGGTCAGCGCTTCGAGTGCCGCGTAGGAGTCTTCCGGGCGCACCAGCTGCACCAGTTCAACCTTGTCGAATTGATGCTGGCGGATCATGCCGCGCGTGTCGCGGCCGTAGGAACCGGCCTCCGAACGGAAGCAGGGCGTATGCGCGACGAAGCGCAAGGGCAGCGTTTCGGCGGCGACGATTTCATCGCGCAGCAGGTTGGTCACCGGGACTTCGGCGGTGGGGATGAGGTAAAGCTTTTCGGCATCAGTGCGCGGGATATGGAACAGGTCTTCCTCGAACTTGGGCAGTTGTCCGGTGCCGCGCATCGAATCGGCATTCACCAGATAGGGCACATAGACCTCGGTGTAGCCGTGTTCGGCTGTATGGGTGTCGAGCATGAATTGCGCGAGCGCCCGGTGCAGCCGCGCCAGGCCGCCTTTCATGACGCTGAAACGGCTGCCGGTGATTTTCACTGCGGCAGCAAAATCGAGCTGGTTCAGGCTTTCGCCGATATCCACATGGTCGCGCACCGTGAAATCAAAACTGCGCGGCGTGCCCCAGCGGCTGACTTCGACGTTGGCGGTTTCGTCCTTGCCGGGCGCTACTGACTCGTGCGGCAGGTTCGGCACCCCCATCAGGAAATCGTTGATCTCGGTTTGCAGCGCGGCCAGCCGGTCTTCCAGCCGTTTGAGTTCGTCGCCCAGTCCCGCTACCTCGGCCATCACTGCCGTGGTGTCCTCGCCCTTGCCCTTCATCATGCCGATCTGTTTCGACATGCTGTTGCGGTGGCTTTGCGCCTCCTGGGTGCGTGTCTGGATGGTCTTGCGCTCGGCTTCCAGGGCATCGAAACGTGCGGCGTCAAAAGAAAAACCACGCGCCGACAGGCGCTCGGCTACTAGGGCTGCATCTTTGCGCAGCAACTGGATATCAAGCATGGGAGTAGAGGAGCATCACCAAAAGCGCTATTTTCCACGATAGCCCCCGCTCGCGGCTAGGGTTCGTTCAATTTAAGCTTCGCCGCAAACCCCGCGCGGCACCGGCATTGAGCCGGACACCCATACGGTTGCCATGGGAATATGGTTATGATTGCGCAAAACCTCACCTTCGTTCCTTGTGCCGCCATGCTCCATACCGCCGTCCTGTTGATTTCCTGCCCTGACCAGAAAGGTCTGGTTGCCGCGATTGCCGATTTTCTGTTGCGCCACGATGCCAACATCCTGCACGCCGATCAGCATCAGGACGCCGAGCTGAAGCTGTTTTTGATGCGGGTGGAATGGGATTTACATGGCTTTAACTTGAACCTTGACGAGTTTTCCAGCGCATTCCGGCCCATTGCCGAACGCTTCGGGATGACCTGGCGCCTTGCCGAGTCCAGCCGCAAGCCACGGCTGGCGGTGTTTGTGTCCAAGTTCGATCATTGCCTGGCCGACCTGTTGTACCGCTACCAGAGTGGCGAGCTGCACTGCGAACTGCCGATTATCGTGTCCAACCACGAGGACACCCGCTGGCTTGCCGAGGCCTATCACATCCCGTATCAATTCCTGGCGATGAACAAGGAGGACAAGCACGAAACCGAATCGACCCAGCTGGCCATCCTGCGCGACCAGAAGATCGACTTCATCGTGCTGGCGCGCTACATGCAGGTGTTGTCACCCGAGTTCATCCGCCATTTTCCCCATCGCATCATCAATATCCACCACTCCTTCCTGCCGGCTTTCCACGGCGCCAAGCCGTATCACCGCGCCTTCGAACGCGGCGTCAAACTGATCGGCGCCACGGCGCATTACGTGACCGAAACCCTCGACGATGGCCCCATCATCGAACAGGACGTCGCGCGCATGTCGCATCGCGACAGCCTCGGCGATCTCATCAACAAGGGCGCGGACCTGGAAAAAGTGGTGTTGTCGCGCGCGGTGAAGTGGCATCTGGACAACCGCGTGCTGGTGTATGCCAACAAGACAGTCGTGTTCGACTGAGGTGGCATGCTGACGCTCGGCGTTCCCAGTATCGATCCAGCGATTTCGCGAACGGTCGATAGCCGGCCGAAATCGGTGTCAGCCTGGCTGGGACGCCTGCCTTTCGCCAGCCCGACGGAAGCTGCCCAGCAGCTGATCACGGCTTTATATGCACTCAATCGCAGCCCGCTGGACGAGACGGCACGCTACACACTCATGCAACTGTATCGCCCGGTGGTGGCGCGCGTTGGCGCCAACCTGGAAGCGTTGCTTGCCGGGTCTGGCGTGCCCCCTCGCGCCCAGCAACGGCAACTCGGCGTGTTACTGCGCGAATTGCAGATCGAACACAGCATCGGCTACAAACACCTGCTGCTGGCGTTGACCCGGTCTCGCTCCGGGCGGGTCAACGCCGGGCGTCTTGCCGAAATCGCTGCACGGCTGATGGCTGCGTTACGCGACATCCAGGTTGCCTGCCATTTAACCCGCACGCTTGTCACGCCGGGCCTGTGGCAGGAAATCCATGCGCTGCACGCATACGCACAGACCGCCAGGCTGGCCGACAGCGCGGCAGACAACCTGTCAGCGCCCAGCCTGGCTTACCGGCAGGCCCTGTTGATCACGCTGGCCGATCCGCCGCGCATGACTCACGCCGAGATCATGTTTACCCGGCACGTGCTGGATCAATTCGCCAGGTTGGCGCAGTTGTGCAGTGCGCCCGTCGCCAAGCATCGTGGCTTTGCGATCCAGACCGAGGGCGACGCCGCACCCAGCCATCACGCGCCTGATCGGCGCGTTGGCCGTTTATGGCTCGACACCGAGGCGCTGTGCTTCCAGCTGCACGAAACCATTATTGAGTTGCGTGACGGCGAGTCGCCACGCCGTGTGGGCCTGCCGCCAGAAATGGACGTCGAATTTTGCCTGGTCACTTGCATCCGTTTGCTCAAACAATGGAGCAGCGGTGCGGTGCGCACCTACAAGCGATATCCGACACCCGGCCGCGCGGTGCAGACAGTCGTGGGCGTGGGCGCCATTCACCGACTACTGGAAAAGGCCGCGCAAGCGACCCGGCCCAAACCGGTCGAAGCGGACCATCATCAGATTCACATTATCGAACCCTCGCTCGCTGGCCCCATTGCTGCCAACACGGCCCAATGGATCAGCAGCAATGACAGCGCGGTGGGACTGGCCCTGAACGGCGTGCCGGACGTGCCGCTTAATTTGAAAGTGGGCGATGCGCTGGCAGTGCGCGTGGGCGACGGAACGGAGTGGTCGCTGGGCGTGATTCGCTGGACCCGCATGCGCGATGCGCGGCAGGTTGAGTTTGGGGTCGAACGGCTGTCGCCGCAGATCCAGCCAGCGTGGGTGCGCCCGCTGCGTGGCGGTAAGCTGGCGGAACCGGCACTATTCGTTCCCGGCCTGGCGGCACTCAAGCAACAGGATCGCTTGTTGATACCCTGTCATTTGTACCAGATCGGGATGGATGCCGAGGTCCATCATGCGCATCATCGCTACATGTTGACCTTCGGCAGGCGCTTTGAACATACGCCGAGCTTTGACCTGATTGACTTCACCATTTTTGCAGACCTTCCCACATGATCGAAATTCTTGTTTTGTATTACAGCGCCCACGGCAGCGTGCGCGAGATGGCGCAACTGGTTGCGCGCGGCGTCAACCAGACCGGCGCAGTGGCGCGCTTGCGCAGTGTGCCGCCGGTTGCGCCGCGCACCCAGGTGGCCGAGCCGCCGGTGCCGGATGACGGTGCGCCCTATGTCGAGCTGACCGATCTCGAACAGTGCGCTGGCCTGGTGATGGGCTCGCCGACGCGCTTTGGCAACATGGCAGCGCCGCTGAAATACTTTCTCGATACCACCGGCGCGTTATGGGCTAAAGGGGCACTGGTCGGCAAACCCGCCGCGGTGTTCACCTCCACCGCCAGCCTGCACGGCGGCCAGGAAACCACGCTCACCAGTATGATGACGCCGCTGCTGCACCACGGCATGCTGATCCTCGGATTGCCCTACACCCTGCCGGAAGTGAATCACACCGCAAGCGGCGGTACACCTTACGGCGCCAGCCATTGGGCCGGACCCAACGACGACAAACCGCTGACCGACGACGAGCGTAGCCTGTGCATCGGGCTGGGCAAGCGTCTGGCCGAAACCGCAATGAAGCTGGCAGCATGAGCTACCCGGCGAGGGGCCCGCACAGCGGGATCGACGGCCAGGCGAATGCTGCCGGAGGCCGATATGAGGTAGCTGGGTTTGGCGAGACCTTTGCGAGGCCGAGCGCATGAAAACCCTGCAAACACTCACCAGCATCAGCCTGATTGCGCTGATTTTTCTCTGCCTGGCGTGGGAGTTGTGGCTTGCCCCGATTCGTCCCGGCGGCTCCTGGCTGGTTTTGAAAACCTTGCCCTTGTTGCCGGCGCTGATGGGGATTTTGAAAGGCCGGCGCTATACCTATCAATGGGCGCCGATGCTGGTGTTGTTTTATTTCAGCGAAGGCGTCATGCGTGCCTGGAGCGATAGCGGCTTGTCGGCGCAACTGGGTCTGGCCGAGGTCGTGCTGTCCGTGGTGTTTTTCTTTGCCGCGATCTACTACGCAAAACTCAGCGCCCCGTCACGGCAACGTCCACCGCAGCAGGCTTGATCGCCGCAGGGCTGGGGCCACCGTTCAGGCCGCCACCACCTTGATGGTTTGACCCAGACATTGAACGGTCTGGTTGGCCCGGATTTTTGCGGTTTTGCGGCTCTCGGGTTGACCGTCAACCGTTGCTTCGCCGTTGGCGATCATGAGCTTGCCCTGGCCGCCGCTGTCGGCAATGCCGGTCAGTTTAAGCAAGTCGCAGAGTGCGATGTACTCACCGCTGAGTTTGAATTCCTGGGTGTTCATTCTGGATTCTGCTGGTCTGGCGGGGTGAGAGGCGGAGTTTAACGCCATTGCGCGCGGGCTTGATGGTTGACATGCGAGTGGTGTTACACGCGCAGAGCGGCCTGTTTTGGGTTCCACCTGAACGAGTGAGCGATTATCATTCGTCGCACCTTTCCGTTGTTCTGGTTGATCCATGCGTCCTTCTCATATTGAAACTATCCTCGACCGCGAATTTGAAAGCGCGGCTGACGGCTTCCATACGCCCGTGATGTTGTGGGGCCCGCCCGGTGTGGGCAAGTCGCAGATCGTCGCCAAGATTGCACAACAACACAGCGTGCCCCTGATTGATATCCGGCTGTCGCAAATGGAACCGACAGACTTGCGCGGGATTCCGTTTCGCAATGGCGATCTGGTCGAGTGGTCGATTCCCTCGGTTTTGCCGGACGCGGAGCGCCACGGTCCGGCCGGCATTCTGTTTCTGGATGAAATCACCTCGGCGCCGCCCACTGTGTCGGCCGCCGCCTATCAACTCATCCTCGACCGCCGACTGGGCGAATATCAGGTGCCCGACGGCTGGGTGATTTTTGCTGCAGGCAATCGTCAGGGCGACCGCGGCGTGACGTACGCCATGCCGGCGCCGCTTGCCAACCGCTTCACCCATTACGAAGTCGAGGTGAACCTCGACGACTGGATCGACTGGGCGCACAGCGAGGACATCGACCCGCGCGTGATTGCGTTCCTGCGTTTTCGTCCCGATCTGCTGTTCAGCTTTGATCCGGCACACACGCCGATTGCCTTTCCCAGCCCGCGTTCGTGGGAATACGCGCATCGCGCGCTGCAAAAATTCGATAAAACGGCCTTGCTGGCCGATGCCTTGATCGCCTGCGTCGGCCAGTCGGCCGGGCTGGAACTCAAAACCTTTGTCGACAACATGGCGCAGATGCCAGACCTTGACGCCATCATCGCCGGTGCCGACGCCGAAGTGCCGGAAGGCATCGACCTGCAATACGGCGTGGCAGCCGCGCTGGTGCGCAAAGCGCTGCAGGCGGCCGACAGTGGCGATGCGCCGACGGTGTACAGCAACATCCTCAAATACGCGCAGCGCTTCCAGCAGCGCGAAATGGGCGTGATGCTGGTGTCCGACCTGCACCGTGCGGTGGGGCGGCCGTTGTTTGCCGTGCCGGCTTTTGCCGAGTGGGCCAACAGCATCACCGATCTGGTTCTGTACGAGCATTGATTCATGGCGGAATACGCTGAAGCCGCGCTGCAACCCATCCTGACCAAACTGGCTGCGGCCCGCACGCGGCTCATCATGGAGCGGCCGTTTCTGGGCGCGCTGGTCATGCACCTGCCGCTGAAAGTGGGCGACGCGGGCATCAAGACCACCGGCACCGACGCCAAGGCGTTTTATTTCAATCCGGCTTTTGTCGAAAATCTCAGCCTGGCGCAGACGCAGTTCATTCTGGCGCACGAGGCGCTGCACTGCGCGATGGGGCATCCGCACCGCCGCAACCACCGGGTGAAGCGGCGCTGGGACGTGGCCTGCGACCATGCGGTGAACCTGATCCTGATCGAGGAAGGCCTGAAGCCGCCGTTGCATGGCATCCTCGCCGACCAGAATTTCATGACATTGTCGGCGGAAGAAATTTATCCGCTGATCCCCGAAGATACCCCCGAAGAATCGTTCGACCAGCACCTGTTCGATAGCGATAACGAGCAGGGCGCGAGCCCCGACGACACTCAGCGCCAGGACGATCCGGATGCTGGCAATACGGGCGGCCAGGGCAAGGAAGGCCAGAGCGAGGCCGAGGAGCAGCAGGGCAGCGGCAGCCAGGCGTCGCAAAAACCGAACGAGATGTCGCCCGCCGAGCGTGAAGAGCTTGCCGAGCAGTGGAAAAACCGACTCGCCGCCGCCGCGCAGGCCGCACGCCAGGCGGGCAAACTGTCGCAGTCGATGATGCGCTGGGTCGATGGCCTGCTGGCACCCAGCCTGCCGTGGCGCGCGTTGCTGGCGCGGTTTTTTGCGGTCAACCAGCGCGACGATTATTCGTGGCGCAGGCCATCCCGCCGTGAGGGCGATGCGATCTTGCCGCGTCTGTCGAGCGAAGGACTGGAAGTGATCGCAGCCATCGACACCAGCGGCTCGATCAGCGACGAGGAATTGCGCGAATTCGTCTCCGAACTGGATGCATTGAAAGGCCAGGTGCGCGCCAAGGTGACGCTGCTGGCCTGTGACAATCACGTCGCCGAGGCGGCGCCGTGGGAATACGAACCGTGGGACGCGATGCAACTTCCAAACGATATAGAAGGCGGCGGCGGTACCGATTTTCGCCCGGTGTTCGACTGGGTCGAAACCGAAAACCGCAGCCCCAACATGCTGGTGTATTTCACCGACGGCGAGGGCGACTTCCCCAAGGTGCCGCCCAATTACCCGGTGATCTGGCTGGTCAAAGGCAAGGGCAAGGTGCCCTGGGGCGAGCGGGTACAACTCAATTGAGCGCAGATGATTCGACGGTAGACAATCCAGGCACGGCCAACCAGGCCAGTCGCGTGCGCAGCTTCTTGTTCGAGCAACTCGACA
>MGZO01000001.1:13068-15684 GCA_001802655.1 Hydrogenophilales bacterium RIFOXYD1_FULL_62_11
CTGGGTGCAACTTGGTCCGGCGTGGCGGGAGATGATTGCGGAGCGCGGTTACCCCGAACCGGCACTTGAGCTGCTGGGGCAGTTGGCGGCCGTGACCACGCTGCTCGGCGCCAATCTCAAGCAGGCTGGGCGGCTCGGTTTTCAGCTGCGCGGGGCCGGTGAGGTCTCGCAACTGGTGATGGACTGCGATGAGCAATTGCGCCTGCGTGGCATGGTGCATACCGCATCGCACGTGGCAGCAGGCAGCTTGCAGGCTTTGCTGGGAGATGGTGCGCTGACCCTGATGCTCGACACCGAAGGCATGCGCCAGCCTTATCAAAGCCATGTGCCCTTGCAGGGCGAAACCCTGGCGGAAGTGTTCGAACATTACCTTGAGCAGTCCGAGCAATTGCCCACCCGTCTGTGGCTGGCGGCCAACCATGAAACGGCAGCCGGGTTGTTTTTGCAGGCGTTGCCCGGTGCCGACAAGCGCGATCCTGACGGCTGGAACCGGCTGCAGATTCTGGCCGGCACGGTACGGCCGGACGAACTGCTGGGGCTTGGGGCGATCAAGCTGATCGAGCGCCTGTTCCCCGAGGAAGACGTGCGGGTGTACGACCCACGCCAGGTCAGCTACCACTGCCCATACGATCTGGCCAAGATCCACTCCATGCTGCAAAGCCTGGGGCAGGCGGAATGCGCTTCCATCCTTGCCGAGCAGGGTGAGATACGGGTACACGATGACATCTGCAACCATACCTATGTGCTGGATGCAGCGGCGGTTGCTGCGCTTTTTAACCCGGTGATCGATTAGCTTGCGGGAGTGGCGATTCAGCCGCCTGCCGGACTTGACCCAAGGACACACGATGCAAACACGATGGATGATGGTGGGGATTCTGGCGCTTGCGACTCAAGCGCTGGCCGAAGATGGTCGTTATGAAGCCTTGCCGCTGGCGGGAGCCGACGGCGGTAAAGGCGGTGGGCGAGCGCTTATCGTCGATACCCGTGATGGTCACGTGTGGGTCTGGAGCGAAAACGAGCTTCTGAGTTCACCTGGCGGCCAACGTCGCTATGGGTCGGGTTTCATTTATCAGGGCAAGCTGCGCCCGGGTACGCAGCCCGGCGAGATCATCGAACAGCAGCCCCGCTAACGGAATAGCGTCCACCGTCTCACGCTATTCATTTCATCGACCTGGACCTAATGCATGGCACGCCCCGAAAAAATTCGCCTTGGTGATTTGCTGGTTAACGAGGGCCTGATTTCATCTGCCATTCTGGACACGGCACTGGCCGAACAAAAGAAATCGGGACGACGGCTGGGGCGGGTGCTGGTTGATTCCATGCTGGTGACCGAGGAGGCGATTGGCAAGGCGCTGGCGCGGCAGTTGAATGTCCCCTTTGTTGACCTAAAACAAGCGCCGGTTGATCCGGCTGCACTCAAACTCCTGCCCGAAAGCCCGGCACGACGGCTGCGGGTGATGCCGCTCAAAGTCCTGCCGGATGGCCTGCTGGTGGGGATGTCCGACCCGGGCGACCTGTTTGCCTATGACGAACTGGCGCGGTTGACCAACAAGGACATTCATGTCGCCGTCGTCACCGAAAGTGACTTGCTGACGGCGTACGATCGCCATTACCGCCGCACGGAAGAAATCGGCGGCTACGCCAAAGAGCTCGAACAATCGCTCAAGGGCAGCGACGACACCTTGCTGGATGCGCTGAATGCCGAAGCCGGTTCGCTCGATGCACCGGTGGTGCGGTTAATCCAGACCTTGTTTGAAGACGCGCTGCAGGTGCGCGCTTCGGATATCCACATCGAACCGCAGGAAAAGAAGCTGGTCATCCGCTTCCGCATCGACGGCATTCTGCACGTGCAGACCGAAGCCGAACCCACCGTGGCACAGGCCTTGTCGATGCGCCTGAAAATCATCTCGGGGCTGGATATTTCAGAAAAACGCCTGCCGCAGGATGGCCGGTTTCATCTCACGATCAAGGGGCGGCCACTCGATATCCGCCTCTCAACCCTGCCGACCCAGCATGGCGAGTCGATCGTGATGCGACTGCTGGCAACCGATGGCGGCATGCTGGACCTGGAACGTATCGGCATGCCCGAGGCCATGCTGGCCCGCTATCGGAGCATCATTTCCCGTCCCAACGGGCTGGTGCTGGTGACCGGCCCGACCGGTAGCGGTAAAACCACCACCCTCTATGCGTCGCTGAACACCCTGAATAAGGTAGACAGCAAGCTCATCACGGTCGAAGACCCGGTCGAATACCGCCTGCCCGGCGTGATGCAGGTGCAGGTCAACGACAAGATCGACATGAGCTTTTCACGTGCGCTGCGTTCCATCCTGCGGCAAGACCCCGACGTCGTGCTGATCGGCGAAATGCGTGACGCCGAAACCGCGCAAATCGGTTTGCGCGCCGCGCTGACCGGCCACCTGGTGTTTTCCACCTTGCACACCAACGATGCTGCCAGCACCCCGGTGCGGCTGATCGATATGGGCGCACCGCGCTTCATGGTGGCGACCGCATTGCAGGCGGTGGTGGCGCAGCGTCTGGTACGTCAGGTGTGCTGGCATTGCGGGCAGCCCCATACCCCGACGCCGCACGAAATGCACTGGCTGGAAAGCATGGGCG
>MGZO01000001.1:15709-18868 GCA_001802655.1 Hydrogenophilales bacterium RIFOXYD1_FULL_62_11
CGAAGGGGCGGGTTGCCAGCAATGCAATCACACTGGCTATCGCGGCCGTATGGCCGTTTACGAAATGCTGGAAATGACGCCCGCTCTGGCACAAGCTGCCAACCAGCCCGATCCGCGCGAGTTTCTCACCGTCGCACGTCAGGCGATGGCCGGGCAAACGTTGGGGAACCACGCGCTGGTGCTGGCTCGCAGCGGCAAGACCAGCCTGGCCGAAGCGGTTAAAGTCAGCAACCAGGGTGATGAATAAGCATGAGCCTCTTTCAGTACCAGGCACGCACCGGCAAGGGGGAGCTGCAAAAAGGCCGTTTTGAGGGCGCCAGCTCGGCCGAAGTGGCCGACCATTTGCTGGCTGCCGGGCTGATTCCGGTCGATATCCGTGTCTTGCCCGATCCGGTTGAGTTCACCCTCGGTGAAGTCCTGGGCAAGAACCGCGCACAGTCGATCGGCCTGGTTGAGTTGCAGCTGTTTTCACGTCAGCTGCACACCATGCTGCGGGCCGGGGTGCCGATCTTGCGTGCGCTGACCAGCTTGCGTGAAACCAGCATCAACCCAGGGTTTTCCAAGGTGCTGGCCGACATCAACGATGGCCTGGGGCAGGGGCGCGAGCTGTCGATGTGCCTGGCGCGTCATCCCAAAATCTTCGACAGCTTTTATCTCGCCATGGTACGCGTCGGCGAAATGACAGGTCGTCTCGATACCGTGCTCGACCGCCTCGCCGTTCACCTGGACTTTGAACGCCGCGCGCGCGAAATGGTGAAAGGTGCCATTCGTTATCCGATCTTCGTGATCGTCGCGCTCATGGTGGCCATGCTGGTCATCAACCTGTTCGTCATTCCTGCGTTTTCCAAAGTCTATGCGGGGATGAATACCGAATTGCCGCTGATGACGCGCTTTCTCATCGCCACCTCCACCTTTACCAAGGAATACTTCCATTTCCTGATCGGCGGAGCCGGCGTGGCACTGCTCGGCTTTATCGGCTGGAAAGGCACCGACAGCGGGCGTTACACCTGGGATCGCTTCAAGTTGCGCCTGCCTATCGTCGGCAAGATTTTGCGTAAATCCGCGCTGGCGCGATTTGCCCGCAGCTTTGCCCTGGCCTCCAAGTCCGGGGTGCCGATCCTGCAGGTGCTGACCGTGGTTGCGGCCGTGGCCGACAACCGCTATTACGCCGACAAGATCGGCAACATGCGCGAAGGCATCGAACGCGGTGAATCGCTGCTGCGCACCGCCACCCTCACCGGCATTTTCACGCCGGTGGTATTGCAGATGCTGGCCGTGGGCGAGGAAACCGGCGAGCTCGACAACCTGCTGCAGGAAATCGCTGTCATGTACGAGCAGGAAGTGGAATACGAAATCTCCACCCTGTCACAGCAGATCGAACCCATCCTCATCACTGCGCTGGGCGCGATGGTGCTGGTGCTTGCGCTGGGGGTTTTCCTGCCGATCTGGGATATGGGCTCAAAAACCTTCGGCCACTGAGATTTGCCAGACGGGTGTAACGGGCACTTTTCATGCCTGCTTTACAAAACGGTTACAAAAAAATCTCAAGTCCCTTGTCCCGCCGCCGATATGTTCTCTATGTGCCATGTGCGCATCAATAAATTATCGGAGAATTTCATGAATATTCAGTCTGTTACCCCGCGTCGCCGGATGCAAGGTTTCACCATGATCGAGCTCATCGTAGTGATCGTCATTCTCGGCATCCTGGCCGCAGTCGCATTGCCACGTTTTACCAATATTCAGCGTGATGCGCGGATTGCCAAGCTGAATGCGGCGCGCGGCGCGGTGCAGGCAGCGGCAGCGATGATTCACGGGACAGCCCTGGCGCGTGGCGGGATTCAGGATGCCGGGAACTGCGCCGGTGGCGGCGGTCGCGCGAACAATTTGCTTGGAAATGCTGGAACGGTCTGTACCGAGAATGGACTGATCACCATGGTCAACGGCTATCCTGCTGCTACCGTCGCCGGCATTGTCAGCGCAAGTGGTCTCACCTCCGTCATGAACCCCAATGCTGCACAACTGGCCGCAGATGGCTATCAAACCAATGGTAATGGCCCCATTTCGATTCGTGTGTTGGGCGGCAGGGATCCTGCAACCTGTTTCTTCCGCTACACGGCAGCGGTTGCCAATGCCGCACCTGCAGTTGGTGCGGTCGCCCCCGCCACTGTCAACGGCAATACGGCGGGTTGTTAATCGTTCGCAATGTTTGCACTAAGCATCATTAAAAACCGCCGCTTTTGCGGCGGTTTTACCTTGGTGGAACTGGTGCTGGTGTTGACCATCGCCGGCGTACTGGCGGCGGTGCTGGGGCCACGCATGGTCGATCGCACGGCGTTTCAAACGCACGGCAGTGCGGCCGAAATACGCACTGCTTTGAGATATGCGCAGAAGCTGGCGCTGGCGAAGAATCGCGAGGTGTGCGTGGTGGCGGCTGTACCCAGCACGCTGACGCTCGGATTTAATCCCACCCCAGTTCTTGGTGCGGTATGCAATGCGGCTGTGTCACGCCTTGGAGAAAACACACCCTACACGGTAACCGTGCCGGCAAATATTGGCCTGGCAGCGGCGCCTGTTACGGCGTTCCGTTTCAATGGGCAGGGCCAACCGACATCTAATTCGGCAGTACCTTTGAACACTTCAGTCACGTTGACCGTGGGTGGCGGCACGCAGGTGACAGTGGAGCGGGATACCGGCTATGTGCATTGAGTCGCATCCCCCCAAACCGCTCCAGTCCGGTCTCACGCTGATCGAACTGCTGGTATTCATTGTCATCGTCGGCATTGCCGCGACCGCCATTCTGAGCGTGTTCGGCAATCTCACCCGCAGTTCCGCCAGCCTGTTGCCGGACAAGCAGGCGCAAGCGCTTGCGGCCGGGATGATGCAGGAAATCCTGGCGCGCACTGCCTTTTGCGGAACCAGCACGCCGGCCGACCCCAGCAACCCGGGCGGTCCGGAAGGCGGGGAGTTGCGCTCGACCCCGTTCAATAACGTCAACGATTACGACGGCTTTGACTCGAACCTGGCGGGTGGTATTCAATTTCTGGATGGCACCTCGCTGGCAGCCAGTTTGCCCGGCTACCGGGTGCGGGTTGCGGTGAACGGCACCGTCAATGTCGCGGGCGTGGGGGGCGGCGATGCCATGGTCGTGACAGTGCGGGT
>MGZO01000001.1:18883-19680 GCA_001802655.1 Hydrogenophilales bacterium RIFOXYD1_FULL_62_11
TGGCGTGCGCTTTTGTTACGCGGGAGCGCCGTGATGCGGATGCCCAACAGTCTGCGCCAGAGCGGTTTTTCGCTGATCGAAATGGTCGTGGCGATCACGGTTCTGGGCATCCTCAGCACCTCCGCCGCGTTGTTTCTGCGGGGGCCGATCACTAGCTATTTTGATACCGAACAGCGGGTCGATCTGGCCGATGCGGGGGGGTTGGCGATGGCCAAGTTGAGCCAGGATATTTCGCGTGCGGTGCCCGATAGTGCGGTGGTTACGCCACTGGGTGGGGGTAGATACAGGCTTAGATTCATGCTGCGTCTTCCGGCACCGGCATTGCCGCAGCAGATTACCTACATTTGTAATTCCGCCCAACGCACCTTGCGGCGTAACGGGATTTTGCTGGCGAACGACATTGCAGGCTGCCTCCCCCCCGTCCTGTCGGCCAGCAGCGGCGGCCAGGCCCAGATCGTGTCGCTGCTGCTCAGTTTCGACAACCAGGGTAATCGTTTGAATCTCGCCCATACCATTCGCGTTGAGCCATTGCCATGAAATCCCTGCCTCTAAAACGCACTCAACGAGGATTCGCGCTGATTGCCGCCATCGTGCTGATCGTGGTGCTGGCGGCGATGGCCGGATTTGTGGCAACGATGGTGGGTGGGCAAAGCACCAACCAGCAGCTTGAGCGCATGTCCCAGGTGGCCGATCTGGCAGCGCAGGCCGGTCTGGAATGGGGCGCGTACCAGGTATTGAGAAATGCGAATTGCGTTGCGCCGAACACGGCTTTCATCCCGCCGCCCAACACGAGCCTG
>MGZO01000001.1:19690-22968 GCA_001802655.1 Hydrogenophilales bacterium RIFOXYD1_FULL_62_11
GGGCGGACCGCCGCACCGGATTACCGCCACCGCCACCTTTGGCGTACCAGCGAGTCCGGATTACGTGGAACGCACCAAAACGGCTGACTTCCCATGAAGCGCGTGAATGTCATCTTGCTTGTTATACTCGCCGGCACTTTCTAAAAGCCATGACTTCACCTTTGTTTAACTGGTTCAAGCGCAAGCAGCAAAGCGGCTATCTGGCGATTCAAGCTGGGGCGGGCTTGCTATCTCACGCTGAACTGAGTTGGCAAAATGGCCGCCCGAATCTGGCGTCATGCGTCAGCCGTCAGGAAGACGGCGATTCGGCTAAAAGCTGGGGCGTGTTTGGCGGTTCGCCGGTACCGGTTGGGGTGGTGTTGT
Organism: Hydrogenophilales bacterium RIFOXYD1_FULL_62_11; assembly: GCA_001802655.1. Classification (GTDB taxonomy): domain Bacteria; phylum Pseudomonadota; class Gammaproteobacteria; order Burkholderiales; family Thiobacillaceae; genus Thiobacillus. Next base: position 20,054 of record MGZO01000001.1, read on the forward strand.
CGGCGGGTGAGTACCAATTGCTGCCGATCGACGCGCCACCGGTTCCGCCGGAAGAAATGAAAATGGCGGTGCGCTGGAAGATCAAGGATCAAATCGAATTCCCGGTCGACGATGCTACGGTTGATGTAATCCGGCTGGAGTCGGGCGCCGAGGCGAGCGGCAAACTGCTTGCGGTGGTGGCGCACAACCGCGTGCTCAAAAAATACATGGAGCTGGCCGAGCGCGCGCATATCAATCTGGTGGCGATCGATATTCCTGAACTGGCGCAGCGCAATATCGCGGCCTTGCTGGAAACGCCGGATCGCGTGCTGGCGCTGCTTTCCTTTACGCCGCAGGGCGGGTTGCTGACCGTCACCCGTAATGGCGAACTGTGTTTTCATCGTCGTCTGGAATGTAATCCGGTTGAGTTGCTGGAGCAGGATGCTGAGCGTCGCACCGTGGTGTTTGATCGCCTGGCGCTGGAACTGCAACGCAGCCTCGACCACATCGAGCGGCAACACAGCGGATGGCGCCTCGATAAAATCATGCTTGCGCCCCCCCCCGTTGTGCCCGGCATGGCTGACTACCTGCGTCAGCAACTTTATTTGCCGCTGGAACTGGCTGATCTCACGGCGCTGTTCCCCAGTCAGCTCCCTGCCGATGCAGACACGCTCGCCGCCTGCTGGTTTGCGCTGGGCGGCGCCTTGCGGCGCGAGGATAAAGCGCTGTGAACCTGCAACAGATCAATTTACTGAATCCACAGCTGCTTACGCCGCAAGTTGCGTTTTCCAGCAAAACGATTGCCTGGATGCTGCTGGGCGTGGTGGTGATGGGTTTGCTGGTGTATGGCTGGGTGGAGCGCAACGCGGGCGACATCCAACAGCAGCAGGATCAGGTTCAAGCTGTGCGCGACGCGCTGCAGGCAAAAATCGATGCGCAGAGCCAGCCGTCCGAAGAGGGCGTGACGCCGGAAGACCAGCACAGTCAGGTTGTGGCCGTAGAAAAGCGCCGTCTCGTGCAACTTCAGCAATTGCAGGCAGCGCTGGGTATGACTCAAAAAAATACAAGCATCGCATCGCGTTTGCGCGCGTTGGCAAACGAAAGCTTGCCGGGTGTGTGGTTGACTGACATCGAGTTTGGCCAGACTGATTTCAGGCTGATGGGGCGGGCATTGCAGCCGGCGAGCATCCCTGACTACTTGTCTTTGCTGTCGCGTCAGCCAGCCTTGCGGGATCTGACGCTCAGTCGTTTTGACATTCTTCCCCCTGAAGCCGGCAATGAGAGCGCTGTGGCCGCGCCGGGCGTGGCCTTTGCAGTCAACCAGACAGAGGTTGCCCCGTAATGGACTCGCTCAAGCTGACCTGGAAGACCTGGTCGATGCGGCTCGACGCGATGAGCTTTCGCGAGCGTGTTCTGGTTTTTCTGGCGGTAGCAGGGGTGGCGTTGAGCCTGATGTTTATCGGCTTGATCGAGCCTGCGCTCAAGCGCCAGGAGCAAATGTTGTTGAACAGTACTTCGTTGCAAGAAGAGATTTTCAGCTTGCGTGAGCAGCAGGCTGCCCTCGATCCGCTCAACCAAAGCGGGGCGAACAGTGAACTGGGTCGGTTGCGCGCACAGGCCAAAGTCATCGAACAGCAGGTCAAGGCCGGTGAAAGTGGCCTGGTTGCGCCAGAGAAAATGATCGCGGTACTCAAAACCCTGATGGAAGAACAGTCCGGGTTAATACTGGTTTCTATGGAAACGGAGCCCGGCAAGCAGGTTTTGACTGCATCCGAGAGTGACGCGACGGCCGAGTCTTCCGTGCCCGTTCCGCCAGCAGAGGTTTTTTACAAGCATGGCGTGACCCTGCGCCTGCAAGGTGGCTACGCCGGACTGACCCAGTATGTGGCCCGGCTGGAAGCATTGCCCTGGACGATGCAATTGGAGTCGGTACGCCTGGATGCGCGGGCGCATCCGAGGATTGAACTCACGCTGAAACTGAATACCTTGAGCCGGGAAGCAACATGGGCGCGGCTATGAGGGGAATGTGGCTGGCCGGCCCATTGGCTTTGGCGCTTGCGCTAGGCACGGGCTGGGCGGCGGCTGCGTTCGATCCCATGGCGCCACCCGGCAAAATTACAGCCGGTGCGAAGGCTGGCGCTGTCGTGCCGCAGGACAAGACGCTGGCCTGGGTGCGGCTCGACGGGCGACATTCCATCGCCTGGTATGGCGGCAAGGCAATCAAGGTGGGTGATGCAGTGGAAGGCGGTCGAGTGAGCGCCATCCGTGAAGATCATATTGTTATTTCGGGCAAGGGCGGAAGCCGCAGCATCTATCTGTTCGATCGCACGGTTCGTGGTCATCGCCCGAATTGATGCGTCCGGACGAAATGGGGAACTGAGCATAATGAACAAATACATCGTCCTGACTTGTTTGGTCATATCAGGTTGTGCAAGCAACAAGGTCGGGTTGCAGGGCGCTGAAGCCATTAACGCTGCGCTGGACTCGCCCGCTGCTGCATCGGTCACGCCCCCACCTGCTTCGGTGCAGCAGGCGGTGATGGACGCGGTGCGCGACAAACCGGTTGCAACCCCGCCCAGAAGCGTTGAACCGCGCTTCAGCTTGAACGTGAATAATGCCAAGGCCTCCGAAGTATTCATGGGGATGGTGACGGGTACGCCCTACAGCATGCTGGTGCACCCGGATGTCACGGGCACCTTGACGCTCAACCTGAAAAACGTGACGGTGCCAGAGGCGATGGAAGCCGTGCGCTCGCTGTATGGCTATGAATACGAGGTTCAGGGCAATCGCATCATCGTGCCATCGCCCGCCATGCAGGCCCGCGTCTACCAGTTGAATGCCCTGGCGATGCTGCGCCAAGGCAAATCGGACACGCGCGTGGTGTCCGGATCGGTCAGCCTGAGCAATGGCGGCGGGGGAGGCGGCGGAACCGACTC
>MGZO01000001.1:23048-31620 GCA_001802655.1 Hydrogenophilales bacterium RIFOXYD1_FULL_62_11
TCCAGTCGGGTATCAACTGGGCAGGACTGAATAACAATGGCCAAACCGCAATCGGTCAGGATGGGCTCAATGTGGGGACGGTGAACGGGGTGAACGTTGGCGGGTCAATCACGAGCATGCTGGCGGGTGCGATACCGGGTTCCGCTGGCAGCTTGTTTGGCGTGTCCTTCAACGATGGCAATTTTGGCGTGGTCATCAATTTGTTGAAAACCCAAGGCGCGGTGCATGTTTTGTCCAGTCCGCGTATCGCTACCATCAATAATCAGAAAGCCGTGTTGCGGGTAGGAACCGATGATTTTTTTGTTACCGAAGTGACGGTTGGGACCCAGGGTACAACTGCCGTTCCAGCCACGCCTTCGACAGTAACGGTTGAACCGTTCTTTTCGGGGGTTGCGCTGGATGTCACCCCGCAAATCGACGACAAGGACAACATTACGCTGCACGTGCGCCCATCGGTCAGCAAGGTGGTGGAGAAGACTAAAACAGTCAACTTGGGCGTGCAGGGCGGTACGCTTGTTCTGCCATTAGCGTCCAGCACCATTTCCGAAACCGATAGCGTCGTGCGTCTCAAGGATGGTCAGATCGTGGCCATAGGCGGGTTGATGAGTCAGGTCAACGACGATAGCGACAACCGGGTTCCGCTACTGGGCGATATTCCCTATTTTGGGCAGCTGTTTGGCAACACCAGCCGCGCCAACCGCAAACGCGAGATGGTGGTATTGATCAAAACCACGCTGATTCGTGACAGCCAGGATTGGAACCGCGACCTGAATGACACCCAGCGGCGCTTCAAAACCTACGATCTTCCAGATTCCCAGTCCTTTCCCGAATGACCAGCTGGTGGGGGCATTTTGGTCTGCGCGAGCCGGCGTTTGCACTGACCCCGGATACCAGCTTCTTTTTCCCTGCGCTGCCGCACCGGGATGCTCATGAAACCCTGCTGTATGCACTGAGCGCAGGTGAAGGCTTTTTGGTAGTCGAGGGCGAGGTGGGAACCGGAAAAACCTTGCTGCTGCGGCGCTTGTTGAACAGCCTGCCGCCGCGTTTGCAGGCGGCGTTTGTGCCCAATCCCGGGCTTGATCCACGCGGCCTGTATGCCGCGATTGCACTTGAATTCGGTTTGCCGGGCGACGGTGCGAGCGAAGTGTTGTTGCATCGCCTGGAACGTCACTTCATCACGCTGGCGCAAAACGACCAGCAGCCGGTGGTGTTGATCGACGAAGCGCAGGCCTTGCCTGCCGATACGCTGGAAGCCGTGCGTTTGCTGACCAATCTGGAAACCGAAAAGCGCAAACTGTTACAGGTCGTTTTGTTTGGCCAGCCCGAACTGATGATGCGCCTGAGTGAAAAAAGCACACGGCAGATTTTGACCCGAATCAGTTTTCATGCCGCGTTGCGGCCGCTCAAGCGGCAAGAGGTGGCGGCTTACGTGCAGCATCGTTTGCATGTGGCAGGCAGCGACCTGCCCGTGTTTACCCCTTTGGCGATGACGGCGTTATCGCGTGCATCCAGGGGGTTGCCACGCCTGGTCAATATCATCGCGGCGAAATCCATGATGCTGGCTTACGGGCGGGGTGCGCAGCGCGTTGCGTATCGCCATGTGGCCATGGCGGCACGAGACACGCTGGCCGTCCGCAAGCGCAGTCTTGCGTCGCTGGTCTGGGTGCCGGTCTTGCTGGGTTTGGCGACAGTAGCGGCGGCAGCTGTCATGGGTGTGTGGGGATAAAACGGGAACGCAGCCAATGAGCGTCATTAACCAAATGTTGCGCGAACTCGATGCGCGTGGAGCGGGTGTCAGCAATGCGCCGGCAGTGCCGGTTCCCGCATCGGTCAATCGGCGCGTGCGCGGACTGCCGGTGGCAGCGGGGTTGCTGGTGCTAGCAGCGCTGGGGGCGCTGGGATATGGGCTGGGGAAGGGTGCGCCAGATCAATCCTTGCCGCCTGTTTTGGCCGCGCCCAAACCTCTTCTGCTGGATCCTCTCCCCGTAGCGCGCACGAGTGTGCCACCGGTGGCTCAGGAGGCACCGCAGTCTGTGCCACTGCCCTCTTCACCATCTGTCCCCCCGGCCGCGGTACCCGAAATGCAAAACCCGCCGGTTCTCCCGTCGATTCGAATGGCCATGTCGTTGGCGGTCGATCCGTCACAACCCGCCCTCAAGGCGTCGACGTCAGGCCAGCCGTCCCAGGTTTTGCCCGTTCAACCGAATCCTCTGGATACGGATGCAGGAAAAGCAACGGTGATCAAGAAAGTGATCGCGTTGTCCCCCGAGGAGGAGGCTCAGCGACTTCAGGATGAGTCACAGAGCCTTCGCCGTGCAGGAAAGCTTGAAGCAGCGGTTGCCAAATATCAGCAGGCTCTGGCGCGTCATCCCGGGATGTCAGGTGTACGGCTGCAGTTGGCTGAAATGCTGCTTGAGACAGGCAGTTCGGAGGCGGCATTGCAGGTTTTGCAGGCGGGTTATGCCTACCAGCCCAATGACACCCTGGCCATCGCGTCAGGACGCATGTTGGCTGAACTGGGTCGGCGAGACGAAGCGCTAGACTGGCTTGCACGCGCTCGGACCGGTTTGCGGCCGGCTGATCGCGCGTTGATGGGGGCATTGCTGGCTCAGGTGCAACGCTACGAAGAGTCGGTCAAGGCGTACCAACGTGCGTTGGTTGCGGATCCTGATCGGGGAGGGTGGCTGCTGGGTCTGGGCGTGTCACTGGAATCGTTGGGCCGGACGGAAGAAGCCCGGGCAGCGTATCAAAAAGCGTTGCAACGAGGCGAGTTCAAACCTGAAGTGATTGAATTCCTGCGCAAAAAAACAGGAGAGTTGGGCTTGTAAAACTTGGTCCGGTTAAATATAAAGGACTTTTAGTTGTAATTTAGCAACGTTATCAGGGTGCAGTAGAAGAAGTTCAATAGTTAGTGGAATTCCCGGGCTGATTTGCTAGAATCCGCGCGTCGGCTGGATCTCAAATCCCGGACCGATCTCTGGTGTGGGTTTTTAATAATATGTACGAAAAGGGAAATGCAATGAAATATTCCGTCCTTCTGGCTGCTCTGCTGGCCGTTTCCATGACCGCTTGTTCCAAAGAAGAAGCGCCTGCTCCTGCTGCTGAAGTTGCTGGCGAAGCTGCAGTCACTGCTGGCGAAGCTGCAATCGATGCAAGCCAAGCTGCTGAAGAAGCTGCTCCCGCCGCTGCTGATGCTGCCGCTGCTGATGCTGCTGCTGGCGAAGCTGCTGCTGCTGCTGGCGACGCTGCTGCTGCCGCTGGCGACGCTGCTGCTGCTGCTGGCGACGCTGCTACTGAAGCTGCTCCCGCTGCCCAGTAATACCGGGCTAAGGAATGAAAAAACCGGCTTTCGAGCCGGTTTTTTTTCGCCTGCTGGTTGCGTAGTAATCGGCGTTCCTGTCGAGGAATCAACGGGTGTAAGGGTTGACCTTTTGCGCTGCAGTGCCTGAATGGCCTGATTGAGTGCATGAGGCGCGAAATGGGGCCGGGTTCAAGCAAATTGCGCCTGGCACGAATTCCGCTCAGTCCAGCGTATTCATAACGTTGTCGAGAAGGAATGTCATGCGCTCACTCCCCCTGCTTGCTGCGGCTCTTGCGATGAGCTCTTCGATGCCCGCCGCGGCTTACACCATTGATGCCAATCTGGATGACTGGGGTTTGCAGCGAAACGGTAACGCGGCTGACTGGTCGCCTCATGAACAGGCAAAGGCCTGGGCGGTGGAAGACCAGACCGGTGGTCGGAACGTGTATTTAACCCCTGGTTATGGGGGGCAGGCCTACGATGTAGAAGCTTTGTATGTTGATTACGACACGTCTTATCTTTATCTGGCTCTGGTGACCGGGCATAGCCCATTGACGTCGAATAACGGCGGCAACTATGCAGCGGGTGATTTCGCCATTGATTTCGGGCGAGACGGCAGCTATGAATTTGGCCTTGAGACGACGGGCAGCAATGGGAAATCCAAAGGGGGACTTTATGCGGTCAGCACTTGGGGCGCAGGTTTGTGGGGTGCGGCGAATGAAGGGCCGACTTCCATTCTGAATGGCACGCTGCTCGGGATGGGGACGGTGGAATTCAGCACGACCGGCGTGGCTAACATGGGGGTCTACAAGAATGATCGCCACTATTTTTATGAAGCGCGGATTCCGGTTGCATTGTTCGGTTTGAACTGGGGGAGTGGCGATGCATTTGATGTGCACTGGACGATGAACTGCGCCAATGATTCGCTGGTCGTAGACCCAGTTCCAGCGGCACACATTCCTGAACCCGGCACACTGGCTTTACTGCCGTTGGGGTTGTTGGGGATGCTGGGATGGGTGCGCCGCCGTCGTGCCTGATTGTTGATTCGGCCAGAAGGTTTGAAATGGCCAGTAAATCCGATTCGGTAATGCAAGGTCGGGAGGGTGATCCGGCTGAAGCAATAATCAATTAAAACAGCGCTCTATTGAGACGGCACAACGAAGCTGTCCCCAGAGCCCTTGCAAACCAATACATTTCAAGCTTCTTCATGTGCCTCAATCGTTACGAAGGAATCCATCAAGCCGTTGGATGGCTTCTGCCAAGCGCGGCAGGGGTTGGGTATAGGCAATCCGCACGAAATCTTGTGCGCGATGCTGGCCGAAATCCAGACCGGGTGTGACAGCCACGCCGATTGTTTCCAGTAGCGTTTGCGCCAGACTAAAGCTGTCTTTCGTGAGTGCGCGGCAATCTGCGTAGAGGTAAAACGCACCCTGGGGCTGAACCGGAATGACGAATCCCCGTTCACGCAATGCCGGCACCAGATAGTTACGACGGGTGTGGAGTTCGGCTTTGCGGTTTTCGAGTTCACTCAGGGTGGCTGCTGAAAATGCTGCCAGGGCGGCATGTTGTGCCGGGGTGGAGGCGGCCAGAAACAGGTTTTGCGCCAACCGTTCCAGCCCATCGATAGCCCAGGCAGGGGCGATCAGCCAGCCCAGCCGCCAGCCAGTCATCAAGAAATATTTCGAGAAGCTGTTGACGATGAATACGTCATCCCAGTGCGCTGCGCTGTGTTCGTCGCCATCGTAGGTCAGCGCCAGATAGATTTCATCCACGATGAGCGCCACATCCCGTGCGCTGCACCAGTCATGGATGCGCGCGAGTTCTTCCGGCGCGATGGTGGTGCCGGTGGGATTGGACGGACTGGCAATCAGGACGGCGCGCGTGCGGGAGGTGGCGTGACGTTCAATGTGTTGCAGCGTGAGTTGAAAACCGCTGTCGGCATCGACCGGGATGGTGACGGCGCGGGCATCGCAAAACTGGGCAAAGTGGCGGTTGCAGGGATAGCCGGGATCCGCCATCAGGACTTCGTCGTCGGGTCCGACCAGCAAGCCCAGCGCCAGCAACAGCGCGCCGGATGCCCCGGGGGTGACGATGACGCGCGAAGCGGACACTTCAGCCTGCCAGCGCGTGGCATAAAACCCGGCGATGGCTTCGCGTAATTGGGGCAGGCCGAGCGCGCCGGTGTAATGCGTGTGGCCCGCGCGCAAGGCGGCGACCCCGGCCTCGATGATGGGCTGCGGCGTGGCGAAATCAGGCTCACCGATTTCCAGATGAATGATGTCGTGCCCGGCGGCCTCCAGCGCCTGCGCGCGCGCCAGAATATCCATGACGTGAAACGGCGCAATGCCATTCATGCGGGCGGCGGTTTTCATGCAGATCCCTTCAGCTGGTCCGACAACCGGGCCAGCGGATGCTGGCGGTAGAAAAAGCGCATCTGCTGGTAAACCGCCGGGTATTCACCATGCAGCAAGGCAGGGGTTTCAAAGAACACTTCACTCAGCACGGCAAAAAACTCGGCAGGGTCGCTGGCAGCGTAGGGATCGATTCCGGTGTCTTCGCCGGCATCAATGCGCGCGCATAAATTGTCATAGGCCGTGCTGAAATCGTGCGCCCAGGCTGTTGAGTCCATGCCGCGATGCAGGGGGGGGAAGCCGTTGGCATCGCCATTCAGCATGTCCAGCTTGTGGGCAAACTCGTGCAGCACGACATTGACACCATCGGCTTGCCCGCTGGCTTCAACGTCGGCAAGCGACAGCACCAGCGGCCCACCCAGCCAGGACTCACCAGACAGGATGTCGCGCGAGTGGTGCACGATGCCCGTGTCGTCCATTTCTTCGTGCTGCCGCAGGAACGCATCCGGATAGAGAATAATCTCGTTCCAGCCCTGGTAGCTGGACTCGTCCAGATGCAGCGTCAGCAAACAGGCTTGCAGCGCGATGGTGAGCTGGGTGGCGTCGTCGATTGTTGCGGCGCCCGCCGCTGCGAAGCTTTTTCCGTGCAGGAACAGGCTGGCTGTTTCGTGCAGGTGATTCAATTCGGCAGGGGTCAGTCCGCGCAAAATCGGTAGCTGCTCAAGGGTCGTCTGAAAAAGTGCGCGCGGAACGAGGTGGCGCTTGAGGATGCGGGTACGGCGCCAGCGGGCAAACCAGTTCATTCGTCGCTGTCGGGAATCTGCAGGGTGGCTTCAGCCTTGGGATGGTCGAGTTCAACCCGCTCGATCTGTGCAAAGCGTTTGCTGATCTTGTCGCTGGAGATGCGCACTTCCCCGACATCCTTGCTGGCCTGCTCGATGTGGGATGCGAGCTTTTTCATGCGGTCGTCGAAACGCGCGAAATCCTTCGCCAGTTTGCCCAGTTCGTCCTTGATGACATGCGCCATGCGCCGGGTTTCAGAATCGCGGATCACGGCGCGAGCGGTGTTCAGCACCGCCATCAACGTGGTGGGCGAGGTGAGCCAGACGCGTTTTTTATGCGCGTGCTCGACCAGGTCGGGATGGTAAGCATGGATTTCGGCAAACACCGCTTCGGCGGGCAGGAACATCACGGCGCCGTCGGACGTTTCGCCTTCGACGATGTATTTGGCGGCAATGTCGTCGACATGCTTTTTGACATCCGCCTTGAACTGCCTCCGCGCCGCATCACGTTCGGGAGGCGACAGGCTGTCGTCGAACATGCGGCTGTAGTTTTCCAGCGGGAACTTGGAATCGACGCATACTGTGCCGGTGGGCTCCGGCAGGATCAGCACGCAGTCGGCACGCGCGCCGCTCTTCAACGTGTGCTGGAACGCGTAGGCGTCGGGCGGCAGGCTGTTGCGCACCAGCGCTTCCAGCTGGACCTCGCCAAAGGCGCCGCGTGAGCGCTTGTCGCCGAGGATTTCCTGCAAGGACACGACGTTCGAGGCCAACCCTTCGATCTTTTTTTGAGCCTCGTCGATCACGGCCAGCCGCGACATCACCGAGGTGAAGGTTTCGTTGGTCTTCCTGAAGCCTTCGTCGAGCCGTTCGGCCACCTTGCCGGAAATTTCGTTGAGACGGCCGTCGACAGTCTGCGACAGGAGTTGCACACGCTCGTTGAAGTGCGCGGTCATGCCTTTGAGCGTGTCCTGCAGCATGCTCTGCTCGGCGCGGCCCTGTTCGATCAGCTTTTCCAGCATCGCGGTCTGGAACTGGCTGAACTGGCTGGTGACGGTTTCGCGTGTTTCCGCCAAGCGCTCGGTTTGTGCAATTTGCAATGTGGCAAGTTGGGCCTGCATGCGATCGGATTGCTGCGCCAAGCCGGCGTGCAGATCGGTCAGCACCGCGCGGTGTCGGGATTCCATATCCTGCATCAGCAGCGCGGGGAGTCCGGCTTGTTCACGCTGCAGCGCGCCGAGGCGAAGCAGCAGAAAAACAAGCATCGGGATGAGGATTGCAAGGCCCAGGAAGAGGCCGATTTCGACTGGATGCATGGTGTTGATTTTACCTGCGCAGGGTATAAAAAAACCCGGCATGAGCCGGGTTTCTGGTTGGATCTGCAGGCGCAAGCGCCAGCAGGTTTTTAACCGCGATTCGCTTTCTTGCGCTCATGCTCCTGCAGGAAGCGCTTGCGGATGCGGATCGACTTCGGCGTGATTTCCACCAGTTCGTCGTCATCGATGAATTCCACCGCAGACTCCAGCGTCAGCTTGATCGGCGTGGTCAGGCGCACGGCTTCGTCGGTGCCGGACGAGCGCACGTTGGTCAGCTGTTTGCCCTTGATCGGGTTGACCACCAGGTCGTTGTCGCGGCTGTGAATGCCGATGATCATGCCTTCGTACAGCTTGTCGCCGGGCGAAACGAACATGCGGCCGCGGTCTTCCAGTTTCCACAGTGCATAGGCCACGGCCTCGCCGTTGTCCTGCGAAATCAGCACGCCGTTATGGCGACCGGGCAGGTCGGCTTTCACCGGACCGTAGTCGTCGAATACGTGGCTCATCAGGCCGGTGCCGCGCGTCATGGTCATGAAGTCGGACTGGAAGCCGATCAGGCCGCGCGCAGGAATATGGTATTCGAGGCGGGTACGGCCGTGGCCGTCGGATTCCATGTTGGTCAGCTCGCCACGACGGCGGCCGATTTCTTCCATCACGGCGCCCTGGGTGTCGTCTTCGAGGTCGATGGTGAGGTTTTCATACGGCTCGCACTTCTCGCCGTTGATTTCCTTGTACACCACGCGTGGTTTGCCGACCGCCATCTCGAAGCCTTCGCGGCGCATGTTCTCCAGCAGGATGGTGAGGTGCAGTTCGCCGCGGCCCGAG
>MGZO01000001.1:31702-33036 GCA_001802655.1 Hydrogenophilales bacterium RIFOXYD1_FULL_62_11
TCTGGCGGGTGGTGACGAACTTGCCCTCGGTGCCAGCCAGCGGCGACGAGTTGACCATGAAGTCCATATTGAGCGTCGGTTCGTCGACCGGCAGCACCGGCAGGCCGACCGGATTGTCCTTGTCGCAAATCGTGACGCCGATGCCGATGTCATCGAGTCCGGAAATGATGATGATGTCGCCCGCTTCGGCTTCGTCCACCAGCACGCGATCCAGCCCACGGAAACCCATCACCTGATTGATGCGCCCGGTGGCGACCTGGTCTTCGTGGTTCATCACCGCGACCGCCATGCCGGGTTTGATGCGGCCGTTGAGCACGCGGCCTACGCCGAGGCGGCCGGTGTAAGTCGAATAGTCGAGCGCAGCGATCTGCAACTGCAGCGGTGCATCGGGCGAGCCGGGCGGAGTCGGCACGTGTGCAATCACGGTGTCGAACAGGGTCGTCATGTTGTCAGCCGAACCGCCTTCTGAGGGCGCATCCTTCAGATCAAGACAGGCCCAGCCATTGAGTCCCGACGCGTAGATGATGGGGAAGTCGAGCTGTTCATCGGTGGCGTGGAGCTTGTCGAACAGATCGAAGGTTTGATCGACGACCCAGTTCGGACGCGCGCCCGGGCGGTCGACCTTGTTGATCACGACAATCGGCTTCAAGCCCAGCGCCAGCGCTTTCTTGGTGACGAAGCGGGTCTGCGGCATCGGGCCTTCGACCGCATCGACCAGCAGCACCACGCCATCGACCATGCCCAGCACGCGCTCGACTTCGCCGCCGAAGTCGCCGCGCAAGTGGCCGCGGCCAAGGGCGCCTGATCCGACGCTGGACACTGCCAGCCCCTTCGCAGAGACAAGACAACGGGCCGCAAGGCCCGTTGTCTTGTGTGATGCCCTGTTATTGCGGTGAATGTGTCGCCCGCCGGGTCGTTCTGTGCCGGCTCCTCGGTACACTTGCCGGTTGAGCCTACCGATATCTGATTTCCTGAAAGTTGCCCATGCCAGCCTATAAACGCATCCTTCTCAAATTGTCGGGTGAAGCCCTGATGGGTGACGATGCATTCGGTATCAACCGCGCCACCATCGTTCGCATGGTGGAGGAGATTGCTGAAGTCACGCGTCTCGGCGTGGAAGTGGCCATCGTCATCGGTGGGGGCAACATTTTCCGTGGCGTGGCGGGTGGCTCGGTGGGTATGGACCGGGCCACGGCCGATTACATGGGCATGCTGGCCACGGTCATGAACTCGCTGGCTCTGGCCGACACCATGGAGAAAGCCGGCCTGGTGGCGCGGGTCATGTCGGCCATCGCGATCGAGCAGGTGGTCGAACCCTATGTCCGCCCCAAGGC
>MGZO01000001.1:33202-33312 GCA_001802655.1 Hydrogenophilales bacterium RIFOXYD1_FULL_62_11
GATCCGAATGCCACCCGTTACACAGCGCTAACCTTTGACGAAGCCATGGCCAAGAACCTCCAGGTGATGGACGCCACGGCCTTTGCGCTGTGCCGAGACCAGAAACTGCC
>MGZO01000002.1:0-110 GCA_001802655.1 Hydrogenophilales bacterium RIFOXYD1_FULL_62_11
GTCATGACTTCGTTGAATTTCTCGGCACTGCCCAGCGCGCGGCCACCCGAGACGATGATCTTGGCGGCGGTGAGTTCGGGGCGGTCGCTCTTGGCGATCTCGCTGCCCAG
>MGZO01000002.1:292-469 GCA_001802655.1 Hydrogenophilales bacterium RIFOXYD1_FULL_62_11
TCACCTTGGTGATGTCGCTGATCTGACCCACGTCGAGCTGGGCCGCCACGCGCGGGGCGATGTTCTTGCCGCTGGCGGTCGCGGGGAACAGGATGTGGCTGTAGTTGGATGCGATGGCCAGCACCTGCGCGGCCATGTTCTCAGCCAGGCCGTGGGCCAGGTATTCGGCGTCGGCGT
>MGZO01000002.1:1062-3550 GCA_001802655.1 Hydrogenophilales bacterium RIFOXYD1_FULL_62_11
GTCATCGTCGATCGCCTGCTTGCCCAGGATCACGAGACCGGGCTGCTCCTTGTCCATCAGCGCCTTGAGCAGCTTGGCCACGGCCAGGGGCTGCAGTTCTTCGGCGGTTTCCACCAGGATGGCGCGGTCGGCACCGATGGCCATGGCGGTGCGCAGGGTTTCCTGGCACTGCGTGACGCCGCAGGAGACGGCGATGACCTCGGTGACCACGCCCTTCTCTTTCAGGCGCACGGCTTCTTCGACCGCGATCTCGTCAAACGGGTTCATGCTCATCTTGACGTTGGCCAGGTCCATGCCGGACTGGTCTGCCTTGACGCGCACCTTGACGTTGTAGTCCACCACGCGTTTGACGGGGACGATAACCTTCATATTCGGTTGCTCCTGATGGTTGTGAGAACGAAAGAAAAAGCGGGATTCGAGTTGACGTACACGTCAATCATCGGATTGTATGCCCGACCCAACGACGGACCGCCCTGACGCAGAAAAGAACGCTGCATTTCCAAAAAACGAACGGTCGTGCTTTTTCTGAATTATAGGCGAGCCCGCCGGCGACGCCTACCCCTATCCCCCACAAACCGACCGGCATCACCACCAGGGCGATTAACCAACCAGACGGTCGGCGAATTCGGGTAAGTCTGGAGAAGAGAAATCCCAGTCTTCGCCTATAGTGAATTCTGAGTGATTTGCTTATGTTTAGAAACCATATTTACCCACCGCCCCGAGGAAACGCTTCATGAAACTTCGCCACGTGTTCGCTGCCGCCTTGTCCACCACATTGCTGTCCAGCGGTCTGGTTTCCGCACAGACCGTGTTCACCGTGTCCAGCTGGCTGCCACCCACCCATACCCTGTCCACGGTGCAGAAGAACTGGTGTGACATGCTGGAAAAAGAAAGCACCGGCCGCATGAAGTGCAACATCCTGCCCAAGGGCGTGGTGGCGGCGCCGGGCACCTTTGATGCCGTGCGCGACGGTCTGGCCGACATCTCCTACACGGTGGACGGCTACACCCCGGGCCGCTTCATCAACACCCAGGTGGCCGAGTTCCCCTTCCTGGGCGACAACGCGGTCGCCACTTCGGTGGCCTACCAGCGCATCTACAGCAAATACTTCGCCCCGCTGGGCGAACACCGCGGCGTGAAGGCCCTGGCCGTGTTCACGCACGGCCCCGGCATCATCTTCAACAGCAAGAAGCCGGTGGCCTCTGCCGCCGACGCGGCCTCGCTGAAGTTCCGCATCGGTGGCGGCAACATCAACGAACTCTCCAAGGCCATGGGCTGGAACACCACGCTCAAGGCAGCGCCCGAGTCGTTCGAGCTGCTGTCCACCGGCGTGATGGACGGCACCTTCTTTCCCGATGAGTCCATCGCTTCGTTCAAGCTCAGCATGGTCAAGCACGCCACCACCTTCCCCGGCGGCCTCTACAACACCAGTTTCGTGTTCATGATGAACGAGGGCAAATACAAGGCACTGTCACCGCAGGACAAGGCCGTGGTCGACAAGCTCTCCGGCGAAACGGCCGCGCGCATGTTCGGCGAAGGCTGGGACAAGGTGGACGCGGCCAGCCGCGACGGCGCCCAGAAGGCCCAGGGCGTGAGCCGCATCAAGGCCGACCAGGCCTTCGTCAAGGCCGTCATGGACAAGCAGGACTACCTGGAAACCAAGTGGGCCGCGAGCGCGCAGGTCAAAGGGCTCAAAGATCCGAAGCAGGTGCTGGCCGAATTCCGTGCTGAAATCGCCAAGGTGAAGTAACTCCCGGTCAGCCGGCCGCAAATGGCCGGTCAGCCCCCGTGGGCCGATGGAACAGCTAACCTGCTGCCCATCGGCCCACTTCACATGCAGAAAGCACAACATGCACAAAACCCTCGACCGGTTGCTGTACTGGTCCACCGGCGTCATGGCAGCCATGGCGCTTTTTTCCATCATGTGGCTGACCGTGATCGACGTGATCGGTCGCAAGTTTTTCGACCACTCGGTGCCCGGCGGGCTGGAGCTCACCGAGATGTTGATGGTGGTGGTGATCTTCGCTGCCATGCCGCTCGTCTCCTGGCGCGGCGAGCACGTGGTCTTTGACACGCTCGACGCGCTGATCCCCGACTGGCTGCGCTCGATACAGGCCCGCGTGATCCACCTGATCTGCGCCGGCACGTTTGCCTTTCTGGGCCGGCTCATGGTGATGCGCGCCGAGCGCTTTGCCGAATACGGCGACACCACGGTGCACCTCGCGATGTCCATCGCCCCGGTGGCCGGGCTGATGGCCGGGCTGCTCATGCTCACCGGACTGGCCCATCTGCTGCTCGTGTTCGTGCGTGCACCCACCAGTGGTCATGTGCCGGTTGAAGCCCAGGGAGCGTCCACATGATCGAAGCGTTGCTGGGTTTTCTGGGCGTCTTTGGTCTCGCCTTCCTGCGTGTGCCGCTGGCCGTGGCGATGTCCATCGCCGGCCTGGTGGGCCTGGGTCTGATGCGCGGCTGGCAGCCGGCCTACGCC
>MGZO01000002.1:3625-4297 GCA_001802655.1 Hydrogenophilales bacterium RIFOXYD1_FULL_62_11
CACAAGCGCGGCGGCCTCGCCATGGCCAGCATCATCGCGTCGGGCGGTTTCGGCTCGATCTGCGGCTCGTCCATCGCCACCGCCGCCACCATGACGCGTGTGGCCTATCCCGAGATGAAGGCCCACGGCTACAAGGACACGCTGGCCACGGGCGCCATCGCCTCCGGCGGCACGCTGGGTATCCTGATCCCGCCGTCCACCATCCTCGTGATCTACGGGATCATCACCGAGACCGACATCGGCAAGCTGTTCATCGCGGGCATCCTGCCCGGCATCGTGGCCATCACCTGCCTGTGCCTGGGTGTGGTCTTCGTGACCTGGCGCGATCCCGCGGCCGGCCCACCGGCCGAGCGCTTCACCTGGGCGCAGCGCTTCGCGGCCATCCGCGGTATCTGGGGCGTGGCCATCCTGTTTGCCCTGGTCATCGGGGGCATCTACGGGGGTGTGTTCACCGCGACCGAAGGGGCCGGCGTGGGTGCGGCGGGGGCCTTCCTGTTCGCGCTGCTGCGCGGCACGCTGCGCCCGCGTGTGCTGCTGGACATCCTGGTGGAGAGCACCCGCACCACCGCCATGCTGTTCATGATCCTGATCGGCGCGATGATCTTCACAAACTTCATCAACTTCACCAGCATGCCGGGCGACCTGCGCGACTTCGTGCTGCAGTTCAGCCCC
>MGZO01000002.1:4329-6163 GCA_001802655.1 Hydrogenophilales bacterium RIFOXYD1_FULL_62_11
CATCTACCTGATGCTGGGCATGGTGATGGAAGAGCTGGCCATCGTGCTGCTGACGATTCCGGTGTTTTTCCCGGTGATCACCGGTCTGGGCTTCGACCCGATCTGGTTCGGCATCCTGATCGTGACCATCGTCGAGATCGGCATGATCTCGCCACCGGTGGGCCTCAACCTCTTCGTCATCAGCTCGCTGCTGCCCAACGTCAACCTGGGCACCATGTACCGCGGCGTCTGGCCGTTTGTGGCAGCCGACATTGTCCGGCTGGGCATCCTGATCGCATTCCCGGCCATCGCGCTGTGGCTGCCGGGGTTCATGGGCTAGGCTTCAGGTGCAAGACGCGTTGCGGGTACGGAATCTCGATACCGTGCTCGCGCAGCGAACGCAGGATCGCCAGGTTGATGTCTGACCGAAGGTTGAGTTGACCGTTCTCGGGGTCGGCGATCCAGTAGCCCAAGGTGAATTCCAGGCCGTCGGCACCAAAGGCCGAGAGCGCGGCACTGGGAGCCGGATCCTGGAGCACGCGCTCCTGTACCCGCGCCGCATCCGCCAGCAGGCGCCGCACCAGTTCCACGTCGCTGTCATAGGCCACCGACACGATGGTGGACTGCCAGACCCGGGCGTCGGCGAGGGACAGGTTCTCCACCCGGTTGGTGATCAGGATCTCGTTGGGCACGATGGACTCGCGCCCCGTCGCCGAGCGGATCACGGTGTAACGCGCCTTGATGTCGCTGATGCGGCCCTCGAAATTGTCTACCTTCACGTTGTCGCCGATGCGCATGCTCTGCTCGGCCAGGATCACGAAACCACTCACGTAGTTGGACGCCAGCTTCTGCAGACCCAGACCGATGCCCACGCCGATCGCGCCCCCCAGCACCGAGAGCGCGGTGAGGTCGATGCCCACGGCCGAGAGTGCGAAGATCAGGCCCAGGAACATGAGCACGGCGCGCGTGGCGTTGCTGACGGCCTTGCGCAGTGAGAGCTGGCCGCCCACGGCCGACTTGAGCAGGCGCGCCTCGATGGCGGCCGAAATCCAGAGGGTGACGATCAGCACCGCGCCCGCGGTGAGCGCCCCTTCGATCAGCGTGCGCAGGCTCAGCGTGGATGCACCCATCTTCCAGTGGATGGCATCGAGTTCGCTCAGCACCAGGGGCAGCAGGCCACTGACCCAGAGCACCATGGCCAGCCAGGCCAGCCAGGAAATGGTGCGCTCCAGCAAGCGCACCCAGGGCGTGCTGCCAAACGCCACCTGCAACACCTTGACGCCCACGCGGATGACCACCAGCGAGACCAGCACCGGGATCGCCACCTTGAACACCGCCAGCGGCACCACGGTCAACAACAGCGAGCGCGCGATGTACCCCAGCACGAGCAGCAGCAGCGGGAACATCGCGCCGTCGAAAAGCTTGCGACCAAACAGCACCGACGATTTTTCGTCCCGCATACCCAGGGCCCGACGCAAACCCGCCGCCAGCCCCCAGGCCAGCAACACACAGAACGCCAGCGCGGCGAACTCAAACCACACCGTGGTCTGGGTGAACCCGGCCAGCCAGGCCTGCAGGTCGTCGATGGGGGGTGGCGAGGCGGGGAGAGAGACGGTGGAAGTCATGCAAGATCACTGAAGGAGAAATGTCCGATCCCAGAACGCCGCGGAACCGGCTTTGCCAGGCTGCAGGCGTTGCCCCGTGGTGGGCTGTGCGGCTGGGCGCATTGCCGGTTTGACGCGGCAATCCGGGGCGCAGCGAACCAGCACCGGGGCTACCAGTTCGGCGCGCGCTTCTCGATGAAAGCCTGCACGCCCTCCTGGGCCACGTCGTGCGCCATGTTGCAGGCCATGGT
>MGZO01000003.1:0-14082 GCA_001802655.1 Hydrogenophilales bacterium RIFOXYD1_FULL_62_11
GGGGGAAATGAACGAGCGATGGGCTACTTTAGCTTAGCGGTTTCTTTATGGTTTGTATGTTTGCGACATAGTCTGCAATACTTTGATAGAGCAATCTTATCGGGAGTGTTGACCTTGTTTTTGGTCATGACATAGTTTTGGGTCTTGCAGGTGGTGCACACAAAAGCCATGAGTTGACGATTTCCTTTAGCCATATAGTTAGCGTCTAGAGACTAGTAATTAGCGTTCAGTTTAGCGTCTAGATGTCATGGAGTTTAACATTTTTAGCACTTCTTGTAAAAGGCTATTTGCTTCGACGCTTTCGTTTTCTTTTAATAATCCTGTCTCGGTGCAGATAGTAAGTTGAGTTTCTAATTCAAGAGCGGAACCGTAGGCGATACCGAGAAACTGTTGAAATTCGCCATGGGATTTGCGGCCGTATCCTTCAGCGATATTTGAGGCTATTGAAACAGCGGCTCGACGCATTTGACTGGTTAGTCCGAAAATTTCGCTTTTGGGTAGACGTTCGGTGAGTTTGAAAATGGCTTTAGCCAGAAGGATTGATTTTTGCCAGACAATGAGTTCCTTGTGGGATTTGAGGTACATACTGAACGCTAAACGCTGATTTCTAAACGGTATCTTAACAAAAATCGCCCGGCGATTACGAGGGGCGATTTTTGCGCTTGTGCTCAAAGTTACTGAGCAGGTTGGTCTGTAGGTGTCACTGGAGCGGCTGGGGCTGTAGGAGCAGCTGGCATGGCGCCGGCGGCATCGCTGACGGCAGCTTGAGCTGCAGCTACATCTACTGGTTTATTTTCGGTTGCGCATTGTTCACACACCCAGACGGTTTTGCCGTCGTTGGTGGTAACCGCGTGACAATTTGAACAGGTTACTGGTGTTTGATCCAATTAAATCACCTCACTCTCTAACTAAAGTATATCATTAACAAGTCAATGATATCTCTCGTTGAGCTCGTGATAGCATGGTAAAATAATTTCGCTGGCCAGGATGGTAGAGCGGTCAAATACACGACTCTGTAAAAGTCGCGCCTCACGGCTACGAAGGTTCGAATCCTTCTCCTGGCACCCAGCCCGGATAGTTCAACGGCAGAACGAATCCATGGTAAGGATTAGATTAGAGTTCGACTCTCTATCCGGGCTCATTAAATTCTGGTGTAATACACGGAGCGGCCGTGGCCGTGGGCAAACAGCAGACCCAGAGAGGCCATTTTGGACAGATCCCGGGAGGCGGTAATTTGAGAGATTTTTAAAAGCTTTTGCACCTGGCGGTTGGTGATGGAGGAGCCGGGGGCTTCCAGACGGGTGAGTAGGGTTTTTTGGCGGTCTGACAAGCTCCACAGTCCTTTAGGGGATTCGGTGGAGGGAGCTAGGACGGCCCGTTGGGTCAAGGCGTATTGGTATAACGCAGCTTGGGCATAAAAATCTACCCACTGGGTAATACTGGTAGAGGTGGCGTTGGTAGTTAGGAGCTGGGAGTAAGTATCGCGGTTTTTGAGCCAGAATTCGTCGATGCACACTAGTCCATGACAGTCGTAGCCGCGGCGGTGGAGATAAACCTGGGGGACGAGATAGCTATAGGGAGGAACGAAGGCCAGGTGGGCAATGGCGGCTTGCAAGATGGGATGCAACCCAGGGGAATCGAGGTATTCCAGAACTGGTGTTGTTCCTGCGGGTAGATCTGTAGTCCAGCTTTGGCGGATACGGTCTAGGGCTGCGCGGCGCCCTCCCCAAGCGGTTAAATAACCTTGGGTGGCTTTCCATTGCAGTTCCATGAGCCGGGCAGGGGGGAGGGGAGTAGTAAGAATCTCACTTCTGAAGTTGTCGATTTTTACCAGGCAGCTTTTTAATCCCGGAGAAAGATTAAAGGACAGGGAGATCATTAAAATAAGCGTATAACATAAAATGAGGCTAGTCAAGAGGCAAATGATAAGATTACGATAAGATTAAAAATGGGCGTTGACAACATATTAATAAAAGCTACATACTGAATATTAGAAAGCGAGGTGATAGTGCATGCTGTTACAGAGCATTGGAACAACTGAACTTCTAATAATTGCCGGCATACTGCTGGTGATGTTTGGGAGTTCTAAGCTGCCCCAATTGGCTAAAGGTATTTCCGATTCAGTTCGGGAATTCAAAAAAGCTTCTGCTGACTGAGGCGAATAGTATGGTAACTACTAAACACAAATCACTAATCGTAGTTACCTTGGTTGGTGCGGCTCTGATATCCGCTACGGGTGTGGTAGATCGATCACTGCGAACGACCTGTGAATTGGCGAGCAAACTTTCCAATGCGAGCATCGACAGAGAAAATGGCTCTGGTTCGATGGGGGTTAGTCTTGTGATATCAAGGCGTGGCAATGAAAGGTAATAGAGGAGGTAGTTAAGCCAGACGGCAAGAGGGTTGCTATTCACGCTGCCGACAGGCTTAGCGTCAATGCGATTTGACGCTTCCTTATCCAGAATATCATCCAGGATTTGGAGCTTGAAAGCGTCAACTTCCTTGCGGTTGAAGAGAGAACCTGCTCGCTTAGCCATCCGCAAGAACAATGGAGTGGCGGAGCCTTGTATCACGCCCATCAGAGAAAGCTCGGCGCCGCGTACTCCCCAGTTGGGATCACGTGTCGCGATATTCCGAAGTAGCTGTGCTCGCTCCGCCTCAGTACCGACGGCGCCGTAGTATTGCCACAGAGTAATGGCGTGATTGGGTGACGAGAACTTATCTTCGGGTGGGTCTCGATCCGATGAGACTACGAAGACGCTGAAGGAGATGTCGTGAAAGACATCTGCTTGCTGCTCGAAGGCCGCGATGAGGCGCTGGACCTCAGACGTGTTCTTTCGTAGGGACATGGAGTCGGTAGTTCCCTAAGACGCCTAACGCCCACGGTAAGCCGCGCCGGAGCGTAGCAAAGGGCACCAACAGCGAAGCTGTTTGCGTCGGCTTGACCAACCAGTTAGGCAACGATTACGTGGCACGGATGTGAGCTATGAGAGAGGAGGCAAGCTCGATATAGGTTCGTGCTTCTTTTTCGCTAAGGTTCAGATTGATCGCATGTGCTGCTTTGTTGCGCAGCTCTCGCAACTTGTTGAAGACGGCCAATTGCTTCGCATCGATTACCTTGCACTGCAACAGATAGTCACCAAGCCGGGGATAGTTCTTGAACGCGTCGCTTGGTGGTTGGTTCCAGAAAGAGCTGGCTACTGCTATAGATACTGACTCTAGCTCTGACCAGGCTTCAAGTATTGCCGCGCTAGTTGATATAGACGCGATATTGAGTAGGCGATTGTTGGACGCACTCAATGCTGGCGGCTGCGATTTCTGGCTGATCGTGGATTCATTCGTTGCGAACTCTGACTTAAGCTGGGCAAGTTCCTTTGAGAACTCCAACTCAATTTCTTTGTATTTTAGCCTGCGTAGAAATGGAAGTAGCTCGATCACAGGCTTGCGAACCATTGATGCGACGAGCACCACGGCTGTTGGCCAAGCTAGCGCCTTGATCGTTTCTGCTGTAAACGTAAGTGCGTCCATGGTGTGTTGTTGAGTTGCCTTACAGTTATTCAAGAGACCATGGGTCCAGACATTTATTAATATAGGGACGGCTGTTTTGGCGGCTTATCTTGATGATTTTTTAAATTTATTCTCGGTACCCGATCCCTATATTACGCTATGAAAAAAGGAGACCGATGGCTGATGGATTGTGCACCTGATTAAGACGCTTTCAGCAGCGAGGGTGAGCCAACGACCGGTCTTGCGAGTACAGCGGACGCCGTAGGTTATACAACCAGCGTCGCCTTTGGCCGAGCTCCAGACGTCCGTGACTTCCTTCCCGACCAGATGCTATGGGTCTTGAGTACGCGTTCGCCCAACCATACAAGCAGGCGTTCGGCGTGACTGACTGGCATCCGACCGCTCACGGAGGAAATTTACAAATTTCTTTCTTGGGAGAGAAAACCTAGCTGTCATCGTCCAACTTGAACATAACACCAAAGGCTCAAAGTTTCGGCTACGAGTAGACCACTTAACGAAACCACGTAAAATAAATGTTATAAGAATTTATATGTTATGTTTTCCCATAGCCTATGGAAAACCTCATGGACCAACAGAACGATAGCCCTCAACAACGCCTCTCCCTGATGGAATTGCTTCTGGTTTGGGAAGGCCGGATCTACCGTTCGCGCGTGTGCGAACTGTTTGGTATCGGTCTTCCACGGGCCAGCCAGTGGATCAAGGAGATCCGCGATCTGGATCGATCCCGGTTGGATTGGGACAGCAAAGCCAGAAGCTATTTCGTTACAGCTGATTTCTACAAGCAATACACCAAGGCCACACAAGCCGTAATCTCAGAATCCCTGTCACGCTACCTGTCTATGGTCGGCCTCCCCTATGCATCGGCCATGGAAGACGGTGAGGGTGTGATGTGGTCAGCCACACCCAGCATCAATGCACCTTCCCCCAAGATATTCGCTGCCCTCAACAACGCGATCAGGCAGGCCATGGCCGTCGACATCGAGTACATGTCCCTGAGCGAGCCTGCGCCGCATCGCCGCATCATCCATCCTCACAGCCTGGTTCTCGCCGGCCGCCGATGGCATGTACGCGCCTACAGCGAAACCAATCAGGACTATCGGGATTACGCACTGGGGCGAATCATCGAGGTGAAACCACTTGCCCAGCTTGCAGATCGCAGCCGCCATGACGACCCCGACTGGAATACCAAGGTAAAGGTTCGGCTGGTTGCCCATCCTGAACTCTCTCAAGATCAAGCGCGGGTGATCCAGGCCGAATACTTCAAAGGGACCGCGAGCCGCGTGGAGACCTGCCGGGCGGCGCTCGTTCCCTATTTCATCCAGGACATCCGTGCTGCAATGGACACGAAGACCCAGCATGCACCTGACTACCTGATCGCCGTTGAGAACGCACGGGAGGTGTCCAAATGGCTGTTCAAACGCTAGGGACCAGCGGTGCTGCCGCTTCCCTTCTATTCACGCGACATCCTTCGGCAAGAGGGGTGCAAGAAGCACCAATTTTGTCATGATGGAGTGGATCCCCCTGATAGCATCAACCCTGAGACTGGTCGATCTTCACGACAGTGATCGTGCGTATGGAAGTCCCTCCAACTACACACGCGAGTCGAGGACCGGCAACTCGGATGGGGTTTATCTCGACATAGCCTTGAACATCATCCACCGGCTGAAGTTGCTGGATCAAAGTGCAAGCCAGGATTACTTGCCATTTACGGTCATCTTCAACGCCATTCGGGAAGACCGGCCGGATGTGGCAGAGGTGGATGTGCAATATGTCCTGAATGTCTTGCGGCGCCCTTCAGAGCTTTTCTATCTCACAAGCGTTACCGGTCAACAAGCCAAGGTTTGTCATTCCGAGAAACGCGAGACCGCGCTGATCGAAAAGACCGACTATGCCGACGAATACAGGCTATCAGTATCAGGCCGGATGCTGCTCTCCCTCTCAAACGTAGCCCGTGACGCCACATACATGCGGGGCGATGCATACAATCTGCTGCACGCCATCGAATGGAACGATTTCCCGAAAATCCTCACCTTCTCGGACGGGATCATCAGCCAGCTCAGAAACGAGATACTTGAAGTTCGGACAGCACTGGAGCGTGTCGGCCGTACGGAAAGCATTGATAAGTACCTGGGCCGCCTGGATCAATACAAGCAGGTAATTGAAGAGACGATTGGCATTGCCAAGAAAGCAGAAGCGCAACTGGTAAAAAGCGAAGTTCTGGAAGCTTTCGAGTCCTCACAGGAAATGCTCGATCTGGACATCACCTTCGAGCACCTGCGCAGCCAGATCAACCATGTGCGACAAGTTCTGGTGATCTTCAACAGGCTTCTCTCCGAACTGGTGAGCATGAGCCTGCAGGAAACCCGTTCGGCTGTGCCGCCGCCTTCGTTCATTGATGTTGCCGCACATTTTGTCAGGTCACCTCTTGCACCTGAGAAAGAAGGCTTTTTGCTGGCCCAGTGGGGAGCACTTGGCCTGGTAACGCCATTTCATTCGGCGCTTGATGGTCTGGGTGCGGTGAAGCACCGCACACCGCCCCCCTCAGTGCCGGCCATGACCTTTATGGATGAATCAGTGGAGCCCATCTCGGTTCTCGGCAGGGCGAGGTTTCTGGACAAGCACGGGCAAGACATCGCCTCGGCGCTAAAGGCCGGGCCATTGCGGCTATCCGAAGCCATTGAGCGAGGCTGGTTCATGGTGGATGAAAACATGATGCTGGGCGATCTGGTCGGCATTTTCGTGACGCCAAGCAGTATTCCGATCGAATCCAGAATCCTGATCGACGTCAGCTCAACCCTTGACACAAAATCTGTCGGTGACGGTGAACTCCTGTTCACGGACATCAAAATTACCGCAGTGGAGGAAAAATGAACAACTCCGATATGGGGCGGGTACACGCCTATTTATTGCGCCACCGCTTCATCGAAACTAAGTCTAGCCGGCGCAATGTCAGCAGGGAAGAACGCGAGATTGCGACCCTTCTGCGTGACGCGGACGCTGCCATGCGCAATCAATTCGAAGAATTCCTCGACGGTCAGGGCCTGCAGCTCGTGGCTTTCACGTCCTTCGATGTTAAGGGCATCGCATCCGGCGCCACGGTGTTCATGCTGGCCAGGAAGCCTGATTCTGCCCCGCCATTCTGGGGAACAGAACGCCTGGTCAGCCGCATGCTGCAGGTGCGCGGGATCAATAATGACGCGGAAGCCCGGATCTGGTTTACCCAGCTCTGGTTCCTGCTTCTGGATCTTCTCTACACACGCAAAAATCGAAGCCCCAACGCCATGCAGGATTGGGTTGACACGACCTTCGTCAAAGAGGTCTTCATTGATGCGGTCAAAGACTACCTGAATGACCAGGTCAGAAAGATTGACCCGGCCACCCTGGAGGTTGATCGGGTCTACAAAACCCTGACGGGTCTCAAGGAGGGTGCGATTGCTCAGGTTTGCAACGCGTTTCTGGAATTAATGGTCGATGCCGGCCTTGCGGAAGAAGTCAGCAAGGATGCCTATAGGCAGAGCCTGCTTTTCGCCTATGAGATGAAGACCCATTTCGACCGCCAGCTCGCGCCGTTGTTGCCGGCACAAGACCAGTTTGCCGCCGCGACCCAGATTCTGGTCGAGCGCACGGAAGAAGAAACGGAGGACATGTAATGGCATCGATATCACGCATCCAGGTTGCCAATTTCCTTACCGAAGGCTTTACGACTGGAAGAGAATGGTCCCCACTCTACCGAGGCGAGACATTCCGGTTATTCGGCCAGCCCACCGCCATGCAAATCGACAATGGTGGAGGCAAGACCAGCCTGACTGAGGCATGTCTGTACCTGTTAAGCCGGGATCGCCGACTGAAACCCAGGGTGGAAGACCGTGTCGCACCCATAGACCGCGGCTGGACCCACATTCGGGTTGAGTTCATTGAAAAGTCTCATGATGAAGATGTCCGTCAGGTCGACTTGATCACCCGAGACCCCGAGGATATTCCCGGCATCACCTACGTCATGGGTATGTGCTGGAGCCGTACCAAGGAGCCCTTCTTCTATTCCTACCAGGGGTCTTTGGACGACGCGCCTTGTTTTACCAAGGACCCAAATGGGTTGACCCTCATTGCCAACGACGAATTCCGTAAATCCATTGAACGGATGCCTGGCGCAAAATGGAATCGCTGGAAAAACCAGTCGGAATGGTTGGACGAGATCAAGCAGTTCACCAATATCGATGTCATCAAGCAGAACGTCGAGTTCCAGTTGGAGGGCGCCGGCGACTACTCGGCCATGATCACCAAGGTAAAGCCGGAAGCAGGCGAACCCTACGACGCTGCGTTTTTCCGGCAATTCGTCGCACCTGAATTGCTCAAGCATGCAATGGGAGTCGAAGGGGATCACGACGAGCACACGTTCGAGGACACGATCCTCAAAACATTGAAGCCGGCCGCCGATGCGTTTCTGGACATCAAACGTCGTGAGCATGAACTTGAGGACACGCAACAGGCACTGCAAAAGTTCGA
Organism: Hydrogenophilales bacterium RIFOXYD1_FULL_62_11; assembly: GCA_001802655.1. Classification (GTDB taxonomy): domain Bacteria; phylum Pseudomonadota; class Gammaproteobacteria; order Burkholderiales; family Thiobacillaceae; genus Thiobacillus. The sequence goes on from MGZO01000003.1 coordinate 8,032, forward strand.
GCCGGTCTTGCGGAAGGCGCATGAGGTCGTGACCGCGAATGCGGACTACGACAGGGAAATGAATGCGCTCGCCAAAAACGCGGCCATCGTGCATTCCCTGGCCATGGCCAACCCACTGCCAGGCATGCCCGTGGTGCCGGCAGGAACGCAGTGGGCCAGCAACAAGCGCGTCATGGTGGCATTGGCCCACATGGTCATCGACAAACAACATGGGGTCGTCATAACGGATGAAGGCCTTGCGGCATTGATTGGCATTGAGACCGCGCGGGTCAATCAATACGCAAAAGACAAGCGCCTCAACATGCTGACCACCAATGCGCAACGCATTGATTTAGAAGATGTTCTCAAAAACTCACGGGGGGAAAGCGCCCGCAGCCCAGAAACCAGCGGAAGCGCGCAACCCATTGATATTAAAGATGTTGTCAAAAATGAGGTTCGTGGCGGCCGGCGTCATGCGGTCACTTGCTACAGCCTTGATGCTGCATCGTCACTGGTTTCAGCAACCGCCAATCTGTCTGGTGCCAAGACAAGCGGCCTTGCTGACGTCCTGACCCGTGCATTCGGCATCGCCGCTGACGAGGTCGACACCAACCCGTACCGAGCCCGCCTGCGAGTGCTTGCCGCTGAATTGAAGGCTCAGAAGACGCGACAGACCACGGCCAAATCTGATTACGCGCACTTTCAGGAAGAGCATGAACGCCTGACGGCGGAAAACCGTGAGGCCAAGGAAAACCAGATTGCTTACGAGACTTTCGCCTCCCGAAAAAGTGAATTTCCGGAAGAGTTTTGGGAGTCACCAGTCGACGCGCGGGGCTGGGCAAAAAAGGAGTCAATCAGGGCCGGGGAAGAGCATACGGACCACGTCAAGCGGAGCGGCGAATGTCAGGCCGGGTACTTGTTGTGGGAAACCCTGACCGCAGCGCACGGCTTGACTCCTTTGACGGAAGCGCATGATGCGCTTGTTCGGCAGCATGCTGAGGCCACGATCGCAGATAAAAACGCCCGCCGTGCTCTCGGCGATGCCAAGGTCGAGCTTGGCAAGAAACAAGCGGCGCAGAAAACTGAGGAAGGCAAGCTCAATATCGCGGAGCAACACCTGAGCAAGCTGACTGAGTTGGCAGCGAGCCTGCCCGCCTTCCAGGACTTCTTTGGAGACGCAGACCCTGCAATCCTGGATCCGAATGCCGAGGTGCGGTCTCAGCAGGAAGCCAAATCCAAAAACCAAAGCCTCCTGCAAAGTGCATCATTCAAGAAGCAGGAGCTTTCCGATCTGCGCTCGAAGTCCCGCCTCTTTCTCGAAATCTTTGGCGATGTGGATCCCGTGCCGCTCGACCCCGCCAAGGATCTCCAGGATCACAGAGAGGCGCTCGTTATCGAGGATGGCACGATAGCCGAGCATCTGCCGTTTACCGAGGCAATAAGCTATTTCCGAGAACAGCATCCCGGCATGACCCCGGACGACTGGCTCTCTGAGACAGCCAATCAACGCCAGCTACTGAACGTAGAACGCATCGAAAAACTCAGGGCGATCAGAGACCTTGAGGGTGAATTGGCCGACCTGGCGGCCTTTGGTGCAGCCGATGACCGGGTTTACGCCAAGGCGCTGCAACTGCTTGGCAAGAATGGAATTGCGTTTGAGCGTCTTCACGACCTGGCTTCCAGGACGGTGAAAGGCCCACGCCTTGAGCAGTGCCTGTCGCTGTTCTCAGCCGCCTTGTCGGCCCCCGCAATCGAGTCGCTTGAAGCAGCGGGAGAAGCAACCCGCCTGCTCGAGGAAGCGAAGCTGACGGTACCGATTTTTTTTAAGCCCGCACTGGAACAGCTTCTCCGGGAAGATGAGATCCACCAGGTTGGCGAGGTTGCACACGCACTTCTGGTGGGCCGGCATACCCGACAGGTTGCAATCCTGCTCAATCCATCGCTTATCGAGGAGGAAAAAAGCCGGACAAAAACTCAGATCAACACCCTGAACAAACGCAACGAGGAAATCGAGAAGCTGCTCGCCGCCATCTCTGAGGAGAGTGACGCCGTAACTACGGCGGTGACCGCCAAGGAGGCGATCCGCCGAGATTCTGAGCGCATATACGCCGAAGCTGTGGGCAGGCGTGACGGCCTTCAGCAGAAGACCGCTGAATTCGTGCACCGCGCTTCGACTGAAGCACTGGAGGCAATCTCCTACATGAAGCGTTTCCTGAAGGCGGGTGGTTACGACGAGTTGAGGAAATTGGCTGAAGAGACCATCCCGGAACTTGAAGCTGAGAAAGTCCAGATCCAGGAAAGGATCGGCAAACTGAGTCGTCAGACTTCCGAACCGGCTATACGCGCGCTACATGCCGCCAAGGATTATCTGCTGGAAGGCGGTGAAGCGGCGCTTGCCACGGCAAAATCCGATGTCCAGGCTTTGATGCGTGTCGTCGAGATACTGAAGGCGGCCGTGAGTGATCTGCAAGGTCAAGTGGACGGGGAGCTCTATCAGGTTGCAACCAATGCATCCGACGCATTGAACCAACTTAACGAGACCTTTGGGACGGATAAGCGTGATCTCGAAACGGCTATCCGTTTTGAGAATGAAGGCCACGTTGCGTTCATGGAGCAGTCACCCGCTCGGGCGCTTGTGCTTGAAAACGCCGTCAAAGCTGCGCAGGCGCGATTGCAAGGCATCGATTTTGATCGAGCCTGGCGCTACATCGAATCCTCTCGCACCGAAGAGCGGAGTCTTGCCGATCGCATCGCAGAAGCGATGAGAAAGCGGGATACGGCCAAGCTGGAAGAGGGTGAAGCAAGCGAGGAAATTACCCAAATCGATGCTGAGATCGCTTCCTTGACGCCGTTCTTGGAAGCCATGCATGAGATGGTTGTCACCGTTCGAGAGCAGTATGCCAAGGTCGCAATGTTTTCAGGGGACATACGACGCCTGATGCAGGCTTCATTCATTCCCGACCCGGAGATACTGGGTTACGCCGAAGATATCCGTATTGCCTGTTTTGGGAATGCGCCCGGCACCGATATGAACATCCGTTCCGCAATGATTAACCTGGCTCAATGCGTCAGGGAGCTCGACATCAATACCGGCACTCTGCGGAAGTTCGATGAAAACAAGACTCGGTCTTTCCGTGAGTACGTCCAGTACCGTGATGACTTCTGTGATCGCGCCAGGAAGGGTGAAATCAAGGGCCTGAATCAACTGGAGATCACAAACATCGCGGAAGCGAAAACAATCGAGCAGCTTCAACTTATCCAGGATACCCGTGACAAGATCGAGGCGCAGATCGCCGAAGGTCGAGCTAACCTCGAAAAGATTCGTGAAGCCATGGAAGCCAACAAGAATGCCTCAATCGACAGCCTGGCGAAGTTTGCCAGTCAGGCTGAATTAAGCCTCGGCATACTTGACCGCGTTATGAAGCTCACCCCAAAGGCCCGTTTTCATGTGGAAACGCCGGTAGCTGACGAGCAGGAGATCGGGCGAATCATCGGCGAATTGCTTGCGCAGATCGAAGACAGGGAACGCGCGCTCCGGGAACGGTCGACTGTCATGCTGAACGATGAAATTGATCGCAGGGCGGCCGACTACAAGCAGTTGATCCACGACACGATCTATAGACGAATCTTCACCGGACGGGACATTCACGACAATCCCATCCTTCCCAAGGTGTACTTTACCCATGCGTCGATCCGTGGCATGGAGAAGCTGCCCTTCACTGATCGTGGGCTTTCTACGGGACAACGGACTGCGCTCGCCATGATGTGGCTGATCAAACAGGCCGAATTCGCCATCGCACGCGCAGCATCATTCCATAGCACCCGAAAAGAACAGAAAGCAGCCCTGAAGGGGGCACAGCGGATCATGTTCTTCGACGGGCTTTTTTCCAACCTGTCCAACGAGGACTACATCAATGACGCATTCCAGGGCTTGCGCGGCGTTGGCGACAATTTCCAACTCATAGGATTGATTCACAACCCCTATTACGTGAACAACAAGGACATCTTCCCCGTACACCTGATTGGCAAAAAGAATGTCGCCAACAAAGGTGATCCTCTGCGGGAACGCGTTTTCGTTTCCGTCGAACCCTGTCAGGACAGCAATGGGATGATCCTTTACACCAGCGCCTACAAGCACGACCCGCACGCCTCAGAACGGGAACATCTGAATGCCTGAGTTCGAAGAACAGGTCGGGCAGTGGTTTCTCAAGAAGGCCAAAAACAGCGCCAGCGGCAAGGTGTTGACGAAAGGGATCATGAAAAAGCTGCGATCCGAGGTAATCAACGACCCGGTCGCCATCAGGAAGGCCCTCGCGCGTCTTCGTGAAAACGGTCATCTTGAATTCAGCCCTGACGAGCGCGGGGAGCCCGTCAGTAGCTACATCAAGGTGATTAGGCCGGTACAGGATGTCTCTGAACACATACTCGCCTGGTCTCGCGTCCTTGAGGACGGCGGCATCGATCAGGCCAGTATCGACGCGCTGTTGCCCGCGGCTGGCGCCATTCAGGATCTTTCAAAGGAAGACATGGGGCTGCTGCTCGATGGCCTCGTGAAACTCCGCCAGCGGCAGGCCGATATGCTCGGCCTGCCGGCCTATCTTGTGAGCGCCCGATATTTGCTTGGCTCTTCAAAGATGCTCACCAGCATCCCCAAGCGCTCTCTCAAGGCATTCGGGATCGAGCCTCGGCAATTCCCGTCCCACCCGTTTTATGTCGTCGTCGCGGGATGCGCGGCCCCCGAAACGGTTGTACTGGTGGAAAACCCCGCCGCCTTCGAAATGGCGATCTCCACGCAGGCAGTGAACCGATGTGCCTTCATCGCCACGTTCGGATTCGGACTCAGCACGGCCGAGGATGACTACGGCAAACAGCTCGCGAATATGGTTGAAGAGCGGTTTTTTGGTGCGATTACCCTGACACGCGAAGGATCCACATGTCCGACTGCGAAACAGCTTCTGAATCACCCCAACATCACGTTCTGGGGGGATCTTGACTGCGCAGGAATCGAAATCTATCTGAGGCTCAAAAGGGCCATCCCAAATCTTCAACTTAGTGCACTCTACAAGCCCATGACTGATTCAGTTGGGATTCCCGCGCAGTCGCACCCATACGCTGCATCCGTGGGCAAGGAACGACAGCCCTCAATGCCTAGATCGGTTGTGAAAGACGATCCAGTGGCCTCCAGGCTTCTAGATATCTGCATTTTGCGAGGTGTCGATCAGGAGCAGGTCTCCCCTTTGGAGATTGAATCCCTTGCGCCGTTGATTCTTGAGATGGACTGGTAGGTTCCAGGCTGCCGAAACAGATGATGTCGATTTCTGAAGCGATCGAAGCCCTCCGGGTCGCTCTGGGCACATATACAGATGAGCTCAAGCTTCTCGCGTTAATCAGCGAGCAACTTCCCCTGCTCCAATTGAGTTACAGGAAGGCAAGGTCAGAATTCACGAATGAGTCTATTCAGTTCCTGAAATCGCTCACTGTCGTTGAAGGCACTTTATGCGTATTCCAGTCCTAATGCCCAACACGTGCGGCAACATGACCAATGAGAACGATGGTCATGAGTACCAAAATAAACAGATGCGTTCGGACGCCAGGAGCGGACATTCAGGCTTGGAGGGGTGACCGTCTCTTGTTCGGCCAAAGCGGACCGTCCTGACGCCCCCGTATCACGTCAGCTTCATAGCAAAGAGCAGTCAGTGAACATGGCCCAAGCGACATGGAGGATGCTGTTCCTCCTGTCGCAACCGGGCACGCAAGATTCAGAGACTGTCGAGCGGGCTGGCAACGTTCCGCGTCACCTCGATCACATGTGTGTAGATCATCGTCGTCTGCAAACTGCGATGGCCCAGCAACAACTGTATCGTCCGGATGTCAGTTCCTGATGCCAGCAAGTGGGTAGCAAAGGAGTGAGCAGGGTATGTACGCTCGCATGTTTGAGGATCCCGGCTCGGTCCCTGGCATCCCGAAAGGCCCGCTGTACCGTCGAATCTGACGCATGACAGCGTGCCTGCCGTCCGCTTTCACCCCAGGGACGCAACACCGCAGACGGAAAGGCGAACTGCCAGGCCAGCG
>MGZO01000003.1:14109-19492 GCA_001802655.1 Hydrogenophilales bacterium RIFOXYD1_FULL_62_11
CGAGCGCACTGGGTAGTGGAGCTAACCCAGCGCCATGCGACAAGTCCTGCTTGTGTAGCTCTGCCACACGGAGCAATTGTTGCTTGAGCGGGGCATGCAGCCGCTCAGGCAGCAGCGTGGTGCGATCCTTGCCGCCTTTCCCTGAACGGACGTTAAGCACCCCACCCGAAAAGTCGATGTCCTTGACCCGCAGCGTCATGCATTCGTTGACGCGCAAGCCCGAGCCATACATCAACTCCGCCATCAGCCTGACCACACCCGTCATCTGCTCCAGGATGGCTTTCACCTCCTCGCGAGCCAGCACCACCGGTACCCGGTGGCGCCGCTGCACCCGCTTGAGCCCGGCCATCTCGCCCAACGGCTGGCGCAGCACGGAATCGTAGAGAAAGACCAGGGCGTTGAGCGCCTGGGTTTGCGAAGACGCGGAAAGGTGCCGCTCACTCGCCAGATGGTTCAGGAAGGCTTCCACTTCCAGACCGCCCATGGTGTTCGGGTGGCGCTTCCCGTGGAAATAGATGAACTGCCGGATCCAGGAGCGGTAGCTGTCTTCAGTGCGGGGACTGAGGTGCCGGCGGCGGCAGACGATGGATACTTGGTCGAGCAGGCGAGGGGGGGTTGGTTGACCCCATTAGGTTCGCTCCTAGTAGTTGAGGGAAAAATTCAGGAGCATAATCCGGAAGCCCTCCGTCTCCTTTTTCATAAAGCAATAAAGAGACAGCCGGACCAACATCCATATAAGAAACAAGACGATAGACCAAGAAAATGCCTGTCTCTTTATTAAAAAACGTCCGGACCCATGGGTCTCTATATTAACTGTTAGGTGCTATGCGGCTCCACATTGAATACTTCGACCAAAACGAAACTTTCGCAGGTCTTCTGCCGCGCGAAGGAATTGTCGAGGGCACGCCTAGCTGCGCAGATAGCTCACACATTTGGCACCTGCTGCGTTTGGACAATCCGGTTTTTTACGAAAGTACCGAGTATTCCCACTTTCTATTGGCATCGCGGTGGGAGGGTCACCACATCGGCGAGCCGGAGCCGACATCAGTCTTCATTCTTCTTGTCCCGTCATCGTTCGAGCAGGTGGCAGATGGCTTCTCCCACAAACAGTTCCTGCACGTCGCTTGGGGCATGGCAAGTGTCCGCACCTAACATGGCGCTCAACCTCGCTCCCTTCGGTCGCTGGACGGCGCTAAAGCGCCGCCGGTTAGCTCTACGTTAGGGATCACCATGCGTCGAGCACTTGTCATCGTTCAGCAAGTTACGGTTTCCTTTGTATTGGTTTGCGTGGCAACTATCTCGGCAATGGTTTCAGCGATCGGAGTAGATTGGTTCTACTGCGGTGAGATTAATGGTTCCGAAGCTGCGGGAGGTGGCGCAGCCATGGGAATGTTTGTAGTTTTTCTGGTTGGGCTACCAACTGTAATCGCTTGCACAGTAAGTGAAATCACGAGGGCTTTCGTACCAATTTCCTTCAGCGCGAGGACTGGATTTTTGATCGCCCCTACAATCCTAGCCGCAATCTTCACTTATATGGTCACTGGCTCAAAGTGCTGATAGCCATCCCTAACACTGCATTCCACCCGACCGGCTACGGCGGGCTTCACCCGCTTCCGCCGTCGGGTGAATTTCAACGTTAGGGGCTTCCGTGTCAGACGACATATTCACGCACCTTCTCGAAGGCCCAGAATTGCTAAACCGCGCCAATCGCGAAAAGCGATCGCTGGCCATTACTGAGGAGGCGCTGTCTATCGCTAAAGAAGCAAACCGAATAGCCATAGAAGATCTCACCGCCGCCCGATTAAGTGCTGAGGCTGCTCTATCTAGCGCAGAGTCAGCTCGCTTAAGTTCTGCCGCCGCTTTAGCGCAAGCCCGTTGGGCACGGTGGGCCGCGATCATCGCAACAATTGCCGCGATAATTGCCGCCAAGGAACAAATAATTGCGTTCATATTTGGCTACCCCTAACCCGGCGGTCAAGACCGCTCCACTTCGTTCCGCTGGGACGCCGCTAAAGCGGCGCCCCTTTACCTCTACGTTGGGCGGCTTAAAAACGTGGTGAAGTTACTACCCTTTGAGAATGCCATCTTGAGCAAAGTAGGCTCATCGCTTCCGCTAGAGCAACGCGGCCAGTTTGCGGCGCAGGTCGCTCACATCAACAAGGTGCAACGCTTACTTGAATGGAGCGAAATCGAGTTCTACTGCATGCGTTGGTTTAAAGTCCGATGGCCAATCGCAGTTCTCTTTCAAGACCACAGTGCGTTTGTGCTTGGGGCGGGCACGTTGCGCGCCCCAGGCATCTCCGCGCCGGTCAGCGTCTGGGCTGTTGGGGGCCATATTTTCTCCATCGAGTCCGAGGTGCCTCTTAAGCCATTCCGCACCGCCACAGATGTCTCGTTTGTGTTGGCCGAGGCCGCCGCCCAACCCTGCGCTCCAGCCGACCCGCTACAGCGGCCTTCGGCCGCTTCCGCGGTCGGCTGAGCTTGAACGTTGGGCACCATGAGCCATTCCGAGTCCGCGCCGCCAAAGACAAAATGCACCCCGTGCTTAGGCGCGTTGCTGGTCGGTCTGTTGCTACTGGTGGTTGCGTCCGGCTGGGTGGTCATCGTCGTTCAAAAGGTATTCGGTGGCGCCGGAATGGAGTACTGCTGCTCCGTTGAGGGAGTGCCATTCAACTACCTCGCAGTGTTCGTTCTCCTGTGTGGAGCTGCGGCTGCACTGCTGCTTGCGGTTATCCTTCAGGTCCGAGACTGGCGCATCCGCCGGGACTTCGAACGGAAGTACGGTGTGAAGGTGCCTGCCTCAGACCGCGGCTCTTCGAGATTCAGCGGCTCCGATTCCGGCCCTTCGCTCCATGGCGTAGAGAGTGGCGATGGTGACTGACATGTTGCCCAACCCGGCGCTCAACCTCGCTCCCTTCGGTCGCTGGACGGCGCTAAAGCGCCGCCGGTTAGCTCTACGTTAGACCTCTCGTAGATGCCCGCTACCATAGAGCCGTTCGCAGAAGAGACAGCCGTTCGCGGCTATCTCCGCCTTATGCATGAACTGGCGATACGAGTTGATCTTGTTGCTCGGGCATGCAATGGGGAGCTGAACCTATCACCTCCCTATGCGCGGGAATACTGCTACTTGCAGTTTCGCCGTATTTGCGAGCTAGTGGCCTTGGGGTGTCTGCAGTTGCATGGTGATCTTCCGGCGGCAAGGTCCAGCGCGGCGAAAAAGGAATGGAATGCCGAGCGAATCATGAAATTGCTGCAAAGAAATCACCCGCATTCGTTTCCTCAAAGCCTCACGCGAACAAAAACTGCCGATGGTTGGCATCTTGAAGCAAACTCAAAACCTAATGCACTAACGTTCACCGAGTTCAAGGCCCTCTACAGCAAGTGCGGTGAAATCCTGCATCGTGGGACTATCAGCACCATTGAAGCCGAAGAGCCAATTGCTAAGCCTGATTACGACGAGGTCATTCATTGGTCGCAAAAGGTGGTCGACTTGCTAAACGAGCATGTAGTTGCAAGAGCAAATGGCAAGGGGCTCTACCATATCTCATTGAAAACAGAGTCTGGCGTTCCTGCTTGCAGCGTCTTTTCCGGCTTTTCGGGAGGCACGGTGAACGTCGCCACCTACAACTTGGAGGTTTGCGAAGGTGCTGTCGAAAACCACGCACGCGTCGAGGATGATGCGGCGGCCTAACCCTGCAATGCACCGGACCTGCGCGAAAAGCTGCGCAGGCCGGTGATTTTGAACGTTAGCCATATCCATGAGTGCCATTGCCAGTTTCTACTTACTACCTAAGTCAAAGTCCGAAATGCTTGTTGCGTCTGCACAGGTACAGGCAGAAGGCTTGACTAAGAAAAAATGGGGTATCTTTAAGCCAAAACTCCCCTTAAACCCTGATCCCTTTTGGTGTTTTCTCGATACACAAGCGAAAGAGCAAGCGGAGTTTCCTTATTCGGGTTACCTGCTCCTAGATGTCGACCTACTGATCGAAGGAACTCTGCTAGGGGATAACAGAGATGAGTTGGCTTCAAGGCTTTCTCAAATTACCGGGTCATCGTTCGTAACGTATTCATTTGAGAGCGCCCAATTTACCCTTCGTCTTCTTGAAAGCACTGACGTCTCCGACACAACAATTAAAGACTTACTAGTCAACGAAGGCCGTGGAGAAGAGTATCCCGAGGTTGTAGAGCCTTTGCGAAACGCAATATCCTGCTTAAAGGCTTGGCTTGAAACGGTAACCAATGACACAACAGGCGTTCTCAATATTGGCTAGCCCTGTGAAATTCCTACACGTCCTAATATTTGCGTTGCTGCCCAGCGGCGTCTGGGGGGCAGATGTTTCTTTGCGACAAGACTGGGGACAGGAACGCTGGCTTAACTACCCTGACAATATCGACAAACCAATCGGAGAGTGGAAAGGAGATGCGTTCAAGGTAAAGGTGGCCGTCCATTGGAATTCCAGCATTAGTATTGACGATAGCTCTGCGAGTGCAGCCGTAAAGAATAACTCACTTGTTTTGTGCTATCGAGAGGAGTTGGCCCCCCTCCAACTTCTGACTATGCCGTTGGTGCGCTTGCACCTGTGATCCTTGAGTTCACCATTACGGGTATCCCAAAACGGCAGTATGTGATCAAGGTCTCTCGTCAATGCAAATAATGGCTAACCCTGCGCTCCAGCTGACCGGCTACAGCGGGCTTCACCCGCTTCCGCCGTCAGCTGAGCTTGAACGTTGAACAGCGCTTTGACCGGTAAGCGGCGAACAGCGGTCATATGGAGCGGCCAGCCTGACTGGCCGTTTTGGCCGAAAAGCACTCAGCCGATTCCGGGAGCTCAGCGGCGGTACCACCCCAGATTGCTGACCTTCATTGCTTCGAAATCCATCGCACATCGTCACAGTCCAGCGCGGTGCCGCGTAGCCTCTTGAAAACTACGCTCGCACACGACCACATATGCCTCAGTATTCGACTCGATTTCGTGGGGCAAATTTGGGGCAATTCGAGCGCCCAACCATGCCCATCTATGCCAATCCAACCTCCGCGAGGCAATGGCCTTCATTGGTATAACTTGTTGATTCAAAATATAAAAGCCAATCTATGGCTGCGCGCCGAGTCAGTGCCCCAACACAATCGGCGTGTGGGCGGCGGTTTCCTTGCTGCTGGACATGGGCGAACGGGCGGGTTGTTTAGACTTTCAGTTCAGGCGGCAAATGCGGCGCAATGATCTGCAGCATCTGCGCGAAGATTTTAGGGGTGGCGGCGACGATGTTGCCGGAGTCGAGAAAGCCTTCGTTGCCGACAAAGTTGCCGACGAATGCGCCCGACTCTTGCGCGATCAGGCTGCCGGCGGCGAGATCCCAGGGTTTCAGGTGCATTTCCCAGAAGCCG
>MGZO01000003.1:19514-27068 GCA_001802655.1 Hydrogenophilales bacterium RIFOXYD1_FULL_62_11
GCCGCAGCCCACGTAGCAGAGGTCTAGCGCGGCGGAACCCGGGCGGCGCAGGCCGGAGGTGGCGTGCATCATGTCGCGGAACATGCCAAGGTAGGCATCGGCGAAGCGGAAATCGGTGTAGGGGAAGCCGGTGCCGATCAGGCATTCGGCGAGCTTGTTGCGCATGCTGGCGCGGATGCGGCGCTCGTTCAGATAGGCGCCGCGGCCACGCGTGGCGGTAAAGAGTTCGTTACGTGCGGGGTCGTAGACCACGGCCTGGGTGATCTGGCCTTTTTGCTTGAGTGCAATTGAAACGGAATATTGCTGCAGGCCGTGTAGAAAATTGGTGGTGCCGTCGAGCGGATCGATGATCCACTGGTAGTCCTCGTTGTTCTTGGCTTCGGTTACGCCAGACTCCTCTGCTAAAATCCCGTGGTTTGGATAGGCGTCGAGCAGGGTTTCGATAATGGCGCGTTCGGCCATCTGGTCGACCTCACTGACGTAATCGCGGTCCTGTTTGCTCCGTACGGTGAGCTGGTCGAGGTCGAGCGAGGCGCGATTGATGATCGCCCCCGCTTTGCGAGCGGCTTTCACCGCTGTATTGAGCATGGGATGCATGATGTCTGGCTACAAATTCAAAGAACGAGCCACCATTTTACTTGATGTATGACGCTATCTAACCCAAAATTTCTCGGCAATATTCGCATCGTGCTCGCGCGCACCAGCCATCCCGGCAATATCGGCGCCGCCATGCGGGCGATGAAGACGATGGGCTTGTCGCAGCTTTATCTGGTCAATCCGGCCGTGTTTCCCAACAGTCAGGCCGACGCCATGGCGGCGGGGGCGACCGACCTGCTGGCGCAGGCCCGGGTGTGCACCACGCTGGAAGAAGCGTTGGCGGACACCACGCTGGTGCTGGGCGTGTCGGCGCGCCGCCGCGATATCGTGACCGAGGTGCTGACTCCGCCCGAAGCCGCGACCCACCTGTTGACCGAGGCGCAGGCCGCGCCGGTGGCGCTGGTGTTCGGCAACGAAACCAGCGGCATGTCGAATGAGGAATTGAGCCTGTGTCAGGGCTTGGTGACGATCGCCGCCAACCCGGACTACAGCTCGCTCAATCTGGCGGCGGCGGTGCAGGTGCTGAGTTACGAAATCCGTCAGGCCTGGTTAAATCACCCGGTCTGGCCGCAGCCCGAACTTGATGCGGCAACGGGCGACGAGGTGGAGCGGTTTTACGCGCACCTTGAAACCACATTGGTCGAACTGGATTTTTTGAACCATGGTTCGCCCGGCAAGCTGATGCTGAAACTGCGTTGGCTATTTGCGCGCACTCGGCTGGCGAAAGAAGAAGTGAACATCCTGCGCGGAATTTTGACTGCGGCGCAGGCCGCGAAGCGGGGTACGCGCAAGGCCGGCAACCCAGGCACACAATAGTTGACCAAATCACTCGGAAATAGCATCCTTTAACGCATGAGCCTTTTCAGCCAATTCAGGGAAGACATTTCCGTCGTTTTTGACCGCGATCCGGCCGCACGCTCGACGCTTGAAGTCATCACGCTCTATCCCGGCTTTCATGCCATTGTCATTCACCGACTGGCGCACTGGTTGTGGCGCGTGCGGTTTAAATGGCTGGCGCGCTTCACGTCCCATATGGGCCGCTGGCTCACTGGCATTGAAATTCACCCCGGAGCCACCATCGGCCGCCGCGTCTTTATCGATCACGGCATGGGCGTGGTGGTGGGCGAGACGGCTGAAATCGGCGACGACTGCACGCTCTATCACGGCGTCACTTTGGGCGGCACTTCATGGGACAAAGGGAAGCGTCATCCCACGCTGAAACCAGGCGTAGTGGTGGGGGCGGGTGCCAAAATTCTGGGTCCGATCAGCATCGGCGCCAATGCGCGCATAGGTTCCAACGCTGTTGTGGTGAAAGACGTACCGGACAATGCCACGGCGGTGGGCATTCCTGCCAGGATTCTTGACAGTGTTGCCGAAAAACAGCGTCAGCAGAAGATGGTTAACCTGGGTCACCAGGCAGAAAAACTCGGATTTTCCGCTTATGCCATTTCGGCTGACATGAACGATCCGGTGGTAAAGGCCATTCACGGCCTGATCGATCATTCTGCGCATATCGATGAACGGCTGGAGCAGATCTTTAAGCAGTTACTGAAGCTGGGTGCAGAAATGCCGGCCGGGCAGGACAAGCCGGATGATTTCGATGCCAGTTATCTGAACAAAATAGTTGACTAAAACAGTAAGGTAAGGAATAGTTGAGCGAATCGCTCGGGAATAGATTCTCCGAGTGTCATTCAGGAGAAGTCAAAATGAGGTTGACCACAAAAGGTCGTTTTGCTGTGACAGCGATGCTGGATTTAGCACTGCGTGGCGGTAAGAATCCAGTGACGCTGGCTGGCATCAGCGAACGTCAGGATATTTCCTTGTCCTATCTGGAGCAGCTTTTCAGTCGCCTGCGCCGCCATGAGTTGGTGGAAAGCGTGCGCGGTCCGGGTGGCGGTTATTACCTGGCCAAAACCCTCGGCAGCATCAGCGTGGCTGACATCATCCGCGCGGTAGATGAGCCCATTGATTCGACGCATTGTGGCGGTAAGGAAAACTGCCACGACGAGCATCGTTGCCTGACGCATGACTTGTGGATGGGGCTCAATGCCCATATCTATGATTACCTCGATAACGTCACGCTTGCCACCCTGGTGGCCAAGCAGGATGAATGCAAGGAAAAAGTCATGCAGGATCGTCGTACGTCCAAGATGACGCTTGCAGCTTGATACTGGTTTAAGAGATAAGGCTATCACAATGAAAACACTGTACTTTGATTACTCAGCAACCACGCCGGTCGACCCGCGTGTGGCTGCCAAAATGATTCCTTATCTGACCGAGGAATTCGGCAATCCGGCATCGCGTTCACATCCCTATGGCTGGACGGCTGACAAGGCAGTGGAGGATGCGCGTGCCGAGGTTGCGGCTTTGGTCGGTGCGGATCCGAAGGAAATCGTTTTCACGTCCGGCGCGACCGAGTCGAACAATCTGGCCATCAAAGGGGCAGGGCATTTCTACGCAGGCACCAAGGGCAAGCACATCATTACCGTGCGCACCGAGCACAAGGCAGTACTCGACACCGTACGCGAGATGGAGCGTCAGGGTTTTGAAGCCACTTATCTGAACGTGCTGGAAAACGGCTTGCTCGATCTGGATGTGCTGCGTGCAGCGATCCGTCCTGATACCGTTCTGGTGTCGGTGATGGCGGTCAACAATGAAATCGGTGTGATCCAGGATATCGAAGCGATCGGCAATATCTGCCGTGAAAAAGGCGTCCTGTTTCATGTCGACGCGGCGCAGGCCACTGGAAAAATGCCGATCAATCTGGCCAAGCTGCCGGTGGACCTGATGTCGTTCTCGGCACATAAGACTTACGGCCCCAAAGGCATCGGCGCGCTGTATGTTCAGCGCAAGCCACGTGTTCGCCTCGAAGCGCAGATGCACGGAGGCGGTCACGAGCGCGGGATGCGTTCGGGCACGCTGGCAACGCACCAGATCGTCGGCATGGGCGAGGCTTTCCGCATTGCCCGCGAAGAAATGGCGACCGAGAATGAACGCATCCGCATGCTGCGCGACCGCTTGTACGAAGGCCTGAAGGACATCGAGGAACTGCATCTGAACGGCGATTTCGAGCGCCGGGTGCCGCACAACCTGAACGTCAGCTTCAATTTCGTCGAAGGGGAGTCGCTCATCATGGCGATCAAGGATCTGGCCGTCTCCAGCGGTTCGGCCTGCACCTCGGCCAGCCTGGAGCCGTCCTATGTGCTGCGTGCCCTGGGCCGCAGCGACGAACTCGCGCATAGCTCAATCCGTTTTTCGATAGGCCGTTTTACGACTGAAGAAGAGGTCGATTACGCCATCAAATTGCTGCACGAGAAAATCGGCAAGCTGCGCGAACTCTCCCCGCTGTGGGAGATGTTCAAGGAAGGTGTCGACCTGAATACGGTGCAGTGGGCTGCACATTAATCCGCAATGCGTTTGGCGCAGTTGCTTGCGTATCGTTTTTTCGACCAAGTTTGAAGGAGAACCACCATGTCTTATAGCGAAAAGTTGCTCGACCATTACGAAAACCCCCGCAATGTAGGCTCGTTCACCAAGGATGACGATGGAGTGGGCACCGGCATGGTGGGCGCGCCTGCTTGCGGCGACGTGATGAAGCTACAAATCAAGGTCGGTGCCGATGGCCGTATCGAGGATGCCAAATTCAAGACCTATGGTTGCGGTTCGGCGATTGCATCGAGTTCGCTGGTGACCGAGTGGGTCAAGGGCAAGACGCTCGATCAGGCAATGGAAATCAAGAACACGGCGATTGCCGAAGAACTGGCATTGCCGCCGGTCAAGATTCACTGCTCGATTCTGGCCGAAGACGCGATCAAGGCTGCGGTCGCTGATTACAAACAGAAAAAGGGACTGGTGTAAGCATCATGGCAGTCACTCTGTCCGAGCGCGCAGCGCAACACGTCACGAACTATCTGACCAAACGCGGCAAGGGTGTTGGCATCCGTCTCGGCGTGCGCACGACCGGCTGCTCCGGCATGGCTTATAAACTGGAGTTTGCCGACGAAGCGCCAGAAGGCGACGAGGTGTTCACCAGCTTTGGCGTCACCGTGTTTGTCGATCCGAAAAGCCTGGCTTATATCGACGGCACCGAACTCGATTACTCACGCGAAGGTTTGAACGAAGGTTTCAAGTTCAACAATCCCAACGTGAAAAACGAGTGCGGTTGCGGCGAGTCATTTAACGTTTAATCACAGGGGTCGGGATTCAAGGGGCACCAGGTTCTGTTGTCGGTTCTTGGTCGTGCTGTGTAGACATGCGCAGCATTAAAGCCGCCTGAATCCTGGTTCCTGAGTCCTGATATGGATTTCTCCCAAACCCACTTCGCACTTTTTGACCTGCCGGTAACCTATGCGCTGGATCGCGAGCAGTTAGACCGTGCTTATCGCGAACTGCAAAACACGGTTCATCCTGATCGCTTTGCGGCGCAGCCCGACGCCGAACAGCGGGTAGCCATGCAATGGGCGACGCAGGCGAATGAAGCGTATCGCACCCTGAAACACCCGGTTGAGCGGGGCGTCTATTTGTTGCAGTTGCAAGGCATAGACGCCCTGGATGCGCACAACACGCAGATGGCGCCGGCATTCCTGATGCAACAAATGGAATGGCGAGAGGCGATTGACGATGCGCGTGTCGCGAAGCGTGTCGATGTGCTCGATGCCCTGATGAATGAATTGCGCATTACGCACCGCCTGATCGAAACGCAACTGGTCGAATTGCTTGATGTAAAGCAGGATTTCGAAGGCGCGCGCGAAGCGGTGCGTCAATTGCGTTTTATGGACAAACTCATCGCCGAAGTCGGCGACGTGTACGAAGAACTCGAAGGCTAGGTATGGCTCTGTTGCAGATTTCCGAACCCGGCATGTCCACTGCACCCCATCAGCACCGGCTGGCGGTAGGCATTGATCTGGGCACCACCAACTCACTGGTCGCCTGCGTGCGTTCCGGCCTGGCAACCATTCTTGACGATGCGGAAGGCCATGCCTTGCTGCCTTCCGTGGTGCGTTATCACGCAGATGGCTTGGTGGACGTGGGCTATTCAGCACAACGCGCGCAAAGTCTCGATCCGCACAACACCCTGATTTCGGTCAAACGTTTCATGGGACGTGGCTTGCCTGACATCGACGATGCTGCCAGCCTGCCGTATCACTTTGTCGATGCGCCGGGCATGGTGCAGATCAAGACGGTTGCCGGGGTGAAAAGCCCGGTCGAAGTTTCAGCCGAAATTCTCAAAGTATTGCGTGCGCGTGCAGAAGCTACGCTCGGCGGCGAACTGGTCGGTGCGGTGATCACCGTTCCGGCCTATTTCGATGACGCGCAACGCCAGGCGACCAAAGACGCCGCACAACTGGCAGGACTCAACGTGCTCCGCCTGCTCAACGAACCCACCGCAGCCGCGATTGCCTACGGCCTCGACAACACCTCGGAAGGCGTGTTTGCGGTGTATGACCTGGGTGGTGGAACCTTTGATATTTCCATTCTGAAACTGTCCAAGGGCGTGTTTGAAGTACTTGCCACCAATGGCGACTCGGCGCTCGGCGGTGATGATTTCGACCAGCGTGTGTTCTGCTGGATGGTTGAAAAGGGCCGCTTTCAGCCCTTGTCGGCTAGCGACATGCGGCTGTTGCTGACCAAGGCGCGCGATGCCAAGGAAGCCCTCACCGAGCATATGGACGTACGCGTAACAGCTGTGCTGTCGACCGGCGAAATGATGGATGCGACGCTGACCCAGGCCGAATTCAATGCCATGTCGACCAGTCTGCTGAGTAAGACCCTGGGGCCGACCCGCAAGGCACTGCGTGATGCGGGCCTGACCGTGGACGATATAAAAGGCGTGGTGATGGTCGGCGGTTCCACCCGGATGCCCTGCGTGCGCCAGGCCGTGGCCGAGTTCTTCAAGCAGACACCGCTCACCAATCTGGATCCGGACAAGGTCGTTGCGCTGGGCGCGGCAATGCAGGCTGATGTACTGGCGGGTAACCGGGCAGGGGACGACTGGCTGCTGCTCGATGTGATCCCGTTGTCGCTGGGACTGGAAACCATGGGGGGACTGACCGAGAAAGTCATCCCGCGCAATACCACCATCCCCACTGCGCGCGCGCAGGAGTTCACCACCTTCAAGGACGGCCAGACAGCGATGAGCGTGCATGTCCTGCAAGGTGAACGTGAACTCGCGGTCGACTGCCGCTCGCTGGCACGCTTTGAATTGCGCGGGATTCCGCCGATGGTCGCGGGTGCCGCGCGGATTCGTGTCACCTTTCAGGTCGACGCTGACGGACTGTTGTCGGTGTCCGCGCGCGAACAAAGCACGGGCGTCGAGACCAGCGTGCAGGTCAAGCCTTCCTATGGCCTGGCCGACGACGAGATTACCCGCATGCTCAAGGATGCGTTTACCCACGCCAAGGATGACATGGTTGCGCGTGCGTTGAACGAACAGGTCGTCGATGCGAATGGCTTGATCGCAGCAACCCATGCAGCAATGCGGGAGGACAGCGCGCTGCTTAATGCGGCTGAAGCCGCCGCAATTGAAGCCAGCATTGCTGCGCTTGAAAAACTGCTGACGCAAACCGATCACCTGGCGATCAAGCGCGGTATCGAGGCACTGAACGCGGTGACCACCGACTTTGCGCAGCGCCGCATGGATCAGAACGTGCGGCGTGCGATGGCCGGACAAAAACTGGACACTTTTGGCTGAACGGATTGAACCCCTCATGTTGAACGACGCCTTCATCGAGAGCTTGCGTGTGCGGCTCGAAGCCCATCCGATCTACGCAGCCGTCCGCACTCCGGACGATTTGCGCGTGTTCATGCAACACCATGTCTATTCGGTGTGGGACTTCATGTCGCTGATCAAATACTTGCAAAATGAAATTGCGCCCGCGCGCTGGCCCTGGACGCCTGGCGGCGATGCGTCGGTGCAGCGTTTCATCAACGAACTGGTGCTGGAAGAAGAAACCGATA
>MGZO01000003.1:27138-32108 GCA_001802655.1 Hydrogenophilales bacterium RIFOXYD1_FULL_62_11
CGCCGATGCCGACACCCCGGCACATTTTGTGCAGATCGTGGCCGAGCAGGGCATCACAGCAGGGCTGGCTGCCGGCCTTGTCCCCGCGCCATCGGCTCATTTCACCCGCACCACTTTCGAGGCGCTCGCCAGCGGCAAGCCGCACACCGTTGCCGCTGCGCTGGCGCTTGGGCGCGAGCATGTGATTCCGTCGATGTTCCGCGCCTTCCTGTCGCGCATGACGGTGACAGAAGCCGAGGCACCGAGTTTTCACTATTACCTGAAGCGCCACGTTCATCTGGACGAGGATTTTCATGCGCCGATGTCGCTGCGTCTGCTGGCCGGTTTGTGCGGCGAGGATGCCGATAAGTGGCGTGAAGCCGAAGCCGCAGCCGAAGCCGCTGTCAACGCGCGGTTGCATTTCTGGGATGGTGTGTTACAAGCATTGCCCAGCCAGCAGGCTCAGGCGGCCTGACCCTATTCAAACCAAGCAACACCTAAAATCATGCCCCAACTGATCGTACTGCCCCACGTTGAACTCTGCCCTGAGGGTGCCGTGATTGAAGCCAAAACCGGTGACACGCTGTGTGACACCCTGCTTGCCAACGGCATTGAGATCGAGCACGCCTGTGAGAAGTCCTGCGCCTGCACGACGTGCCATGTGATTGTTCGCGAAGGTTTTAATTCGCTGGAGGCTTCCACCGAAGACGAAGACGATCTGCTTGACAAGGCATGGGGGCTGGAGCCGCAATCACGCCTGTCGTGCCAGGCACGCGTGAATGCCGCCGACCTGGTCATCGAAATTCCCAAATACACCATCAATATGGTGAAAGAAGGACATTGACATGAAATGGACTGATTCCCTGGACATCGCGATCGAGCTTTCCGAAGCCCACCCCGAAATCGATCCGCGCACGATCCGTTTTACCGATCTGCACCGCTGGGTGATGGAATTGCCCGAGTTTGACGATGCCCCCGAGCATTCAGGCGAAAAGATTCTTGAAGCGATCCAGATGGCCTGGATCGACGAAATGGACTAACACGATTCGCGCTGTGGCAATTTAAGCCCTATTCTGGAAACGGATGCTGAACGGGGGATGATATGAGCCACAAACACGAGAGTCTGCTGCATGCCATTTTCGAAGGACCCGTGAGCGCGAATGTTCACTGGCGCGAGGTGGAGTCGATGCTCACGCATCTGGGCGCAAAGGTGGAACCGCACCACGGTGCCAGTTTTCGCGTGGTCCTGAATGAGGTGGAAGGGTTTTTGCACCGCCCGCATAACAGCACTACCTGCACTAAACAGGAACTGCGCCATCTGCGCGATTATCTGGTGTCGGCGGGGGTAAGTCTGCCGCATCAGACCGGGCAATAACCCGGATACGCCGTCAGCTGTCCTGCCCCGGTTTGAACGTCCGCAATTTCTTGGTTTCGCCCAGCCGCTGCTTGCTCTCCAGGCGGCGTTTTTTCGAGGCTAGCGTCGGACGGGTCGGGCGGCGTGGCTTGTCGACTTCGCAGGCTTCACGAATCAACTCAATCAAACGTTCCAGCGCATCGTCGCGATTGCGCCGCTGGCTGCGATAGCGTTCTGCTTCGATGATCAGCACCCCGTCGCGGGTGAGCCGACGGCCGGCCAGAATGGCAAGGCGTGCGCGCACCGGCTCGGGGAGTGAAGGCGAGTGGGCTACGTCAAATCGCAGTTGCACCGCAGTCGATACCTTGTTGACGTTTTGTCCGCCAGGCCCCGAGGCGCGGACGAAATCTTCCTGGATTTCGCGTTCGTCGAGTTCGATCTGAGGGTTGATGCGGATCATGTCGACGCGTTGTTTACCACTTCACCACGTGCACATTATTCAGGGTACGTCCCAAAAACCGTTCACCGATGGTCTGAAAGCGCAGCGGCACGTCGGTGACGTGAAAGTCATAGCGTGGCTGCGCCGGTCCGGGATTGGCGAGATGCTTTTCGGCCAGCAATACGGCAACCTGCTCAGCCATGGCTTCAGCGGAGTCGACCAGCGCGACCTCGTCGCCGACGACCTGGCGCAGCAGCGGTTTCAACAGCGGGTAATGGGTGCAGCCGAGCACCAGCGTGTCGATGTGTTCGGCCAACAGCGGTTTCAGGTATTCCTGTGCAGTGAGGCGGGTGACTTCATGGTCGAGCCAGCCTTCTTCGACCAGCGGCACAAATAGCGCGCAGGCTTGCGAGTGGATGCGTGAATCAGGCGCATATTCGTGAATGGCGCGCGCGTAGGCGTTGCTGTTGATGGTGGTGGGGGTGGCAATGACGCCAATTTTTTTGCCGCCGCGCGCCGATACCGCACCCGCTTCGATCACGTCCAGCACCGGCACCGATGACAAATCCTTGACCACCTGTGCGGCCACCGCTGCCATGGTATTGCAGGCAATAACCAGCATTTTGACGTCTTTTTCCAGCAAAAACCGGGCGATCTGGGTGGTGAAATGGGTAATGGTTTCCACCGATTTCACCCCGTAGGGAACGCGCGCCGTATCCCCGAAATAAACGATGTTTTCGTAGGGCAGGCGCTCCATCAGTGCACGCACCACCGTCAGCCCGCCGATGCCGGAATCGAATACGCCGATGGGGGAATGTGCATTCGTTGACATGGGGGCAAAATGGCGGGATGAGAAAGATGGCATTTTACCTGCAGGACTTCACCGAACGGTGCGCGTCATGAGCGGTTGCGGTTGCGATTCCGTGTGTAACGCTGCGCCGCCCGATCCGCGTTATCGGCGCGCACTGTGGATTGCTTTGGTGTTGAATGCGCTGATGTTTGGTGTCGAACTGCTGGCGAGTTTTTCGGCGCAATCTGTTTCACTGCTGGCCGACGCGGTCGATTTTCTGGGCGACGCAGCCAACTACGGCGTCGCCCTGTTCGTGCTCGGTCTGGCGCCGGTGTGGCGCTCGCGCACCGCGCTGTGGAAGGGCTGGCTGATGGTGGGCTACGGCGTGTTCGTGCTCGCCAAATCGGCCTGGCAGGGGGCGGCCGGGGTGGTGCCGGAGCCGTTCATGATGGGCTGGGTGAGCCTGCTGGCGCTGGCGGTCAACGTCGGCGTTGCGGCGTTGCTGTTTGCGCATCGCCAGGGCGACGCGCAGGCGCGCTCGGTGTGGCTGTGCTCGCGTAACGACGCACTCGGAAACCTGGCAGTGATGGGTGCGGCCGCCGGCGTGTGGGCGACCGCACATGGCTGGCCAGACATTGCGGTGGCACTGGTGCTGGCCGGGCTGGCATTGAGCTCGGGCGCATCGGTGATCCGTCACGCTCGCCAGGAGTTGAAGCAGGCTTAGACTTCCTTTTGGCGCGCCAGCGCCCACGCGGCATGCTCGCGTACCAGCGCAGACGGGTGATTCAGCTGCGCGCCGAGTGCGGCTTCAATATCGGGGGAGGACGGCGCATTACCCAGGGCAACGGCAATGTTGCGCAGCCAGCGTTCGTGACCGATGCGACGGATCGGTGAGCCGGCCAGCCGTTCGTTGAAGTCAGCCTCGCTCCAGGCAAACAAGTCGAGCAGCCGCGGACTGTCAAGTCCATTCCGAACGACAAAATCCGGCAGCGTGGCGGTCTGCGCAAAGCGGTTCCACGGGCACACCAGCTGGCAGTCGTCGCAACCGTAAATCCGGTTGCCCATCAACGGCCGCAACTCAACCGGAATGCTGCCCTTGAGTTCAATGGTGAGATAGGAAATGCAGCGTCGCACATCGAGCGAGTAGGGGGCAAGGATGGCCTGGGTGGGGCAGATGTCGATGCAGGCCTGGCAGGTGCCGCAATGGTTGGATTCGGCTGTGTCCACCGGTAGCGCCAAATCAGTGTAGATTTCGCCGAGAAAAAACCATGAGCCGTGTTGCCGGTTGAGCAACAGGGTGTGCTTGCCGCGCCAGCCAAGTCCGGACTTTTCGGCGAGGGCGACTTCCAGCACCGGCGCGCTGTCGGTGAAAACACGGAAATGATGCGCGTCCACCGCCAGGCTGATTTTTTCGGCCAGACTTTGCAGGTGGTTGCGCAGCACCTTGTGATAATCACGCCCCAGCGCGTAGCGCGCGAGATACGCAGTCTGGGGATTGGCTAAAACCTCAAATGGCTCGGTTGCCGCCGGCGGAAAATAATCCAGCCGCGCGCTGATGATGCGGACGGTGCCTGGTACCAGTTCGGCAGGTCGGCTGCGTTTTACGCCATGCGCCGCCATATAATCCATCTCGCCATGAAATCCCCGATCCAGCCACGCCTGCAAGCCGGTTTCGGCTGCGCTCAAGTCGCAGTCGGCGATGCCCACAGCGGCAAAGCCGAGCTCCCGTCCCCACTGTTTGATTTGTTGCGCCAGCTGCGCTAGATCTGTCTCATGCATCCGTCCAATCATACCGTGCGCTTTCATCTGGCAGACGAGGCTGCAACCCTGGCTTTCGGCGCGTGCCTCGCGCGGGAACTCAAACCCGGAATGACGTTCTACCTGGAGGGTGATCTGGGCGCAGGCAAGACAACGCTGGTGCGCGGGCTGTTACGCGCGCTGGGTTACAGCGGCCGGGTCAAGAGCCCGACCTATACCCTGGCCGAAATCTACAGCCTGCCCGCGTTTGAGTTGTATCATTTCGATCTGTATCGCCTGCACGACCCGCGCGAATGGCTGGACGCCGGCTTTCGCGATGTCAGCGGCCAGGCGGTGAACCTGATCGAATGGCCAGACAAGGCTGCGGGTTGGCTGCCATTGCCGGACGTAATCGTCCGCTTGACGATTACGGACGACGCGCGTGATGTCGAATGCGAAGCCAAAAGTCCGCGCGGGACCGACTATCTGGAGACATGTTGTCCACCTTGTTAAGAACTTTTCTGCTGTGTGGTCTGCTGGCATCGGGCTGGGCCCAGGCGCTGCAGCTGTCTGCCACCCGTTTGTGGCCGTCGCCTGATTACACGCGCATTACGCTGGAGGCGACGCAGCCGGTGGCGCACAAATCGTTCAGTCTTGCGAATCCGGACCGA
>MGZO01000003.1:32127-43736 GCA_001802655.1 Hydrogenophilales bacterium RIFOXYD1_FULL_62_11
TGGTGATCGATCTTGAAGGTGTTGAGCCCGGCGCGGAACTTGATGCGCTGAGCAGCCAGCTGGCTGCGGACGACCCTTATATCGCTGCGATCCGTGTCGGTACCAATCGACCGGGTGTGATGCGTCTGGTGATCGATCTCAAAATACCGGTCAAGCCCTCGATATTCCAGCTGCAACCGCTGGGGCAATATGGCCACCGACTGGTAATGGACCTCTATCCTGCACAAGCCTCTACGTCAGCCCAATCCAGTTCAACCCAGTTCAATTCAACCCAGGCAAGCCCCCTTCAATCGATTCAGGCTGAGTCGCCGGCGCCCGCTGTCGTCGACTCGCCACAAACCGCCATGATCGAGCCGCGCAAACCCGCCCGAGCGGGTGAGCCAAAATATGCCCGACTGATCACCGTTGCGATCGATGCCGGTCATGGCGGCGAAGATCCCGGCGCGATCGGTGCTGCCGGTTCGCACGAGAAGGAAATCACCTTGGCTCTGGCGAAAAAGCTCAAGCAGAAACTCGATGCACAGGAGAACATGCGCGGCGTGTTGATTCGCGATGGCGATTATTTTGTGCCGCTTGGTCAACGGGTAGTCAAGGCACGTGCACTGAAGGCGGATCTGTTTTTGTCGATTCATGCGGACGCCTTCATCAAGCCGCATGCGCGCGGTTCGTCGGTGTTTGCCCTGTCCGAAGGCGGCGCAAGTTCGGTCGCGGCGCGCTGGCTGGCGAAGAAGGAAAATGACGCTGACCTGATTGGCGGGATGAACATCGACGTCAAGGACCCTTCGCTCAAGCGCACCCTGATCGACCTGACGCAAACCACGACCATCAACGACAGCATGAAGCTTGGGCATGCGGTACTGAAAGAAATCGGTGGCATCAATACGCTGCACAAGGCGCATGTCGAGCAGGCAGGTTTTGCTGTACTGAAGGCGCCGGACATCCCCTCGATTCTGGTCGAGACAGCCTTCATTTCCAACCCGGAAGAAGAAAGGCGCCTTAACGATCCCGCCTATCAGGACAAACTGGTGGACGCCATCGTCAATGGCATCAAGGGGTACTTCGCTACTCATCCAATGGCCTTGCCGACACGGCTCACGCGCAATCCCTGATGATGGAGCGCACATGATCAGCAGTCTGCTGGGTGCGGCTGCGCCCGGTTTTGATCGCCCGCTCGACGTGTTGGAAGCCTGCCATGGCCGCATTTCCAGGCAATGCGACACGCTTGAAAAGCTGCGCGCGCACCTGCCGGGCCACGGCGCTGATGCCCAGTCGCGGCAGGCCGCGCACGCGGTGCTGGCGTATTTCGATACGGCTGCGGTACACCATCACGATGACGAGGAGCGCAACCTGTTTCCCCTGCTGGAACAGGCGAACGCGCCTGGGGCCTGCGACCTGGTCGAAATGCTGACGCTGGAGCACGACGAACAGGCGCTGCTGTGGCGGCGGTTGCGGGCGCAACTGCAGCTGATTGAGGCGGGGACGGCCGCCACGCTGGATGACGAACTGACCACCCGTTTTATCGCAATGAACCGCGCTCACCTCGAATTTGAAAACAGCCATGTGCTGCCCTTGGCGCGCCAGGTGCTGGGCGCGGCCGAAATCGAGCGTCTGGGGCGTGCCATGGCGGCGCGACGCGGCGTCCCTTTTGCCGGTTCATTGTGAACATTCGTGTTTTACCCGATGTCCTGATTTCGCAAATCGCCGCCGGCGAGGTGGTCGAACGCCCGGCGGCGGCGCTGAAAGAAATTCTCGAAAATAGCCTCGATGCTGGCGCCACCGACATCCAGATCGAGCTGGAACAGGGCGGCGTGAAACGCATGCGTGTCAGCGACAATGGCTGCGGCATTGCCCGTGACGAACTCGTGCTCGCGTTGACCCGCCATGCCACCAGCAAAATCGCCAGCCTGTCCGATCTGGAACAGGTTGAAAGCCTGGGGTTTCGCGGCGAAGCGCTGGCGTCGATTGCGGCCATTGCGCGGGTACAACTCAGCAGTCGCTGCGCGGATGCCGAGCATGCCTGGACCTTGCAGGTCGACGGCGGCCAGTTGGGCGAGCCGACACCCGCAGCACGTGGCGTGGGCACTTCGCTCGAGATTCAGGATCTGTTTTTCAATACTCCGGCGCGGCGCAAGTTTCTCAAGACCGAAGCGACTGAATACGCCCACTGTGCCGAAACTGTGCGGCGGCAGGCACTTTCGCACCCTGATACTGCGTTTGTCTTGAGCCACAATGGCCGGGTGCTGCTGCGCTTCAATGCAACAACCGCCGCCGCGCGGGTGCGGCAGGTGCTGGGCGAGGCATTCGAATCCAACACGATTGCGGTCGATGCGGCTGCGGGTGTCTTGCGTGTGTCGGGCTGGGTAATCCGGCCCGGCGCGGCGACGGCTAGCCGCGACAGCCAGCACGTCTATGTGAATGGCCGTTACGTGCGCGACAAACTGATCGTCCATGCCCTCAAAGAAGCCTATCGTGACGTGCTGCATCACCAGCTCAATCCGGCCTATTGCCTGTTCATCAGCCTGCCACCAGACGGGGTGGACGTGAACGTCCATCCGGCCAAAACCGAAATCCGTTTTAGAGACAGCCGCGGCGTTCACCAGTTTTTGTTTCATGCCGTCGAGCGCTTGCTGGCGGCTCCGGCGGCGTCAGGGGAGGCTGGTGCCGTATCCCCCGAGACTGAAATGAGCGTGGCCGCCTCGCCGTTTGGTGTGCCACGGCAAACGATGATGCCGCTGCAGATCAGTCCCTTGCAGGTCAATGAGGCAATGGCGTTTTATGCCCCGCTTGCGGCGCATCAATCCAATAGCGCATCCCTGGATTCACCCGCAGCGTCAGCCGAAGCTGCGCATGACGCGCCGCCGCTCGGTTACGCCATCGCGCAACTCCACGGTGTCTATGTGCTGGCGCAAAACGCTCAGGGGCTGGTTCTGGTCGACATGCATGCGGCCCATGAGCGTGTCGTCTACGAAAAGCTCAAGGCCGCGCTCGATTCCCGCGCCGTTCCCGCTCAAACCTTGCTCATTCCAGTCGTGCTGAGCGTAGATGCGCGCGATGTCGCAGAAATTAGCCCGCATCTGGATGGCTTGCGCGACATCGGATTCGACGTATCGATTACCTCGCCCACCTCGGTGGCGGTGCGCTCGGTGCCCTGGTTATTGAAAAACGCCGATCCGGTTGAACTCACGCGTGCCGTACTGCATGAGGTGGCTGAGTTTGGCGTGGTGCGCTTGCTCGCCGAACGCCGCAACGAACTGCTCGCCACCCTGGCCTGCCACGGTGCAGTGCGCGCCAACCGTCACCTCGCCGTGCCAGAAATGAATGCCCTGCTGCGAGAAATGGAAGCCACCGAGCGGGCTGGCCAATGCAATCACGGCCGTCCCACCTGGTTTCAGGTGAGCCTCAAGGAGCTCGATGCCATGTTCATGCGTGGGCGTTGAGAATCGGGAATCGCTGGATTTTCTTATGCAGCTCGGCTGCGACCATGCGTAGGATCATCACATCAGTCGTCCTCTGCCTGCAGATGAGTTGGTCTTATGGGTTAATGACTTTTTGTGGTCGATCGGGGGAGGTGTTTTGATTTTTTCCCTATTGCTGCTGTAATGCGCTTGGCTCGCTTCAGGTGAACAGAAGAGTGTATCCAGCTGCAAAAAATGGACATTCAGCCGAAAGTCGATTGAAGTCGGGAGAGGTGGTAGCAAGCTTTTCAAAACCTTCACATAGTGCCGTTGCTCACACCATGATTGTGGAAGGCGCATCCCGCTTCCTCGAAGTCTTGCTGCACAGGGCGATGAGCCTAGTGTGTGCTGGCGTACAGACTGAATACACATTCGCCCCTAATCTGCTCAACAGGTACAAAACAGCAAGCAGACGATCAATTTGTAATGGGGTTGGGAATGTCTAAGCTTGTAATCCAAGTGAGTTGTTCTTGAATAAACAGTATGGAATGTCTTGTTCTCGGCTAAGTGTGCTGCCGGAAGTTTTTTTAACATCAATAACGAGAGGGAAAAATCATGAATATCAGTAATTTATCCGCCGAATCAGATTCATCAGATGTGACAAAAGAACAGTTGATCCGCGACTTCAAAGTTGTGGTTGCCGATGCTGAAGCCTTGCTGAAGGCGACCGCCGGCCAGGGTGGCGAAGTGGTGGCTGCAGCGCGTGCAAAGGCGGAAGAGTCACTCGCCATGGCAAAGGTGAAAATGAGCGAAGCTCAGGCGGCGCTGGTGGCAAAATCCAAGGCCGCTGCCAAGGCGACCGATGAATATGTCCATGTGCATCCGTGGCAGGCCATTGGCGTTGCAGCCAGTGTTGGTGTGGTGATTGGCCTTTTGATCGGCCGGCGCTGAATCAGGCGATGGCTGAGGAATCCCATGCAGAGACGGGGGGCCTGTTCGAGTCCCTGAAAAACCTGTCAGTCAGCCTGGTCGGCATTGTGCAAACCCGACTAGAGCTTTTGTCGGTGGACATTGCCGAAGAACGGGTTCATCAGACCACTCTGATTGTGCTGGCGCTGCTTGCCCTGTTTTGTTTTGGCGTGGGCGTCGTGCTGCTGTCAATCCTGATCGTGGTTGCGTTCTGGGAGTCTTACCGGCTCGCTGCACTGGGTGGGCTGGCCGGGATTTTTCTGGCAACAGGTGCTGGAGTCGTGTGGTTTGCGCTGCATAAAATCCGGACCAAGCCCAAGTTGTTCCAGGCAAGCCTGGCGGAGCTGGCCAAGGATCGCCAGCATCTCAAAGCGCGATGATGAACAAAAAGCTGATCTACCTCGCCGAACGCCGCAGCCTGTTGATCAAGCAGGCTGCGGCGCAACGAAGTGCGCTGTCGTACAACCTGGCGCCGTGGCAGGCACGCCTATCCTGGGTCGACCGGGGGCTCGCGGGGGTTCGCTATATGCGGAGCCATCCCACCTGGATGGCAGGTTCTGCGCTGGTGCTGGTGGCTGTGTTGCGCCCTTTGCGCGCCAGAAAATGGCTGCAGCGCGGCTGGCTGATCTGGCAGATCGGGCGCAGGCTGCGTAGCCGCTGATTGCGGTTTCCGTCAGCGGAATGTGTCAGGCTGCGTACCCGAGCACGGCACAGTAATGGCAGGTCGTACCCGCCATGACAAACAAATGCCAGATGAAATGGCCATAGCGCAGGCGCGAATCAAGCGCAAAGAAAATTACCCCTACCGTGTAAGCCAGGCCGCCAGCGATCAGCCATAGCAGCCCGGATACGGGTACGCGCGCAGACAGGGGATGGGCTGCAATCACGATGAGCCAGCCCATCAACAGATACAGGCCAGTGGAGAGGACGGGATGGGTCATCCGGCTCAAAGCCTTCAGCGTCACCCCAGCCACGGCGATGCCCCAGACCAGTCCAAGCAGCGTCCAGCCCCATGCGCCCCGCAGCACACCCAGGGTGAACGGGGTATAGGTTCCTGCAATCAGCAGATAGATCGCAGAGTGTTCGATGATCCTGAACACCCGCTTGGCGCGGCCGACTGGCAGCGCGTGATACAGGGTGGAGGCCAGGTACAGCAGCACCATGGTGGCGGCGAAGATGCTCACGCCGACAAGGAAACCCGTATCGCCATGGCGTGCCGCATGCGTTATCAGGAACGGGGAGGCCACGACTGCCGCGACCAGCCCAAGCCCATGGCTGAGGCTGTTCGCAACTTCTTCCCCGCGCGACTGGGTGCGTTTGGGTGCAGAATGCGACAGGTTCATGACAGTGCTCCCGTAGGCTGGGACTCAGGCCCGACAGGATGACGCTTTTTCTCGCGTGGCGCACGCTTTGAACTGGACAGACTCGCCCTATGCGTATTGCCCGCGATCCTCCACCGGTTGAGGCTGAGGCAGTTGCAGTCGGCGCTTTTGACTGATTTAACGCAGGCAAGGAATGACATTGGACCTTTATCCCAAGGGCTTCGCGATCGTCGTCGTGGCGCTCTTCGCTGTTGCGTTGTACTGGATGCTTGCCCCCCTGTGGGGCGCGCTGGCGTGGAGCATTTGCTTCGCATTTCTGCTGACCCCGCTGCACCGCTGGCTGACAGGCAAGCTGAAAGGGCGCGCCAGTATCTCGGCGGGAATGATCACGCTGCTGGTCCCGGTGATGCTCGCGGGGCCGCTGGCCAGTCTGGGCGTGGCCTTCACCAGCCAGGTCGGGGATATGGTGACCCGTTTACAAAAACAGTCGCTGGGCTTCGATGCGGGTCTGCTCGTCCAACTTGAGCATTACCCCGTCATCGGCGGGCTTGCCGAGTGGCTGCGGCAGAACCTCACTACTACGACCGAACAGCTCGATGGCTGGATGGTCAGCGGGATTCAGATGCTGCTGCAGTCGCTGGCGGCTACCGGCGGCAACTTTGTGCTCGGCGCCCTTGGCACCCTGATCCATTTCTTCATGATGCTGTTCATGCTGTATTTTTTTCTGCGCGACGGCCGCGCCATGCTCGACCGCACGGTGCGCCTGGTGCCGATGGAGGCGGAGCGCAGAGGCAAGATGCTCAAGCTGACTGGCGACACCATGCGCGCCGTAATCTACGGCGAGATCATGACGGCCATCGCTCAAGGTACGCTGGTGGGCATTGGTTTTGCCATTGCTGGCTTGCCCTCAGCCATCGTGTTTGGTGTGCTGGCGGCAGCCCTGGCGCTGGTTCCGGTAGGCGGCGCTGCGCTGGTGTGGATTCCGGCGGTCATTTACCTGGCAGTTACTGCGCAATGGGGCTGGGCGATTTTCATGTTGATCTGGGGTACGGGCGTGTCGATCTCGGACAATCTGATGCGGCCGATGCTGATTTCGAGCCAGTCACAAGCACCGGTGTCGACACTCGTCGTTTTCGTCGGTGTCATCGGTGGTATCTCGGCCTTTGGCACGATCGGCGTGATCATCGGGCCGGTTTTGCTGACTGTCATCATGACACTGCTGCTTTTTCTCGACGAGTCACTGCCGCATCAGTCCTGATCGCGCAAAGAGGGAACCTGTCCTGCTGGATGGGGTACAAACATTTAAACGTGTCAGGTAGCCGTAGACAAAATCCAATAAAAAACCCGCGGGAGGTGGTTACCGCGGGTTTTTTATTGCGCCCCGGCACGCGATGCGCAGGGCAGCTCTCCCATGGCCCCTGGCTGCAGCAGGCAGGGGCCTTGGGACAGGGGTTACTTCAGGCGCATATCGTTCTTGACCGAGACCACACCATCCACGCTGCGCGCCAGAGAGACCGCCTTGTTGATATCGGCTTGCGAGTTGACGAAGCCGCTCATCTGAACCACGCCCTTGAAGGTCTCGACGTTGATCTCAGCCGATTTCAGCGTCGGTTCGTTGAAAACTGCAGCTTTCACCTTGGTGGTGATGACGGCGTCATCGACATACTCGCCTGTGCCCGACTGCTTGGATGAGGATGCGCAGCCGACGACAGACACAAGGGTAATGGCAAGCAGTGCTGCGGAAATCGTTTTGCTGAGTTTGTTCATGATTGACTCCAGATGTAAGTGAAACAGCGGGTTTGATTCCGGTTCCCTATCGACAAAGGCGTGCGACGGGAAAGGCCAGAGGGGCTGTCCGGAACCTTGGCAGCAGAATAGCCAGAAGGCCGGGAAGGGTCGGTGCGCTGGCGCACATAGTGTGCAGTGAGGGGTTACGCCACCTTACGGCGCATCGTTCCACGTCTCAAGCAGGCGGGAAAACCGCTCGGCGGACACGGGATGGCTGAAATGGAAGCCTTGCCCCTCGTCGCAATGCCGAGCCTGGAGGAAAGCGAGTTGCTCGTGCGTTTCCACGCCTTCAGCAATGACGCGTTGCTTGAGGTTTTTCCCCATGCCGATCACTGCGGCCACAATGGTCGCATCGTCTGCATCGGTGACGATGTCGCGCACGAACGACTGATCGATTTTCAGGGTATCGATCGGAAAGCGCTTCAGATAGCTCAGGCTCGAATAGCCGGTACCGAAGTCGTCAATCGCAAGCCTCACCCCCATGATCTTGAGTGCTTCAAGCACCGATGCGGATGACTCGGCGTCGTGCATCAGGATGCTTTCGGTCAGTTCCAGTTGCAGGTAGCGCGGCTCCAGGCCAGTCTCTTTCAGGATCAGGGCAAGCCATTTGAGAAAGCTGTCGTGCCTGAACTCCACTGCGGAAATGTTGACTGCCACCGGCACGGCGGGCAGGCCCGAATCCAGCCAGGCCTGAACCTGCCTGCAGGCTTCGCGCAGCACCCAGCGTCCGATCGGCACGATGAGGCCATTTTCTTCCGCGATCGGAATGAACTGCGCCGGGTAAGTGATGCCGTGGTCGGGATCCTGCCAGCGTATCAGTGCCTCGGCACCGGTCATTGCCCCGGTGGCCAGATCGATCTTCGGCTGGTAATGCAGCATGAACTCGTTCTGCTTCAGGGCGCGGCGCAGGCTGCATTCGATCATCTGCCGGTGGACCGCGCGGGTATTCATTTCCGCCTTGAAAAACTGGAAATTGTTACGGCCACTGGCCTTGGCGTGATACATCGCGGTGTCCGCGTTCTGCATCAAGGTATCCACACGGGTGCCATCATCCGGAAAGATGCTGATACCGACGCTCAGGCTGATATGGAGTTCGTTGCCGGCGATCAGGTGCGGGATATCGAGCGCGGCCTGCAGGCTTGCAGCAACCTGCGCTGCATCCTGCGGCTGATTGATTTCGGCCAGCAGGATCACGAATTCGTCTCCGCCCTGGCGGCACACCGTGTCGGTGGTGCGTACGCATTCCACCAGGCGGTTCGCAACCGACTGCAATAGCTGGTCGCCGACCGCATGCCCCAGCGAGTCGTTGATGTGCTTGAAATTATCGAGGTCGATAAACATCAGCCCGACCTGCTTGCGGTTGCGCTGGGCCATCTTGATCGCATGGGCGAAGCGTTCTGTCAGCAGGAGTCGGTTGGGCAGGCTGGTGAGAAAGTCATGCTGGGCCAGATGGGCCATCTCCAGTGCCATGGCCCGCGATTCGCTGACGTCGTGGAAAACGATCACCGCGCCGACGACCTGGCCATCCCGGTTGTGGATGGGGGCGGCGGAGTCCTCGATCGCGGACTCGAAGCCATCGCGGCGAACCAGCACACTGTCCGTCCCCAGCCCCACGGTCTCGTCATCGGCCATGGCGCGCAGCATCGGATTGGTAGCGGCCAGGCGGGTTGTGCCGTCGAGGATATTGAAGACTTCTGCAATCGGCCGCCCCAATGCATCCTTGCAAGACCAGCCTGTCATCGTTTCCGCCACCAGGTTCAGGTAGGTCACACGCCCCTGGATATCGGTGGTCATCACGGCGTCGCCGATGGAGTTGAGCGTCACCTGGGCGCGCTCCTTCTCCTCGAACAGGGATTCTTCCGCGGCCTTCAATACGGCCTCGGCCGACTTGCGCCCGGTGATGTCCTCGACTGTTTGCACCAGGCCGAACCATTTCTTGCCGTCGAGCATGGCGGCGCTGTTGACGCGTGTCCAGACGATGCTCTCGTCCTTTTGTAAGAAACGGAACTCCGTCTGGAAAGGCGCCTGGCCATGCGCAGCGTTGCGCCACTCGCCCAGGACACGCTCGCGATCCTCCGGGTGGATCGCCATGCTCCAGTTCGTGCCCAGCGTTTGTTCCAGGGTCAGCCCCGATATCGTTTGATATGCTGCGTTGGTGTAGACGCACTCCCCCTCGGCATCGGAGACGAAGATGCCCAGCGGTGAGGCATCGCTCATCGCGCGGAAGCGTTCCTCGCTGCTCTGCAACGCGCCCCGGGCAGTCTTGCGATCAATGACATAGCGCAGCGCACGCGGCAACCAGTGGGCGTCGACATGACCTTTGGAGAAATAGTCATGGGCGCCGCGCTCCATGGCCTGGAGAGCGGTTTCTTCATCGGTCAATCCGCTCAGGACCAGGATCAGGGAGTCGGGCGCGGCCTGAAATACCTGGTCGAACGCTTCCAGACCTTTACTGTCCGGCAGCGAGAGGTCAAGCAAGACCACCTCGAACCTTTCGCTTTCCAGCCGTTTGAGTGCATCGGCCAGTCGCGTCACCCATTCGACACGGAACAGGCTGTTTCCGGCGCCTGCGAGCGCATCCTGGATCAGCTTGGCATCGGCGGAGTCGTCCTCGATGAGCAGAACGGTGGTTGGGGTGGTTTTCATGACGTGGTTCTCCTGACAAGCGCAAACGCGCCCTCACCCGTTCGCAGGGTGGGGCGCGGATCCGCTCGCCTCATGGGTTTGAGCTGGAATGACGCAGATGCGAAGGTCTTAGTGGTTGCGACCTTGGCCGTGGTCATTGCCGTGGCGGTTGTTCTGGCCGCGACGATCGTCGTCATGGCGGTCATCCCGGCGTCCGTCGCTGCGGTCATCGCGGCGATCACGATGTTGCTTCTGGTAATGCGGGACATACTGACGTTCGTACCAGTTATTTTGCACGAAATAGACGCGTTCTCCGCAGGCGTTGTACTGGCGGCAGTGTTTGCGCCAGTTTCTGGCATGGCCAGGGGGAACGTTCAGGTAGATCGGCTGGCGGTTGACCGCCGACCGGTACATGACGCGCGGCCGTTGATAAAGCACTTGCGGCGGTGGATAGCCACCGATGTCGATCTGGCCATAGAAACCGGGTTGGCCGATGCTAATGGACACGCCGACGTCGGCCGCAAGTGCCGGAACGGTGGCGATTGCCAGTGCTGCAGCAAAGAGTAAACGTTTCATAGGGATGCTCCTGGGGTGAGTGGAATCAAATCAAGGGTAGGTGAACAGCGCGGTCCCTTCCGTGCGCTGGCGCGCATAGGCCGGATTGCGCTGGATGGAGGGTTTCAGGCGTGACGGGCGAAGCCCATGCAAAACGGCCCCAAAAAGCCGCCGTGCGCTGACTGCTGGTTCAGAACCTTATGCGCGGGGCTCACCCTGCGCGTTAACCATCACGGTGGGTCCGGGGGGCGCGGTCATCTGCATTTGATGCATCTGGCCACGAAATACGTAAGTGACTTCCCAGAAGTCGGGACGGGCCTGGCTAGGCGCGTTTTCGCAACGCTGGACGTCGCGGGTTTGCACCGGCTGTCCCCTGCCATCACGACCGATATAGGCACCCACTGCGGCGCCCGCGACAGCCCCGCCGGCCGTTGCGATATCCTGGCCGCGTCCGCTACCGACCTGGTGACCGAGAATGCCGCCAATAACGGCACCGGCAATCGCCCCGGGAATATTGACGGTGCGGCGCTCCTGTGCGATTTCTTCGGTTTCGACCCAGCATCGCTGTTCGGGTGCGCCGACCACCGCACGCACCGACGTGACGTTGGCTTCATACAGTCGCTCGTTGTTGCGACGATGGAAGGGTTGGGCTGCGGGATCCGCTGTATACCGCTGGTCGTCAATGCGTGCATCTGCGTCCACGGACCGAATCGATGACACGCGGTTGTTCAAACCCATCGCGGTCAGAGACGGATATTTTCCCGGACGCAGGACGACGCAGCGACCATTGAACTGGACGTCCTCGCACACTTCCCAGCGATCGCCCTGAACGATTACCGATGAGGCGCGGTCATTGAAGCCCTGGCGCGCGAAGTTGCCAATCTGCTTCTGGGTAGTGAATGACCGGCCCTCAAAACCCTGACGCTCATAAAAGGTCACCTGCACGGTGACCGGA
>MGZO01000003.1:43754-44586 GCA_001802655.1 Hydrogenophilales bacterium RIFOXYD1_FULL_62_11
TTCACCCTCCGTACTGACGAAATCTGGTTGTTCAAACCCATCGCGGCCAGCGACGCGTATTTGCCCGGACGCAGGACCATACAGCGACCGTTGAAGCGGGCGCCCTCGCACACTTCCCAGCGATCGCCCTGAACCAGAGCTGATGAGGCGCGGTCGTTGAAGCCCTGGCGAGCAAAGTTGCCGATCTGTTTCTGTGTGGTGAACGACTGGCCTTCAAACCCCTTGCGCTCATAAAAGCTGACCTGCGCGACCACCGGAACAGGCGCATAACGGCGGTCGTCGATTTTCGCGTTGCGGCTCACCGCCCGCACGGATGACACGCGGTCGTTCAAACCTGTCGCATCCAGCGAGGGATAATTGCCTGGTCGCAGGACAACGCAACGACCGCCAAAGCGGGCGTTTTCGCAGGCTTCCCAGCGGTCTCCCCTGACCACAACCGACGAGGCGCGGTCGTTGAAGTTCTGGCGTGTGAAGTTATCAACCGGTTTGTTGGTGCTGAACGCCCGGCCTTCAAAGTCCGGGTGCTCATAAAAGGTAACCTGCGCGGCGGCCTGGGTAGCAATTGCCACGCTGGCAACCGTCAGCATGATTCTCAATAGTGCATTCATTGACGTCTCCGTTGGACAGGGATGGAAACCGAAATCCCTGTCGAACCCTGGGGGGCCGATCCAGAAATCGATTCATCCGAACGTGCAATATCACGCAGAATCGATTCAGGTGTCTGTTCGGGAACGCACACAGCGCGCTTCTCCCCCTGTCTAAACCCCGGCGTGCAATGTTCGCCAGCGCACAGAAAGACACGCGGCATTCCTCTATGATCAATTCTTAACCG
>MGZO01000003.1:44594-46063 GCA_001802655.1 Hydrogenophilales bacterium RIFOXYD1_FULL_62_11
TTTCATGTCGCTCCGGCTTGCTCGCGGATGGCGCAATGCCCTCCGGCCCACAATGTATTTTTTTCCAGGGATTTACCATGAACACAAAATTATTGATGACCGCATTGCTCGCTACGCTGACACTGGCGGCTTGTGATAAACCGACCGTAGTCAATGTACCCGCTACGCCGGTCGCAGTTCCTGGCCCTGCCGGTCCGCAGGGCGAAACCGGTAGCCAGGGCGAGACCGGTAGCACGGGCGCAACCGGCTACCAGGGTAGCGAAGGCGTTCAGGGTGAGACCGGCGCAACCGGCGAAACCGGCGATGGCACCACCGTCATCGTGGTACCCACCGAAACCGCGCCTGTGAACTGAATTTTTTCACCGACTCAAGGAGTACTGCATGTTGGGAACCATTTTATTGATCATCTTGATCCTGATGTTGATCGGCGCCATTCCAAGCTGGTCGCATAGCCGGAATTGGGGCTATGGACCCAGCGGCGGTATCGGTCTGATTGTGATCATCGTCATCGTGCTACTGTTGATGGGGCGCTTGTAACGGGTCGTCACACGGCGATCCGTCTGATATAACTGCGCACAAGCCCGGTTGATGGAGGATGGATGGCTGTAAATACCTTGAACAGGGTGGGTGAGTCGCTCGTGCGACATCGGCTGCCTTATGGGTCCTTGGTGGCCCTTTTTTTCGTTTCCGGTTGCAGCAGCCTGCCGACCATCGTGCCCGATCTGGCGCACCGGCCCGGCCCGCCGGTGCAACTGGAAGGGGCACGCGGCCCGTTATCGACCGCGCACAGCCAGGCGATTCTCGGCCGGCTGGAAGCACGCAGCCCCGAAAACGGCATCTTCGACCACCATCTGGCGCGCGAAGAAGCCATCGTCGGCAGCCCGTTAACCGCGGGCAATCAGGTGCGCCTGCTGCAGGATGGCCCGGCCACCTACCAGGCGATGTACGCCGCGATCCTGGCGGCGCGCGACCACATCAACATGGAAACCTACATCCTCGACGACGATGAAGTCGGCCGGCGCTTTGCCGAAGCCTTGATCGCCAAACAAGGGGAGGGCGTGCAGGTCAACCTCATCCGTGACAGCGTCGGCACCCTCGCCACCCCGGCACCGTTCTTCCAGCAACTGACCGACAGCGGCGTCCAGGTCCTCGAATTCAATCCGATCAATCCTTTGCTGAGCCGCAAGGAATGGAGCCTGAATCAGCGCGACCACCGCAAGCTCTTGATTGTCGACGGGCGCACGGCATTTCTGGGCGGCATCAATATCAGCGGCGTCTACTCCGGAGGCTCGTTCCGCTTTGGATCGAAGGCCAAGCCCGAAGCGGGGGCGGGCCCGGACCTCGCCTGGCGTGATACCGACCTGCAATTGCAGGGGCCGGTGGTGGCCGAGTTCCAGAAGCTGTTTCTTGCAACCTGGGAACAGCAGAAGGGTGCGCCACTCGCTGAAAAAAACTACTTCCCCCAGCCT
>MGZO01000003.1:46105-55227 GCA_001802655.1 Hydrogenophilales bacterium RIFOXYD1_FULL_62_11
CCCGACGACGCCTTCAGCCTGATTTACGCTACGCTGCTCTCGGCCATCAGCAGTGCGGAGGTCAGCGTGAACATCACCAACGCCTACTTTGCGCCCGACCCGCAACTGCTCGACGCACTCGAAGCCGCTGCCCGGCGTGGCGTCAGCGTCACGCTGATCTTGCCGAGCCAGACCGACTCATGGCTGGTGTTTCACGCCGGGCGCAACTACTACGACCGGCTGCTGCAAGCGGGGGTAAAAATCCATGAGCGGCAGGGTGTGATCTTGCATTCCAAGACGGCGCTGATCGACGGCGTCTGGGCCACGGTTGGCTCGACCAACCTCGACTGGCGGAGTTTCCTGCATAACTACGAGTTGAACGCGGTGGTGCTGGGGCCGGAGTTTGGCCAACAGGTGCAGGCCATGTTCGACAAGGACCTGGCGGCGTCCAAGACCATCACGCTCGAGCAGTGGCAGCGCCGGCCACTTGATTTGCGTCTTAAGGAGTGGTTTGCCCGGGTCTGGGAATACTGGCTGTGAACCTGGGGCTTTGCTGCGGGCATATCGTTGGCAACCGTTCGCTCCGGCTGGTCTGGCCAAACAGCACGGCAGCAAGACCGCCGACCTGATCCCGGGTGGCTTTAGTTGCCATCTCGCGCAAGCGCGCGGTCGATCTTGTCTTCCATCTCGCCGACCAGCGCGGCCAGGCTGTTGCTGGCTTCATCGATAGCAAGCTTCATCGACTGTTCCGCGCTGTCCATGCGCGCGTCGATCTGCGTGTGCAGTTCATTGAAGCGCGAGGTTTCGGCACTTTCCGCAAGTTTCCGCTGCGCCTGCAGTTCCTGATTAAGGCGGTGCGATTCCATCAACATGTTCGTGCGCAGCGTCAGGGCATAGAGGACGAACAGCACCACCAGCACCAGCGTGACGCCAAGCAGGATTACGCCAAGCGGCCCTTCGATATTGAATGCCACGAATGACAGCGTGGTGGGCGCGGTCAGCACCGCCCAGTTAGCCAGCGTGAAAACCGCGAGCAGCAGCAGTGCCACCAGGATGATTGCGCCAAGAAAATTCATCGTATTACCTTTCTATTGATTGAAGACTGCAAGCGTGAATGTCTGGATAGGGCTTCGCCATCCGGCCCGATCCACGTAGGGAGCGTGCGTGATGCATGCCCTTACCGGGTTGTCTGCTGACGCAGATATTCGTCCCGTTTCATTTCAAGATAGGCGGTTCGGGTAACTTCGCGCAACTGGCGAGGGTATTGCTCGGTCGAGGCAAACCAGCCTTGCAGGCGTTTCTGGAGTTGCCTGGGCGGCGGGGTGGCCAATGCACCCAGATAGGCATCGATGGCGAGGTAATAACGCATGGTGTTGCGTTCCACCACGCCCCGCATGCCGCCAATGTGTTCGGGCTGGCCGTTGGCATGCGTGCCTGTCAGGGTGAATCCCACCTTGCCGCTGCCGATCGTTGCGAGGTAAGTCTTCATGGCCAGTCGCCCAGCCATGCCGTAATCGTACGAATAGGTGAGGTGCAGGAAGGTGCGGCCGTTTTCAATGGGGACAGCTCGCAGCTGGATGCGATAGTTGCGGGTGCTCAGCGGTCCCTCCTGCGCATTGAGCTGAATCTCCAGGTAATTTGCCGTCGCCGTCTTGACCCGATAGGCGAAATCGATGGGGTAAGCGTCTTCGATCGACTGCGGGGTTTTCTTGCCGATGTTGACGGACAGCACGGTTTGCGCCGCCTCAGTGGTGGCGCGGCAGAATTTGGTGTTGATATGCAGGATCATCACGTCACACCAGTGCGCCGGGTCATTGAGGGCCTTGCTGACCGTGGCAAACGGATAATCAACTCGTGCGTAGATGTCTCCCTTCAATTCGCCCGATGATTCCGACGAGTCGAGGGATAGCGCACGCTGGAACGGGTTGTGCTGGAGTCGGTCGCCCAGTGACGCGTATTTGGCCTGGAGAGAGGCGGCGGTATGCGTGTCCGGCACGGAGGCAAACGCCGCTCCCGCGCTGGAAAACGCTATCCAGACGAGCCAAAGCCGCGTGAGGCGGGTCAACGGATTCTTCCTGCATGCGGGTTCATAGATAGGAGCCTCTGTCCGCTTGGGCGATTACGGTCATGATCGCAATCGCCCAAGCGGTGGTTTTGATTGCCGCGATGATGGGTGGGGCGGTCATCCTGGCGAATGGGGTATTACTGAACGGACTCGTTGCAGTTCCATCTTCATTTTTCAAGCTGCCACTTTCTTGAACGCAAGGGGACGCTCAAGCAAGCGCTTGCCCCTGCAGCCCTGACGCTGCGGCATGCACAGCGTCAGGCGGATTATTAAGAGAGGTCGCCCTTGTTACGCTCTTCAAAGTCCTTGATCTGCTTTTCGGCTTCATCCTTCGTGATGCCGTAGGACTCCTGGATCTTGCCCACCAGTTGATCGCGCTTGCCGGCAATCACGTCGAGGTGATCGTCGGTAAGCTTGCCCCACTGTGTTTTTACCTTGCCTTTGAACTGCTTCCAGTTGCCTTCTACGATATTCCAGTCCATATCCATCTCCTTGGGTTCGGGCCGCCGACTGGCGGAATTGCCAATCGAGCATCCTATGTCGCAGTCGGCCTTTCTCCATATGGTTCCCTCGCGCAGCCGTAGGCAGCAGAGGAGAAAAGTTGGAGGCCGTCTGGACAGCTTTTATAGAATCTCCCGATCAAAGTGCAAGGCTAGTCGCAGTCTCAGGCGCAGTCTGTACGGTGGCGTACGTAGGGCAACGTTCGAT
Organism: Hydrogenophilales bacterium RIFOXYD1_FULL_62_11; assembly: GCA_001802655.1. Taxonomy (GTDB): domain Bacteria; phylum Pseudomonadota; class Gammaproteobacteria; order Burkholderiales; family Thiobacillaceae; genus Thiobacillus. The sequence continues at coordinate 48,858 of MGZO01000003.1, forward strand.
GGCGGCCTTGGCGTGGTGTCAGGAAACGCGCACTGCCCGGTGGCACGAGTGTGATGTAGGACCCACTCATGCCTTCTGGGCCCATAGGGTGCACCAGCCTTCGGGGCTGATCTGGCCATCAACCACCTTGCAGGTATTAGACTCGGCGATGAAATTCACGCAGTTGCCGCACTTCTGCTCTCCCTTCGGCTGAATCTGGTACTGCACACTTGCCTGTGACACTTTCGCGGGCGCCGCCGGGGCTGCAGATTCCGCGCTGGGGGCGGGAGAACTGTCCTGGACGGCCGAGTCTGTGCTGGGGGGCGGAGTGCTGTCCAGAGCGTCACCGGTTGAGTTTTCGCCTTTCTTCGAATCACACCCAAAAATTGCGGCCGGCAGCAACAGGCCACAACCTGCTGCCAGTACGCCGCGCAATACCACTCTACGCGGCGGGATCTCTTTTCTTACCGCATCCTCTAGCTGATTCCTGTTGGCTTCAACGATATCCGTTTTCATATCAAGCTCCTTAGGGTCTGGACCTGACTGGCGGAGTTGCCAGCCGAGCATCCTTTGTCGCAGCCGGCCTCACGCCACAGCGCACCATGCACAGCATCAGGCTGCAGAGAGGCGCGTGGTAGCAGCCCGGACAGTTTTTATAGAATTCCCCGATGAATGTTCAAGCCTGGTCGCCTACACAGGCGCATTTGTGCAGTGGCATCGTTCGGTGAGGCTTTGGTACGGGTGTATCGGGTAGGTCGCACCGCTATTCGTAGACGGCAGGCTGGCGGGACAAAGCCGGATAATTAAGGCGTAGCCGGGCCCTTGCCGGGACGCAGCAGTCAACCAGTTCAGACGGGGTTCGTCCAGACGACCCCGTGCGCTGCAGACCTCAGCCGGTCTTGCTCTTCGCCGGGCTGCTTTCTGCAAGCTGCACCAGGGTCTCCAGGAGCGTCTGAATGGACTGCCGGGTCGGCTCATCGGTCAGCCGCCCGCCCGGGCCAAAGCACTGGGCGGCATTGCCGATCATCACTTCCGGTTGGTTGAGCGTGGGCATATCCAGCGTGACTAGGATTTGCCGCAGGTGGCATTGCGCGCGGGCTGTTCCGAAGCTGCCGGTAGAAGCCCCCATCACCGCCGCCGGCTTGCCTGTCCAGGCGCTTTCGCCATAGGGCCTCGACGCCCAGTCGATGGCGTTCTTGAGTACACCGGAAACCGAATAGTTGTATTCCGGCGTGGCGAACAGGATGGCATCGGCGGCCAGAATCTGTCGCTTGAATTCCAGCACGGCAGCAGGCATTGTCATTTCATCATCCTGCTTGAAGACGGGAATGCCATGCAGTTCGATCAGGTTCAGCACCGCGCCGTCTGGCAGCAGTTCCTGCGCCGCCTTGAGGGCGAAATGGTTGTACGAGTCTTTGCGCAGGCTGCCGACGATGCCTAGAATTTTGATCTTGTTCATATTCATGACTCCTTGTTGTATGGGCTGTTTACAGGATGCCCGTGCCCGATGGCCACCGCTGTGCGACAGCACACATAGGTAATGTGTCTGCTGGTCTATAGTGTTTTAGCACTTGGCTTGTTATGACCGCTCAGATATCGGTTGAACGGACCTGACTTGTCGATGTAGTTGGGCGTGCCTCAGGCCGCTTGAAAAAATGCCTTTTCAAGCGGCCGTCATCGGTGACGCCTTCCCTGTGATTTCGAGGAGCCAACATGAAGATTCCATCCAAACCCACCACGATCACGCTGAGTCGGGCGGCCCCGTTTGCCCTGCTGCTCATGGCCTCTGCGAACCTGTATGCGCAGCAACCCATGTTGATTTCCCTGAATGGCGAAGCCGAGGTGCCACCGGTAACCACTTCAGCAAAGGGCACCGGGAACATTACGGTGATGCCTGACCGCACGGTGAGCGGCAGCATCAAGGTTTCCGGCCTTGTCCCGACAGTGGCGCATATTCATGAGGGCGCCGTCGGAAAAAATGGCCCGCCCATCATCACGCTGACTCAAACCGCCGGTGACAGTTTTGTCGTCCCCGCCGGAGCCAGGTTGACCGATGCGCAGTACACCGGCTTCACGCAGGGCAATCTGTACGTCAATGTGCACAGCGCCGAGTATCCGAATGGTGAAATCCGGGCGCAGTTGCTGCGCACGGAACCCGGCGCGACACCGATGCGTGCGGCTGTTGACCCCGATTCGAGGGAATGACCTTGAGCGTGGCAGGCATGGGGGTGGAGGGGGATCGTCAACATTGCGCTGCAGCTGTTGTGGCGTCTGTGAAAGGTCGTTTCCGCTTAACCCTCGATCCAGTGCGACTGCGCGTGTCGCCACGGTTATCTGGCGTGGTGGTCCTGGCACTCACCGCCTGCAGTGAAGTGGCCACGCTGCCGATCTCGGCCGGTACCGGGCCACAGCCCACGCTGCCGCCCCCCCAGCAGAGGCTGATTCCGACTGTTCACATCGCGCCTGCCCAGGGCTGGCCGTCCGGTACGACACCGCTGGCAACACCGGGTACGCATGTCACAGCGTTTGCGGGCGGCCTGGATCATCCACGCTGGTTGCTTGTGCTGCCCAACGGTGACGTGCTGGTAGCGGAGACCAATGCACCGTCCAAGCCCGACGACGCCAAGGGCATCAAGGGGTGGGTGATGGGCCTGGTGATGAAGCGGGCGGGTGCCACTGTACCCAGCGCCAACCGCATCACGCTGCTGCGCGACACCGATGGGAATGGGGTGGCGGACCTTCGTTCGGTCTTGCTGGCAGGCTTGAACTCACCATTTGGCATGGCGTTGGTCGGCAACGATCTCTATGTGGCCAACTCCGACGCCGTACTGCGCTTTCCGTACGTTGCGGGTGGCACTCGCATCGCCGTGCCTGGGATCAAGGTGGTCGATCTGCCGGCGGGTCCGATCAACCATCACTGGCCCCGGAATCTCATTGCCAGCCCGGACGGCAGCAAACTTTATGTGACGGTGGGCTCGAACAGCAACGTGGCCGAGCGCGGCATGGCGGTGGAGGCGGAGCGCGCAGCCATTTGGGAGGTGGATATTCGGCGCGGCACGCATCGCATCTTGGCTTCCGGCCTGCGCAACCCGAATGGGCTGGCCTGGGAGCCTGCGAGCGGCGCGTTGTGGACGGTGGTGAACGAGCGTGATGAGCTGGGCAGCGACCTGGTTCCCGACTACCTGACCTCGGTGCGCGACAGCGGCTTCTACGGCTGGCCCTACAGCTACTACGGCCAGCATGTCGACACACGGGTGAAGCCGCAGCGGCCAGAATGGGTGGCACAGGCGATTGTCCCTGACTATGCCCTGGGGTCGCATGTCGCCCCGTTGGGTCTGGCGTCTTCCACCGGCACCACGCTGCCGGCCGTCTTCGCCAACGGCATGTTCATCGGCCAGCATGGCTCGTGGAACCGCCGGCCGCATAGCGGCTACAAGGTGATCTTCGTGCCCTTCGAAAACGGCAAACCTGTGGGTTCGCCCATCGATGTGCTAACCGGTTTTCTCAGTGAAGCAGGTAATGCCTACGGCCGCCCGGTTGGCGTGGCGCTGGACAGGCAGGGCGCGCTGCTGGTCGCCGACGATGTGGGCAATGTGGTCTGGCGCGTGAGCGCCCGGCGCTGAGCCAAAGGCTCGGCATGTGGCGGTACGTGAGCCAGCTTGTCCAATGTCTGGGAATACTGATCCGGGTCAACCCAGCACATCGGCAAGTCCGTGATTGACTTCGCGGTGACGCAGCTCATCTGCGCGGACTGCGATGATGACGTCGTGCAAGCGTGCGTCCGGCGCGAGCTTCCAGTAATCAATCGCGATTCTGGGCGCCGCGATGTTGGCGAAGGTGCCGTTGTCCACCCCGGCCAGATACTCGGTGTAGCTGTGGACCGCTTCTTCCTCGAGGTAGCCCACGACACGGTGTGCGGTCTTGGGTGAAATCATGTAAAGCAGAAAATAAAGGTTAAAGAAGACACCTTGGGCAAGCCGGATAAGCAGGCGCTCGAGTCCGGAAGGCTGGGTAATTTGAATGAAGGTCATCAAGTGCATGCGTTCGTTCTCCGCTTCATCCAGGAGTAAGCGGATCCTGCCGTAATCGGCTTCGATCAGGCGCAAAGAATGCAAATGTTGCAGCACACCGCCCACCATGCCCGGCAAGGCCGCAACCGTTTCCAGCACAACCGCGCGATGGCCATAGCGACGGGCGAAAAAAGCGTCGGCGAAGAGCCGCATCAACACGACGAATGCATAGGCCATCCGGTCGCGAAAATCCTTTGGAACGTAGTGTCGCTCAAGCGCAGGAGGCATCATTTCGCTCTCTCCGATCAGCCGCATGAATAGTTTGTTTTTGTTCAACGGCATGATCGCGTTCAGGCCATGTTGGTGTCCTTGCTGTCGCCGACGGATGCCTGGATGACTTCGCGTGCGATCGCCGTTTCCTGCTCCGTCCGGGTCTCTGCCACCAGCACGACCTGACCGCTGGCGATCGCATCGCCGATCAGGTCAGACAACCAGCCGTCCTTGTCTCCGGCACCCGGCGTGGCACCGGCTGCTGCGCCGATCAGGCCACCGATGCTGGCACCCCAGCCCAGCAACATCAGGGGGGCGACCAAGGGGCTGGCGACGAACAGACTCACGCTCGCCGCTGCCAGCGCCACGCTCCCCAGCGCGCCGATGCCGGTACCGACTGCAGTTCCGATGGTGGCGTCGACCAGCACGTCCTTCAGCACCGCATTGCTGCCTTCATTGGGCGCGGTGTTGGACGCAGCCGGGTCGTTTGCGAAGATGCGCAGGCGCTCGCGCGGCAGCCCCTGTTCGACGAGCCTGGAAAGGGCACTTTCGGCTTGTTCGCGCTGGGCAAAAAAGCCTGATACGTGGTGGCGGTATTCGTCCATGATTTTTCTCCTGGAAAATGATCCGTACAAAACGGAGGGTGTTTCAAGCTTATCCGCTGGTCTCTGACGCGTCTGTGCGTTGTCGTACAGTCGCGCGCCATGCTGACATCTCTGGGCGTCATCATCCTGACGGCTTATTTGGGCCGCGGACGTGTCAGACTCGGTTGCACCGCCTGGAGTCGGCCAGCACGCAATTCGACCACGGCCTTCGCCACCGCACGCGCCACATTGCGCGCTTCTTCCTGCACCGGGCCATCCTGGTCCAGGGCATCGTGGCTGGTGGCATACGGTTCATAGTAGCCAATGTAGCGGTCGAGTCGCGCCTGTACACCGGCGTCGATGAAACCCATCCAGTCGAGCCAGTCCGACAGGGCGCGGCGCGAGCCTTCGATTCCGGCCACGTCACCGTGGACGATCAGCCCGTAGGCGCGTCCTGCCAGGTGCTGGGGGTAGTCCCAGCCGGCCATCTCGAGGGCTTTCGCCTTGCCGGGGTTCTTTCCCGACGTCGAGGTGGGATCGGGGTTGCCGCCGTCGGCGCACACCAGGCGGTCGATCATCAGCTTCAATGGGCTGGGACTCTGGTACCAATACACCGGCGAGACGATGATTACCGCATGGGCGGCGGTCCAGCGCGCGTAGATCTCGGCCATCCAGTCGTTAGTCTGGTCGAGCGCGTGGTTGGGATAACAGCTGCACGGCCAGTTGCACAGGGGCATCGCGGTGGACGCACAGCCCTTGCAGGGATGGATCTTGCGGCCGTATTCGGAGCTGAGCAGGCTGAGGTCGAGCACGTCGGCCTGGATATCGGCCTGCTCCACGATTTCGCGCGCGATTTCCAACAGACGGAAGGTCTTGGACATCTCGCCCGGGCAGGTGCCATCGTTGCGTGCCGAGCCGCAGACCAGCAACACCCGGGACGGGCTTGCCGGGTCGGCCCAGCGCAGTTGCGCGGCGTCGATACGCTGTTTCGTGGCAATCCACTCGGACGACAAGTCGTAGTCTGGATCGGTATAGCCCGGGCCCGCCTTCTGCGTGAAGGGGGATTTGCGGTACTCGCTGTGGGCCTGCCAGGCGATCTCTTCAAGGCGGGCAATGGACGCGTCTTCGGCACGGAACGCCGGATCGATGAAGGAGGCTTTAAATCGGGCACTGAATTCGGGACGTGTAAGGGGGGCCGGTGCCTGGCCCTTGCGGATTTCAATCATGATGGCTTCCTTTTTCCGCTAGCCTGACAAGGCAAAGGCGCGTGGAGTTAACGGTTTTCATGGGGAGTTTCTCCTTGTAAAGCGACGTTGATGGATTGGCGAGCGGTCGTCTGTACGGTGCCGAACGAAATAGCGTGGAAGGAGCTAGGCCGGTGGCAGATGCCTGCGGTAACGCTTGAAGCGGCTCATCAGCGGCTTGACGCTGGTGCCGTGGACCAGAATCGAAAGCGTGACCGCAATCAGCGTCAGCTGGATCAGATCCAGGGCCAGGTCTTCGGGAAGACCATGCTGAATGGCGTAC
>MGZO01000004.1:0-3112 GCA_001802655.1 Hydrogenophilales bacterium RIFOXYD1_FULL_62_11
GAGGCGCTGCCCGTTGTGCGCCTGGCAAGCTTCATTAGCCAATTCAAGGGCACCACCCTGATCGTCGCGCCCTCGGCCGGACGGCGCGAAACCCTGCATGAATACCTGGCCGAACATGGCATTCAGGCCACGCTGTGCGACAGTTGGGCGGACTGCCGGCAGCGCACGGATTCCATTTTGCTCACCTATGGCCCGCTCGCCGAAGGCTTTGTCGGCAACGCCAATCCGCTTGCGGTCATTACCGAAACCGAGCTGTACGCGATTCCGCCGAAAACCCGGCGCACCCGCGAGGCGCGGGCGACGCAGATCGACAACCTGCTGCGCGATCTGTCTGAACTGAAGCCGGGCGATCCGGTGGTACATGCACAATACGGCGTCGGCCAGTATCTCGGCCTCATCAACATGGACCTGGGCGACGGCGACACCGAGTTTTTGCATCTCGAATACGCCAAGGGCGACAAGTTGTATGTGCCGGTTGCCAGCCTGCATCTGATTTCCCGCTACAGCGGCGCAGGCGAAGGCGCGGCGCCCCTGCACAAGCTCGGCACCGACCAGTGGGAAAAAGCGCGCCGCCGCGCGATGCAGGCCGCACGCGACACCGCTGCCGAATTGCTCAATCTGTATGCATTGCGCGCAGCGCGCGAAGGCCACGCGTTCGAGTTTTCACTGCATGACTACGAAGCCTTTGCTGAAGGCTTTGGCTATGAGGAAACCCCCGACCAGGCAGCGGCCATTGCCGCCGTGATGGGCGACATGCAGTCAGGCAAACCGATGGACCGGCTGGTCTGCGGCGACGTCGGCTTCGGCAAGACCGAGGTCGCGTTACGCGCTGCCTTCATGGCGGTGATGGGCGGCTATCAGGTAGCCGTGCTGGTACCCACCACGCTGCTGGCCGAACAGCATTTCCAGAATTTCTCCGACCGCTTCTCGGCCTGGCCGGTCAAGCTCGCTGAACTGTCGCGCTTCCGCAGCGCCAAGGAGCAGGCCGAAGCGCTGCAGGCGCTTGCGGACGGCAAGCTCGATATCGTCATCGGCACCCACCGACTGATTCAAAAGGACGTGAAGTTTTCGCGCCTGGGTCTGGTGATCCTCGACGAGGAACATCGCTTTGGCGTGCGCCAGAAGGAGCAGCTGAAAGCGCTGCGCGCCGAAGTCGACGTGCTAACACTGACCGCCACGCCGATTCCGCGCACGCTGGCGATGTCGCTCGAAGGCATCCGCGACTTTTCGGTAATCGCGACCGCGCCGCAGAAGCGGCTGGCGGTCAAAACCTTCGTCCAGTCGTTTTCCAGCGGGCTGATTCGCGAAGCCGTGTTGCGCGAACTCAAGCGCGGCGGCCAGGTGTATTTTCTGCACAATGAAGTCAGCACCATCCAGAACATGTTCGAGATGCTGGAAAAGCTGCTGCCCGAAGCCCGCATCCGCGTCGGCCACGGCCAGCAGAGCGAGCGCGAGCTGGAGCAGGTGATGCGCGACTTTTACCAGCAGCGCTTTGACGTACTGCTGTGCACCACCATTATTGAAACCGGCATCGACATCCCCACCGCCAACACCATCCTGATCAACCGCGCGGATAAATTCGGTCTGGCGCAGCTGCATCAGTTGCGCGGCCGGGTCGGCCGTTCACACCATCAGGCGTTTGCCTACCTGCTGGTGGAAGAAGACCGAACCATCACACCGCAGGCGAAGAAACGCCTGGAAGCCATTCAATTGATGGAAGAACTGGGCTCCGGCTTTCATCTGGCCATGCACGATCTTGAAATCCGTGGCTGCGGCGAAGTACTGGGCGACAAGCAAAGTGGCGAAATTCTCGAAGTCGGTTTTTCGCTGTACAACGACATGCTGGCGGGCGCAGTCGCCAGCCTGAAAGCGGGCAAGGAACCCGACATGAGCCAGCCGCTGGGCGTGGTGTCCGAAATCAACCTGCATCTGCCTGCCTTGCTACCCACCGATTACTGTCCCGACGTGCACGAACGTCTGGTGTTGTACAAGCGCCTGGCGAGCGTGCAGGACCCGGACGACCTGACCCAGCTGCAGGAAGAACTGATCGACCGCTTTGGCGCCCTGCCCGACCCGGCACGGGCACTGCTCAGTACCCATCGCCTGCGACTGGCCGCCAAACCGCTTGGCATCATGAAGGTCGACGCCAGCGCGGACAGCATCCTGCTGCAGTTCGTGGCGCAGCCACCAATCGATCCGGGCCGCATCATTCAGCTGATCCAGACCCGGCGCGATATCAAGCTGGCAGGCGAAAACCGCCTGCGCTGGCAGTTGCCGGCGTCGGGCGATGCTGGCGTCGCCTCGGATGCCCGGGTTGCGCATGTCATCACCTTGTTTAACTTGCTCAAATAAGCCATTGAAATGAATCTGATAGTTCAGGGAAAAAATATCCCAACGCCTAGCCTCAAGCACCTTGCCAAGCTTGCCGCCGCAAGGGGCATTGAGGCCCTTTCACTCAGCGCTTTCCGGCTGCTGGCGGCCGATGAGCAATTGCGTGCCGAGGTCGCTGCCTACTGCGAGACAAATGCATTCGACTGTGGCTGGGTGCCCGCCGAGCGCCGCATCGGCGATTTTGGCCTGCTGGTGATGGACATGGACTCCACCCTCATCACCATCGAATGCATAGACGAAATCGCCGATATGCAGGGGCTCAAACCGCAGGTGTCAGCCATTACCGAAGCAGCCATGCGCGGCGAAATCGATTTTGCCGAAAGCCTGCGGCGCCGTGTATCGCTGCTGGAAGGGCTGGATGAATCTGCTCTGCAGCGGGTGTACGACGAGCGACTGCAACTTTCTCCGGGCGCCGAAACCTTGCTGACTGCGGCGCGCGCAGCTGGAATCAAGACCCTGCTGGTGTCGGGCGGCTTCACTTTTTTTACCGAGCGCCTGAAAGCGCGGCTCGGGCTTGATTTCACCGCCGCCAATACCCTGGAGATCATCGACGGCAAACTCAGTGGGCGGGTCCTCGGTAATATTGTCGACGCACAAGCCAAGGCGGACTGGCTTAATCAGGTGCGCACCGAACTGGGACTCCGGCGTGATCAGGTGATAGCCATGGGTGACGGGGCAAATGACCTGAAAATGATGGCTGAAGCGGGCGTGAGCGTCGCCT
>MGZO01000004.1:3132-6698 GCA_001802655.1 Hydrogenophilales bacterium RIFOXYD1_FULL_62_11
CAGCCACGCCCTGAACCAAGTTGGCCTGGATGGGGTCATTCCTTTGTTGGGACAGGTTTAATAATGGCCTAAAGTAATCGGGCAGACTGCCGATAGATAATTGACGGACTAGGTTCGTCCAATGCTCGACTCCCCCGCGATCAGGATTTACCGTGAAAATCGATAAGCGTACCCCCCCTACCACTGCCGCTAAAGTATCTGCCACCCAAGGTAAAGGCGCGGGTAAGGCATCGACGTCCAAAGCCAGCGGCAGCGATTCGCTCACGCTAACTGAGTCGAGTACCCGCCTCCGCTCACTGGAGTCCCAATTGGCGTCAGTCGACGTGGCCGATACCAGCAAGATCGAATCGGTTAAAGCGGCACTTGCCAATGGTACATTTACCGTCGATGCGGAAGTCGTGGCAGATCGCCTGATCGACCACACCAAAGAAGCCCTGCGCAAACGCCCGCGCAAAAAGTAAAATCCCCGCCTCAGCTATTTTTTCGAGGCACAGCATGACCACTATCCAATTCACTGTCACCGGCATGACCTGCGGTGGCTGCGTCAACAGCGTGCAAAACGTGCTGACCGCCTTGCCTGGCGTGCAAAGCGTAAGCGTCACGCTCGATCCGGGTCAAGCCAAGGTGGTGTATGACCCCGACCGCATTGCCCCCGCCACACTGATGCAGACCGTTATCGATGCCGGTTTTGGGGTAACACACTGACCCGCGCCCTCGATTGCTCAGGACACACTGCACAGTTTTTCTAAAGGCGCAGGGCAATGCACCACGTTGCCCTGTACGTAATCGACCCCGATCTGCTGCAATAGCGCCAGAATCGCTTCTGATTCGACAAACTCGGCCACCGTCCTCAGTCCCATCTGATGGCCGATGGTATTGATCGCCTCGACCATGGCACGATCGATGGGGTTTTTGACGATATCGCGCACAAATGAGCCGTCGATCTTGAGGTAGTCCACTTTCAGGTTTTTCAGATACACAAAGGACGACAGGCCACTGCCAAAGTCGTCGAGTGAAAAACTGCAGCCAAACTCACGCATCGCTTCGATGAACTCATTGACGACCACCAGGTTGCCAATTGCTGCCGTTTCCGTGATTTCAAAGCACAAATGTGGCCCAAGCGCCGGGGTTTCCTGCAGATACGCAAGCAACATGTTGCGGAATTCCGGTGCTTTCAGCGAGGTTCCCGACAAATTGACTGCAAAGAGGCAAGCCTGCGTCTGGCCGGATGTCAGATGGTTTTGACAGACCCGCATCGCTTCCTTGATCACCCAGCTATCAATCTTCGGCATCAGTGAATAACGCTCAGCAGCCGGAATGAATGCCATTGGGGGAATTTCAGAACCGTCCGCATCCACCATGCGCAACAGCAATTCAACATGGCGAGCCGCTCCGGGTGCGCCATCGGCACGGCGGATTTCCTGCCACAACAGGCGCAGCTTATTTTCTTCCAGTGCATGCTGTATGCGCGTGACCCACTGAATTTCACCCCGATGACGCAACAGATCGGAATCGCTGCTTTCATAAAGGTGAATCTGGTTGCGGCCACGGTCTTTAGCGACATAGCAGGCCGCATCGGCCGCCGACATCAGGTTCGATACAGCACCACTGTCACGGTTGATCGCCACCATGCCCACGCTCATTCCGACCGCAAAAATACGGTCCTCCCATTTAAAACGGAAACGCTGCACTTCAGCCAGGAAAGTCTCAGCCACTTCAAGCGCATCCTGGATGTTGCAGTTTTCCAGGAGCAAAGCGAACTCATCGCCCCCAAGGCGCGCCAGCGTGTCGCGTTCGCGCAATTTCCCCCTGAGCAACTGGGTCAACTGCCGCAGCAGTTCATCGCCTGCAGCGTGGCCACAAGTGTCGTTAATCACCTTGAACTGATCGAGGTCCATGTAACACAGCGCGTGTTCCCGGTCGTGCTGCAAAGCAGACAACAAGGTGTGCTCCAGGCGCTGCTCAAATTCCCGCCGGTTGATGAGCCCGGTCAGGACATCGTGACTCGCCTGAAAAACCAGGCGCGCAGTGGCCTGATCGATTTTTTCCTGCATTTGCCCCTGCATGGCCTGAAGATGCGCGGCCATGTGGTTGATTCCGCGCTGCAGCGTGCCCAGTTCCGCTTCGCCGCTTGGCGTGACACGCTCGTTCAGATGCCCCTCGCCAATTCTGCTGACGGTATGGGTCAAGGCCAGAATCGGCCGCGTAATCTGTCGGCCGATGCGCCAGGCAAGGAATAGACTGACGCCCAGACCCGCCAGCAGAATCAGCAGGCTGCGCACGATGGCTTCACGCTGGCTCTTGAGGGTGGCGTTGCGCGACACATCCAGCCCCACCCAGCCCAGCAGCTTTGTCTGCGACTCGAACTCGGGGGTATCCAGGGTGTCGAACGTCTGAAAATCGTCCACCACCAGCTCGGTGCGCGTAATCGGCGCGAAATACACCAGCCGGTTCTTGTACTCGATCAAATGCATGCGATTGGCCGGCAATTTGCTTTCCATAGGCTTGCTCCAGGCACCCTGCCCAGCTTCCGCCAGCCACTGGCCACTTTCAGCAAACACCGCTACACCGCGAATATCCGGCTCGATGGCCGCTTTATCCAGAAGCGTTTGCAGCACTTCGGTATTTCCCGAAGCTACGCCATATTCGGCTGCCGGCGCCAGCTGGCGCGCAATCGCCGCGGAGCGGGAGCGCAGCGACTGGTCGAGATCGTCGATTTTTCCGGTAATGAGCTGGAACAGCAGCAATATCCCGATAATCGCCATCGGCACCAAAGCCAGGCCAATGACGCGCCCGCGCACTCCAATCGACGCCATCAGCGCATGCCTCCCAAACGTTTTTCCAACGCGGCTTCGGGTGGCAAAGTAAAACCAAGCGAGCGTGCGACCTGTTCATTGATCGAAATACTGAAATACGCAGGATGAGCGGGTGCTGGCAGCCGGACAACTGGTCCAAGCAGCGCGTTACTGACCCATTCCGCTGTCTGACGACCGATTTCTGCCGGGCTGGAGTGCAGCGACAACAGGGCACCGGCCCGCGTTAACGACCGTGAATAACCGAATACCGGGTGGCGATAGCGATACGAGGTCAGCAAAATGCTCTGTGCGGTATTGCGGTTGAAAACCACCGGATCGGGGAGCGCCAACAGCAAATCGGCCTCAGACAAGACATTCTCGAGCGGCGTGATCAGCTGTTCGTCTTTCGCCAGGATCGCGTTTACCAGACTCAATCCCTGCGTGCGCAGGTCGGTTTCCAGTTCGTCCAGCAGCCCGCTCTGGTTTGCGCTCAACAGCACGCCAACGCGATGCGCGCCGGGAAAGGCCAGACGAATCAGAGCGGCTTGCCGCTCGATCGGTTGAAATGTAAATAGCCGAGGCAAGACGGTTGCCGTCATCGGTCAGACGCTCGCGCCCACTTTTGACATACCACGCACGCGGCACCAGCACCGCCAGAATGGGCGGGGGATTGGGCAAGGCGGCTAGCGCATCGGCCGCCAGAACACCCACCGCAACAGCGAGGCGGGTCTCTTTCAGGGAAGCGGGCCTCAGCGCCCGGGCATTGATCCG
>MGZO01000005.1:0-14804 GCA_001802655.1 Hydrogenophilales bacterium RIFOXYD1_FULL_62_11
CGTGGCCAATCGAGTCGCGCGAAGTCGTCAACATCGATCAGGTGCGTACGGTTGAAATTGGTTATCGCAGCAACGTCAAGAACGAAATGCTGCGCGAATCACTGATGCTTACCGATGATGAAAATATTGTCGATTTGCAATTCGCGGTGCAGTACCTCATCAAAGATCCCAAGGATTTCCTTTTTGTCGACCGCGCGCCCGAGGAGACTGTGCGTCAGGTGGCTGAAAGTGCGATGCGCGAAATCGTCGGACGAAACAAGATGGATTTCGTGCTCTACGAGGGGCGTGCCGAAATCGCTACGCGCGCCAGATCGCTGACACAGTTGATTCTTGATCGCTACAGGACAGGCATCACGATCAGCCAGCTGACTTTGCAGAATATTCAGCCGCCTGAGCAGGTGCAATCGGCATTCGACGATGCGGTGAAGGCCGGTCAGGATCGCGAGCGCCTGAAAAATGAAGCAGAGGCTTATGCCAACGATGTGGTGCCACGTGCGCGCGGCTTCGCATCGCGCCTCAAAGAAGAGGCCGAGGGGTATCAGCAGTCTGTGATTGCAAACGCCGAGGGTGAGGCGAATCGGTTTTCCCAGATTGTTACTCAGTATGCGAAAGCTCCTCAGGTTACGCGTGAGCGGATTTATCTCGACACGATGCAATCCGTGATGAATAACACAACAAAAGTGATCGTCGATCAGAAGGGCAACAGTTTGTTGTATCTGCCACTCGACAAGCTGCAGCAGATCGTGAGCCAGCCTTATGCGGGTGCACCTGAGTCGTTGTCGCCATCACCCGCTGTGGCGCCCGCTGCAGCATCAGACCCACGTTCACGTGATGCCTTCCGCAGCCGCGATCGGGAGGATCGGCCATGAAGATTAATTTTGCGCCCGTTGTGATCGGGCTGGCTGTAGTGGCTATCGTGCTGAGCGGTAGCATGTTTACCGTCAGCCAGACTCAAAATGCACTGGTTTTCCAGCTCGGTGAGGTGGTCTCGGTGAAGCAGAAGCCGGGCCTGTATTTCAAATTGCCGCTGGTCCAGAACGTGCGTTTTTTTGATACGCGCATTTTGACTCTTGATGATGCTGATCCCGAAAGCTTCATTACCTCCGAAAAGAAAAACGTGCTGGTCGACTCGTTCATCAAGTGGCGCGTCGTCAATGCCAAGCAGTTCTATGTTTCGGTTGGCGGTGACGAGAGCCGTGCGGCGATTCGTTTGAAGCAAACCGTGAATGATGGCTTGCGTGCCGAGTTTGGTAAACGTTCGATAAACGATGTGGTTTCCGGTAAGCGCGACGATGTGATGCGTGCGATTCGCACCAGTGCTGACCGTTTTGCAAGTACCTTGGGCGTTCAGGTGGTTGATGTACGCATCAAACGCGTCGAACTGCCATCGTCGGTTTCCGAGAACGTGTATCGCCGCATGGATGCCGAACGCAAAAAAGTAGCCAATGAATTGCGCTCGACCGGTGCCGCAGAGGCCGAGAAGATCAAGGCTGACGCCGACAAGCAGAAGCAGGTGATCGTCGCCGAAGCTTATCGCGAAGCGCAGGGCGTTAAGGGTGCGGGTGATGCCAAAGCGTCAGCTGTGTACGCCGCAGCATATGGAACAAATCCCGAGTTCTACGCGTTTTATCGCTCGATGCAGGCTTATCGTGAAAGCTTCAAGAACAAGAGCGATGTGATGGTGCTCGATCCCAGTGCGGACTTCTTTAAATACATGAAGAATCCGCGTGCCGCTGGCGGTAAATGACCGGTTTAACTGGCTTGCTGCAATTGGCTTGTTGCTGGTAATTGAGAGGGGTGCTGCTGCCATTTGCTGCACCCGCCATCTGGCGTGATGGTTTTCGCTGGATGTGGGGGCTGGCGATGGCCAGTTGCGTTCTATCGGCGCTGCCTCGATGTTGGGCGGCGTTTTTTTGTTGATGGTGTTGAATTGAATTGTTGAGCTGAAATGGCTGCCTGGTTGCTCCCTGAAAATGTAGAAGATGTCCTGCCCCCGCAAGCCTGGCGTATGGAGGACATGCGGCGTGCCTTGCTCGATCTGTTCCGTAGCCGTGGATATCAGTTGGTGATCCCGCCGCTGATGGAGTATGTCGACTCCCTGTTGACTGGCGTGGGGGCGGATCTCGATCTCAAGACCTTCAAACTGGTTGATCAATTGTCCGGACGATTGATGGGGGTGCGCGCCGACATCACGCCGCAGGTGGCGCGTATCGATGCACATTTGCTGACGGCCAATGCAGTGAATCGTCTGTGTTACGCAGGTAGCGTGCTACACACCCAGTCGGATGGCTTTCATCGCTCACGCGAGCCGATCCAGATCGGCGCCGAGTTGTATGGAGAGCCGGGTGCTGAAGCCGATCTCGAAATCCTGACTTTGATGTTGCAAGGGCTGTCGGCGTGTGGCGTCGACTCGCTGCAACTCGACATCGGCCATGTTGGGGTTTACCGTGCTTTGGCTCAAGAAGCCAGGTTGGATGGGGAGCTTGAACATCAGTTGTTCGGCGCTTTGCAGGCCAAGGACAGCAGTACGGTGAGTGTTCTCACTGCGGGGCTGTCTGCAGCTTTGCGCGATGCCTTCGCTGCGTTGCCACGGTTGTATGGAGACCGCGGCGTGTTAGCGGAGGCGCGCGCATGCCTGCCGCAATTGGCGACAGTGCAGAGCGCATTGGATACGCTGGAGGGACTCGATCGCGGCTTGGTTGGCGTCAATGCTGCTTATGACTTGGCCGAGTTGCGTGGCTACGGCTATCACAGTGGTGTGGTGTTTGCCGCTTATACGGGTGGGCGTAGCCATGCAATTGCGCAGGGCGGACGCTACGACGAAGTAGGGCGGGTATTCGGCCGGGCGCGTCCGGCCACCGGTTTCAGTCTGGATTTACGTGAACTGGCCATTGCCAGTTCCGTTGCTTAATAAAGTGGCAGCACAATAAAGGGAGGCTTCGCTGTGGCAACAAATAACGTGGCAGCAAAAAATGTCGTCGTCATCGGCACTCAGTGGGGCGACGAAGGCAAAGGCAAAATAGTCGATTGGTTGACCGACCGTGCGCAGGGCGTGGTGCGCTTCCAGGGCGGTCACAACGCCGGCCATACCCTGGTGGTAGCCGGCAAGAAAACCGTTCTGCACCTGATTCCATCCGGCATTCTGCGTGACAACGTTACGTGCTACATCGGCAACGGCGTGGTGCTTTCACCGACGGCGCTGCTGGAAGAAATGGATATGCTGATTGCAGCTGGCGTGGATGTCGCTAGCCGCCTGAAACTCAGCGAAGCCTGCCCGCTCATCATGCCGCATCACGTGGCGCTTGATCAGGCGCGTGAGATTGCCAAGGGGGCGGGAAAAATTGGCACCACGGGTCGCGGCATTGGGCCAGCCTATGAAGACAAGGTTGCGCGTCGTGCGTTGCGCCTGCAGGACTTGTTCCATCGCGAACGCTTTGCCGCCAAACTTGGCGAGGTACTTGATCATCACAACTTCATGCTGAAAAACTACTACAAGGTTGACGTGGTTGATTTCAACCAGTCGCTAGACAGCATGATGGCCATGGCCGATCGCCTGAAGCCGATGATAGCTGACGTACCGCGCAGCCTCTACGAAGCCAACAAGGCGGGTGGCAACCTGCTGTTCGAGGGCGCACAGGGTACGCTGCTTGACATCGACCACGGTACCTACCCTTTCGTGACCTCGTCCAACTGCACCGCTGGCGGTGCGTCCACCGGCGCGGGTGTCGGACCGAATACACTGCATTACGTGCTGGGCATTACCAAGGCCTACACCACACGCGTAGGTTCCGGGCCTTTCCCGACCGAACTGTTCGACGACGTCGGCCAGTATCTTGGTGAGAAGGGCCACGAATTTGGGGCCACCACGGGCCGTGCGCGACGTTGTGGCTGGTTTGATGCTGCTGCGCTCAAGCGCTCAATTCAGATCAATGGAGTGTCGGGGCTGTGCGTAACGAAACTTGACGTGCTGGATGGTCTGGAAACCGTGCGTGTCTGTGTTGGCTACAAAGTTGACGGTGAGGTATGTGACATTCTGCCCGTGGGAGCCGAATCCATTGCGCGTGTCGAGCCGATCTACGAAGACTTGCCAGGTTGGAGCGACACCACGGTGGGCGTGCAAGAATTTGACAAGTTACCGCAAAAAGCGCAAACCTATCTCAAACGAATGGAAGCATTGTGCGAAGTGCCGGTTGACGTCGTCTCGACCGGACCAGATCGGGTGGAGACAATTGTGCGTCGTCATCCTTACGAGGCGTAATGCCCGAGATTGAATCTACACAAGCAAAAAGCCGACACAAGGTCGGCTTTTTGCTTACAACTGGTGCCCAGAAGAGGACTCGAACCTCCACACCTTGCGGCACACGGACCTGAACCGTGCGCGTCTACCAATTCCGCCATCTGGGCAATAAGGCGCGCATTCTAGAGAGCAGAGAATAAATTGTCAACGAACAAATCAAATAGCCGTTCGGCTAAACACAAAATTCCGGCGATTCGCCTGGCTGATCCGTTCTATGAGCGCGAAATCGAGCGCTACGAATCGCCCTTGCCCAGCCGTGAATATATCTTGCAGTTACTGACTGAGGCAGGCTGTCCGGTTGATGCGGACGCGCTGGCCGAACAGCTGAAGATCACCGATGACGAGCGCGAGCTGTTCCAGCGTCGTCTGGGTGCGATGCAACGCGATGGCCAGCTGATGCTGAACCGCAAGCGCCTGCTTTGCTTGCCCGACAAACTGGATCTCATCAAGGGCCGGGTCGAAGGGCATCCGGATGGCTTTGGCTTTGTCTCGCCCGACGAAGACGGTGATGATTTGTTTTTGTCTCCCAAGGAAATGCACCGCGTGCTGCACGGTGACAAGGTGCTGGTTCGGGTGGCGGGATTTGACCGGCGTGGACGGCGTGAAGCCAAAATCGTTGAGGTGCTGGAGCACGTCAACAAGTTCGTCGTCGGTCGCTACTATTCCGAAGATGGCATTGGCTTTTTGATCGCGGAAAACCGTCGTATCAACCAGGATATTCTCGTCCCGGCAGGAAACGAGGGCGCAGCGCAATCCGGCCAGGTGGTGACGGTGGAAATCGTCACCCAGCCCGGCGCGCACAATGAAGCCATAGGTCGCGTCAGCGAAATTCTCGGTAGCTACACCGGTCCGGGCATGGAAATCGAGATTGCGTTGCGCAAGCACGACCTGCCGTATGTGTTCCCGCCGGACGTGGAAAAGCAGGCGGCAGGATTGCCGAACAAGGTGCTGAAGAAAGACATGGCCGGCCGCGAAGACATTCGCCACTTGCCGCTGGTGACCATCGACGGTGAAACTGCGCGCGATTTCGACGACGCGGTGTATTGCGAACCGCTCGGCCGCAGCGGCTTCCGCCTGATTGTTGCGATTGCCGACGTCAGCCATTACGTCAAGCCGAGTGACGCGCTCGACACGGAAGGCTACGAACGCGGCAATTCAGTTTATTTCCCGCGCCGCGTCATCCCCATGTTGCCCGAGGCATTGTCCAATGGCCTGTGTTCGCTCAACCCGGAAGTCGATCGCCTCTCGATGGTGTGCGACATGCAAGTCAGCAGCACCGGCAACATCAAGGAATATCGTTTTTATCCAGCGGTGATTTATTCGCATGCACGCCTGACCTACAATCAGGTGTGGGACTGGCTTTCCGGTGCGACCCAGCCTGATGCGAAGCAGACGGCACTGATGCCGCATTTGCAGGCGCTGGATAAGCTCTTTCGCACTTTGTTGAAGGCGCGCGCCAAACGGGGCGCGATTGACTTCGGCTCGACCGAAACGCAGATGCAGTTCGACGATGAAGGCAAGATCAAGGCCATCGTGCCGGTGATCCGCAACGACGCCCACCGCATCATCGAGGAATGCATGCTGGCCGCCAACGTCTGCGCGTCGGATTATCTGCACGCCAACCAGCAGCCCGCACTGTTCCGTGTCCATGAAGGCCCGACCCCGGAGAAGCTCGCTGCGCTGCGCGGATTCATGGCCGAGTTTGGCCTGGATCTGGCCGGTGGAGACAAGCCGCACGCCAAGGATTACGCCACACTCCTGGAGCAGATCAAGCCGCGTCCTGATGCCGGTTTGCTGCAGACCGTGATGCTGCGCTCGCTCAAGCAGGCGGTCTACAGCCCGGACAACAAGGGCCATTTCGGTCTGGCCTATGAGGCCTACACCCACTTCACCTCGCCGATTCGTCGCTACCCCGACTTGCTGGTGCATCGTGGCATCAAGGCGGTGCTGAACGGCGAAAAGCTGCCCGTCAAGGGCCTGGCGGAAATCGGCGTGCATTGCTCGATGACCGAGCGCCGTGCCGACGATGCCACCCGTGATGTCGACGCCTGGCTCAAAACCTATTTCATGCGCGACCGCATTGGCGACGAATACAACGGAACCGTCAGCGCAGTCACCAACTTTGGCATGTTTGTCGCACTTGACGAGATTTTCATCGAAGGCCTAGTTCACGTTTCAGAACTCGGTCAGGATTATTTTCATTACGACCAGAGCAAGCACTGGATGCTCGGTGAACGGACCGGCAAGCGTTATCGTTTAGGTGACCGGGTGCGGATCAAGGTGATGCGCGCCGATATCGAAACCAGCAAGATCGATTTTGCGCTGGTCGAGACGATCGAGTCTGCGGACGACGTTGCGGCGGAATTTTCTGCTCCAAAAAAGAAGCCGGGCAGAGCCAGAACGGGTGGCAAAAAGAAATGAGCGAGAAGTCCAAATCTCCCGAGAAACTGATTTACGGTTTTCATGCCGTGTTGGCCCGCTTGCGTCACGACCCGGCTGGCGTGCTGGAGATCTACCTCGATCTCACCCGCCGTGATGCGCGTTCGCGCGATCTGGTCGCGCAGGCCAAAACCTGCCAGGTTAATCTCGCGCAGGTTGAACCTGCGCGTCTGGCGCGGCTGGTGGGCAAGGACATCAAGCATCAGGGTGTGGTTGCGCGCGTCAAGCCGGTTGCGCTCAGTCATTCGCTCGACGATATCCTGGAAAACATCAAGGGTCCTCCGCTGCTGCTGATTCTGGATGGCGTCACCGATCCGCACAATCTGGGCGCGATTTTGCGTTCTGCCGATGCCTTCGGCGCGCATGCGGTGATTGCACCGAAAGACAATGCGGTCGGCATCAACGCCACCGTTGAAAAGGTCGCCTCGGGCGCGGCCGAAACCGTGCCTTACATCATGGTCACCAACCTGGCGCGCACCATCGAAGAGCTTAAAGAGCAAAACATCTGGGTCATCGCCGCCGACATGGACGGTGACCAGACCTTGTCCGGCATTGATGCCAAAATCGGCATCGCCTGGGTGTTGGGTTCAGAAGGCGAGGGCATCCGGCGCCTGGTCAAGCAAAGCTGTGATCAGGTCGCGCGCATCCCGCTCGGTGGTACGGTCGAAAGCCTCAATGTGTCGGTTTCGGCAGCCTTGTGTTTGTATGAGACGGCGCGTCAGCGCGGCTAGCGTGAAAATGGGGTCAATCCGCGTTACACCGTGGATTGACCGGATTTTTGGCGCTTTGTTAGCCTAGACAAGGCTTTTTCTTGCCAAGACCGATTCTGGCCATCATACTAATCGACCAGACGGGTCTTTTGGTTTGCCTTTTCCCCGGCTATTTTTACTGACATCCGCCACTCGGCGCTGTTGCTGCGGTTCACATTGCGATCTTACGCATCCCCAGCGCTGGCGCATGGCTCGCCGCGTTATCGGCTTATCACTTAAGGAACACACTATGGCGAAAGAAGAACTTGTAGAAATTGAAGGCGTTGTCAACGAAGTGCTGCCACAAACGCGCTTTCGCGTTACGTTGGACAACGGCGTTGAAATCATCGCCTACGCTTCCGGCAAAATGCGCAAGCACCGCATTCGAATTCTGACCGGCGACAAGGTCACGATTGAAATGTCACCCTACGACCTCACCAAGGGTCGCATCAACTTCCGTCACAAGGACTCTCACGTTCAAATGCCGTCGGCGCCCAGAAAATACAAGTGATCGCCTTTTTGAACGGGCATCGTCCGTTTATCGCGCCATACAGATTAAGTGCACCTTGGACCGGGTGCCTGTTGTTCGGGTCGAGTCCTGCCACGAACTCAACTCCTTTCCAGCTAACTCCGCACTTTTCGATAAGCCTCCAGCAAGCGTTGATGAATCGCGCTGCCTTCAAAATTGCTGCCCAGTGCAGTCAGTCCGAAAAACCGTTTGTCCTGATTAAACAAAGCAAAAGCTTGTTGCAGCGTTTCGCGGCCGTATAACAGAGCCAGTGCTGACTCGAAGGGATTGGGATCGGCAAGCTGGGCGAGGTCCGCGATACAGCGATAGACCTTCAAGCGTGCCTCGCTACGCTGGCCGTATTGCTCGATCCAGTTGCACCCCTCAAGAATCGCCTCATCGTCACCAATTGCCAGGGCGAGCAGCAATTTGATTTCACCTACGCGGATGTCGGTCCATGGCGAGTCGGGATCGGGGGCAAGTCCGATCAACACGGTCACCAGCCGGTCGTCTGCCAATTCAAGCTCATCAATCAAATCAAGCAGGTCGGCGCATTCGTCGTCCGTCAAGTCGGGCAGGCGTGACAGGGCTGGGCGTATCAGATTGCCGACGCTGTTGTTTTCGAACTCGAGTTCTTCAACCGGATAAATCTCCGAAACGCCCGGCACCAGCATGCGACAGGCGTAGACGCCGAGGTGGGTGAAGTCGGCGATATAAATGTCGTGCCCGGCTTCGTGCAGCGCGTTGACCGACCACGTGTAATCTTCTTCGGTGGTGGTGCCGAAATTCCAATCTACAAATTCGTAGTCAGGGGTGTCGCGCAGGAACTGCCAGCTGATGACGCCGCTGGAATCGACGAAGTGGATTTCCAGATTCTGCGGGTCAGCGATTTCGCTCTGATCGAAGCCAGGCGCAGGAAAGCCTGCCAGCGAATCGAGCGCACGGCCTTGCAGCAGTTCGGTCAGTGCGCGTTCCAGTGCAACCTCAAAACGCGGGTGTGCGCCGAAGCTGGCAAAGCAGCCCTGATCCTGCGGGTGCAGCAGGGTGACGTTCATCACCGGATACTGGCCACCGAGCGAAGCGTCTTTCACCAGGATGCCGAAGCCGGCTTCGCGCAGGCCGCGTATGCCGGCGGCAATATGCGGGTACCGGTTGATCACGGCGTCGGGCACGTCAGGCAGGCAAAGTCCTTCTTCGATGATGCGGAACTTGATATGGCGTTCGAAGATTTCGGCCAGCGCCTGGGTGCGCGCTTCCATCAGCGTGTTGCCGGCCGACATGCCGTTGCTGACGTATAAATTGCCGATCAGATTGACCGGGAAATACACCGTTTTGCCATCGCCAAGCCGCTGATAGGGAATGGCACAAATACCGCGTGCGGCATTGCCTGAATTGAGGTCGATCAGCTGGTTGGCACGCACGTTGCCATCCGGGTTGTAAAACGCGTGCAGTTCCGGGATGAGGAGGCCGCTTGGCCAGGCATCGTCGTCTGCGGTAAACCAGTGTTCATCCGGCGTGTGGGTGTATTCCCGTTCGGCCAGCGTCGTGCCCAGATAAAAGTGCGTCCAGAAGTAATTGGTCGACAGCCGCTCGAAGTATTCGCCCAGCGCGCTCGCCCGTGCTGCCAGTTCCGATGCACCCTTGCCATTGGTGAATAACAATGGGCAGTCGCGATCACGGATATGAACCGACCACACCCCTTCCACCGGATTGAGCCAGGAGCGCTCCTCGATGTGAAAGCCGATCGCATTGAGCTTGGATTGCAGCGTGGCAATCGACGCTTCTAATGAAGCGTCCTTGCCAGGGATGAAGTGTTCGAGGGTTGACATGGGCGAGTCTGGATTTTGAGCAGGCGACAGCATAAGCGATGCGTCAAGCGGGTAAAGTGATCCGCTGTTCATATTCGGCTACAGCTTGTCTTAATCGGCTGGCTTCCTGCTCCGGACGCATCAGGCTGCGCCGTATGCGGGCATGGCTGAGCAGGGCGGCATAAAACGCAGGGTCGCTTTCAGCCTGCGACATCAGCCGGGCCAGATGCCTTTCATCGCCTACCGGGAAATAGCCGGGGTAATCCTCGCCCAGCATGCCGATGTTGCCAGACATCTGTGACGCCAGCACCGGCACATCGGCCGCCAGGGCTTCGCAAATGACATTCGCCCCGCCTTCCATGACCGAGCTGATGACCATCAGGTGCGCGCGGGACAGGTGCTTGAGCACGGTTTTATGCGGCACCGCCCCAGCCCAGTGCCAGCGTGGCAGTTTGCTCTGCGCTAGCAGGGCGGTATCGGCCATCGCTTCGCTCAAGGCGTCGCCAAAATGGGTCACCTGAATGCTTGAATGGTCGGCGAGATAAGCGGTCGCCAACGCGGGCCGGAACGGGTCTTTTTCTTCGCGCAAATGGCCGATCACCAGCACCTCGAACCTGTCGCTGGTTGGCGGCTTGTGCGTGATGTCGGGCGCGGACTGATAGATCACCCGTGTTTTTGCAGCCTGGTGCGGGGTAAGTTCGTCGATGCCTCGTTCCTGCAGCACGATGATGCGGTGCGCGAGTTCCAGCGCCTGCTGGGCGTCGGCGTTGTCATGGATGTCGCGGTAAAGATCGGTGCCAGTCAATGCCAGCAATAACGGGCGGTCGGGAAAGCGATCGGCGAAGGCTTTTATCGAGATAAAACTGCGCCGCGCATGCAGCGCCAGCATCAGGTCGGTCGGACGGCCATCCCATTCCTGCTGCACCCGAACGGTGTGCCCGGCCTCGCGCAGGAAGCGCGCCCAGCGTGCGGCGGTGTGCCAGTTGCCATTGCGATGTTCGCGGCCGTAGGGGGTGATGAGAGCGATGCGCATAAGGGAAGTGTACGCCGGGCGGGGTGGATCACGGATAATCGGCAGATGATCGAAACTGCCATTTCCTCACGCGACAACCCCATTTTCAAGCGGCTGAAAAAATTTGCCGATACAGCCCGTGCGCGGCGCGAAGCTCAGATGAGCGTGCTCGACGGC
Source organism: Hydrogenophilales bacterium RIFOXYD1_FULL_62_11 (assembly GCA_001802655.1). Lineage (GTDB taxonomy): Bacteria > Pseudomonadota > Gammaproteobacteria > Burkholderiales > Thiobacillaceae > Thiobacillus. The sequence goes on from MGZO01000005.1 coordinate 10,991, forward strand.
GAGCATTTGCTGGTCACTTATCTGGACGCGGGCGGACAGCCACATACGCTGGTGCGCGCGGCTTCATTTGATGCAGCGCGCTTCGAGCAATTGGCCACGCGTTGTCCGCAGGCCAAGGCGATCGTGCTGCCCGATGCGCTGTTTGCCGAACTCTCGCCCGTCGCCACCCCAACCGGCATGCTGGCCGAGGCGGCCTGGCTCACCCCGTCAGAAATCGAAGCTACGCCGCTCGTCATCGTGCTGGAGGACATTCAGGATCCGGGCAACCTGGGTTCCATGCTGCGGACGGCGGCGGCGGCGGGTGCCACGCTGGCGGTGTTGTCGCGGGGCTGCCATGACGCGTGGTCGCCCAAGGCGCTGCGCGGCGGACAAGGCGCGCAGTTTGTGCTGCCGATGCTGCAGGGCGTGGAGTTGGCGGCGTGGTTGAATGCCTTTTCCGGTCAGAGCATCGCGCTGGCGCTGGGTCAGGCAAACGATTTTTATGCGCAGGATTATGCCGGCGCAACGGCGCTGGTCGTGGGCAATGAGGGCAGCGGACTGACTTCAGCCGTGACCCTGAATGCGAGCCTGTGCGCGCAAATTCCCATGCCGGGTCAGGTGGAGTCGCTGAATGCCTCGGCTGCGATGGCGGTGGCGATGTTCGAAGTGGTGCGACAACGGCGCGGCCACAGGGGCGGTGTTGCCTGAAGCCTGGCGTTCGTCAGGCTGGCGTCTCGCTGTGCAAGTCCAGTTCCTGCAACCAGTCGCGCTGAAGCAGGGCCATCACGTCATCGGCAGGAACGGGCCGGCTGATTAAATAGCCCTGCACGACCGGGCAGCCGATTTTGCGCAGAACGTCGAGCTGGCTCCGGGTCTCCACGCCTTCGGCAACCGTATCAAGATTGAGGCCGTTGCACAGGGCGAGAATCGAAATGACCAGTGCTTCGTTGACCGAATCGTGACGGATATCCTTGATGAAATAGCGGTCTATTTTCAGGACATCAAGCGGAAACCGTTTCAAGTGCGCGAGCGATGAGTAGCCCGTGCCGAAATCGTCGATGGCGATTGATACGCCCATCGCTTTCAAATCCAGGATTTTGTGGACAGCGACGTCCATGTCGCCCATCAGAATGCCTTCAGTGAGTTCCAGTTGCAGGGACCGCGGCGGCAATCCGGACCGCTCAAGCGCATCGTGCACGTTGGCGAGCAGGTCCTGGTGCCAGAACTCCTTGCTGGAAACGTTGATGGCGACAGACAGGTCGTTGAATCCCGCTGCGTGCCAGCGTGCGCCCTGGGCGCACGCTGTGCCAAGCAGCTTGCGCCCGACAGGGATGATTTCGCCGGTGTCTTCCAGCATGTCGAGGAAAGCGGCAGGACTGAGCAGGCCCTTGTCCGGGTGGTTCCAGCGGATCAGGGCTTCGACGGTGTCGGTGCGTCCACTGTTGAGGTTGACCTGTGGCTGGTAATGAAACACGAACTCGTTGCGTTCCAGCGCATAGTGCAAATCGGTATCCAGTTGCAGCTGTTCTTCGGCCATGGCGTTCATCGCCGCGTCATACAGGTGATAGCGGTTTTTGCCGCTGCTCTTGGCGTGATACATCGCGGTGTCGGCGTTTTTCAGCAAGTCGCTTGAGCTGGTGCCGTCAGTTGGATACACGCCGATGCCGACGCTGCAGCTGTTGAAGAGCTCACGTTCCGCAATCTGGTAGGGCGCCACCATGACGGCCAGGATTTTGTCCACCACGTGCAGGACTTGCGAGGCAGCATGTACATCGCTGATCACCACCACGAATTCGTCTCCACCCAGTCGGGCGACGATATCCTCGTTGCGCACGGCTGCCCGCAGACGTCTGGCGACGTGGCAGATCAGCTGGTCGCCCACGGCGTGGCCGAGGGTGTCATTGACGCGCTTGAAATTATCCAGATCAATAAACAGCACGCCTATCAGGGTTTTGTTCCGTCTGGCGTGAGCCAGCGCCTGCTCCAGGTATTCCAGCAGCAGGCGGCGATTGGGCAGGCCGGTCAGCGCATCGTGAATGGCCAGATGTTCGCGTTCACGGCTGATGCGGGTGGTGTAGCGTAGTACCACGGCGGCAACGATCACTCCCACCAGCAATGCTGCGCCGCACAGCAGATACATCCAGAAGCGGGCCACCTTTTGTGCCTCATACGCCTTGCGGCTGGCAGCCAGTGCGACATGCTGGGTTTCGGCATCGAGCTGGAACAACACGGCCAGCACCTGGTTTTGCGTCGGAATGGCACGGGTGATGGCAATCTGTTCAGCCTCCAGGTTGTGCTGGGTGCTGATCAGGTCGATGACTTGTGTCTGGATTGGCTGCGCAATCTTGATCAGTTGTTGTTGCAGCGTGATCAATTTGCGTTCCCGGGGGCTTAACGGCATGTCCTGCAGGGACTGGCGGGCGACGGCGTATTCCGTCCCTTTTTCGTTGAACTGGGTGAGCAGGTCGTCGCGCTCGAACGGATCCCCGATTTTGGTCAGGGTCAGCATGATCAGCGTGCGCTCACGCGCGACGTTCAGCATGGTTTTAGTCAGGTTTTGCTTGCGCATGTGAACATCGACAACGGCATTGAGGTTGTCGGTCGTGACGCCCAGTTGCTGCAGTGCGATCAGCGTGACAAACAGAATAAGCAGCAGCTGGGTGATGAATCCTGCGAGCAGCGCCGCACCCCAGGCGGTAGGGCGTAATTGGCGTGACGTGGTTTCTGAATGGGCGGGCATGACGCTTAATCAGGAGAAGGCTGACGTGTCGACGGCGAAAAAAGATGACGAGAACCAGTTCTTAACGGTTTTCATTCACTTAAAAATAGGGCGCAGATGAAATTTTTATGAATGCGATTCGGGCGGATCGCGGCGAGATTCCGGGACCCGCTCATCCAATGCGGCTAAACTTGAAAGCAGGGTACGCCGGCACCGATGGGATCGCTTGCGCTGACGCGATGAAAATGAATGGAGTCAATGATGCAGGACTGGATGGCACGTAACCCGTCTGACTATATCGTTCCGCTGGAAGCGCTGTCGATGGACGATGTGCCACGTGTGGGTGGCAAGAACGCGTCGCTGGGCGAGATGATCAGCACGCTGTCGGATGCAGGCGTCAAGGTGCCGGGAGGCTTTGCCACCACGGCGCAGGCATTCTGGGACTACCTTGACCATAATCATTTGCGCAGCCGCATTCATGCGCGGCTGGATGCACTGAATGTGTCGGATGTGACTGCGCTGGCGGTTGCCGGGGCAGAGATTCGCGCCTGGGTGGAAGGGGCGGTGCTGCCGCCTACGCTGGAAGCCGGGCTGCGTGCTGCGTATCGCGCACTGGGCGAAGGCGTGTCGGTGGCGGTCCGCTCGTCTGCAACGGCCGAGGACTTGCCCGATGCCTCGTTTGCCGGGCAGCAAGATACTTTTTTGCATGTATGCGGCGAGGCAGCCTTGCTCACCCACGTCAAAAAAGTCTTCGCTTCGCTCTACAACGACCGCGCTATCGCTTATCGCGTTCACCATGGCTTTGCGCACGCCGAGGTGGCGCTGTCTGCTGGGGTGCAGCGCATGGTGCGTTCGGACCGCGCGAGCGCGGGCGTGATGTTCACGCTCGATACCGAGTCGGGTTTCCGTGATGCAGTGTTCATTACCGCTGCGTACGGACTGGGTGAGACCGTGGTGCAGGGCTCGGTCAATCCGGACGAGTTTTATGTGCACAAGCCGATGCTGGCGCAGGGGTTTCCGGCTGTCGTGCGGCGTGAGCTGGGTGAAAAGGCGATCCGCATGGTGTGGCGCGACGGTGGCAACGTGATCGAGGACACCCCGGTTGCGTTGCGCCGA
>MGZO01000005.1:14810-18000 GCA_001802655.1 Hydrogenophilales bacterium RIFOXYD1_FULL_62_11
TCCCTCACCGACGCCGACGTGCTGGAGCTGGCGCGCCAGGCCATGACGATCGAGAACCACTATGGCCGGCCGATGGATATCGAGTGGGCAAAGGATGGCGAGACTGGCGAGCTCTTTATCGTGCAGGCGCGGCCGGAAACGGTGAAGACGCGTGTCCACGGCGGGGGTGAACATTACACATTGGAAACGACCGGTGAGGTGCGCATCAGCGGCCGCGCCATCGGCCAGAAAATCGGCTCCGGTGCAGTACGGATTGTTGCCAGCCCGGCGCAAATGAGCCGGGTGCAAGCGGGCGACGTGCTGGTGACCGACATGACCGACCCCGACTGGGAGCCGGTGATGAAGCGCGCTGCGGCGATTGTCACCAATCGCGGCGGGCGGACCTGCCATGCGGCGATTGTCGCGCGCGAGCTCGGTATTCCCGCCGTGGTGGGAACGGGTGAGGCGACGACAGTATTAAAGGATGGCGAGGTGGTCACGGTGTCGTGCGCTGAGGGCGATACCGGTCTGGTGTACGCCGGAAAACTGGCGTTTTCGGTGGAAACGCTGGCGAGCGAGAGCTTGCCGCCGCCGCCAGTCAAGCTGATGATGAACGTCGGCAATCCCGAGCGTGCGTTCGAATTTGCGCAGATCCCCAATCATGGTGTCGGCCTCGCGCGGCTGGAATTCATCATTGCGCGCATGATCGGCATGCATCCGCTGGCGCTGCTGGAATACGCCAGCCAGACTCCCGCCCTGCGCGACGAGATTGATCTGCGCACTGCGGGCTATGCCGACCCGGTGTCTTTTTACGTTGACAAGCTGGCCGAGGGCATCGCCACCCTGGCAGCCGCATTCTGGCCGCAGCCGGTGATCGTGCGACTGTCCGATTTTAAATCCAACGAATACGCCAATCTGGTGGGGGGCGCCCGCTACGAGCCGAAGGAAGAAAACCCCATGCTGGGGTTGCGCGGCGCGGCACGCTACGTGTCAGCGTTGTTCCGACCGGCGTTTGAACTGGAATGCCGCGCGCTGAAGCATGTGCGCGAGAAACTAGGCTTCCGCAATGTCGAAGTGATGATTCCCTTCGTGCGCACGGTGGAAGAATGCGCGACCGTGGTCGAGTTGCTGGCGGCCAATGGCCTCACGCGCGGCGACAAGGGGCTGCGCCTGATCATGATGTGCGAGATCCCGTCCAACGTGCTGCTGGCCGATGACTTCCTGCAGTACGTCGATGGGTTTTCCATTGGCAGTAATGATCTCACCCAGCTGACGCTGGGCATTGACCGCGATTCCGGCCTGGTTGCTGAAGGTTTCGACGAGCGCAACCCGGCGGTCAAAAAGCTGTTGGCAGAAGCCATCGCCGCCTGCAACCGTCAGGGCAAATACGTCGGCATTTGCGGCCAGGGGCCGAGCGACCATCCCGACTTGGCCGACTGGCTGGTGGCTGCCGGAATCGGTTCGATTTCACTCAATCCCGACACGGTGGTGGCAACCTGGCATCGCCTGACGCGGGCGTGACTGGTATTGCCGGGAGCCAGCATGCAAACGCCGGCAACAACGTCACGCAAAAGTGGACTGAATGGATCCCCGGATTGGCTGTGTTGTCACTGCTGGTTTTTGCGCTCTATCTGGCTTTTGTGATGAACTGAACCTATTCAGACGGTGAGCGTGCAGGCTATTTGCAGCGCTTTTCGCATAAGGGCTGGATTTGAAAAACCTGCGAGGGTGAGCTGGCCATGACCACCGTGCCGGGCGTAGCGCCGGTGCTGTGGGGTTTCACCGTGAAGGACGAGGCCCTGGTCAGTTGAATGCGTTGGCGGGCAAGCAAGTTGTCATCGCGGTATTCCCATTATCATGCTACGGCGAAGCCAATCACTTTGTGATCAGCGCGCGCAAGACTGAAGACATCGACGTGCACACCAATCCGGTCAAATCACTCCTGCAAATCCCGCAATAAGCCTGCGCATGACGTCAGTCCAGCTGCTTCGTCATTGAGCCATCATGGGTGATGGAGTAGAATCTGTCATCACCCGCCCCCGCTTAGTAAAATGACGAAGTATGTGTTTGTCACTGGTGGAGTGGTTTCTTCCCTCGGGAAAGGGATCGCATCCGCCTCACTCGCCGCGCTGCTCGAATCGCGCGGCATCCGTGTCACCCTGTTAAAGCTCGACCCGTACATCAACGTCGATCCCGGCACCATGAGCCCGTTCCAGCACGGCGAGGTGTTTGTGACCGACGATGGCGCGGAAACCGACCTCGACCTGGGCCATTACGAGCGCTTTTCCAGCGCGAAAATGGCCAAGCGCAACAACTTTACGACCGGCCAGATTTACAAGTCGGTGATCGACAAGGAGCGGCGCGGCGATTACCTGGGCGGCACGGTGCAGGTCATCCCGCATATTACCGACGAAATCAAGGCTTCGATCCGTGCTGGCGCGGAAGGCTCTGATGTGGCGATGGTGGAAATCGGCGGTACGGTCGGCGACATCGAATCGCTGCCGTTTCTCGAAGCGATCCGCCAGATGGGCTTTGAAGACGGTCCGGAAAACACCTGCTTCATCCACCTCACGCTGCTGCCCTATATCCCGACTGCGGGTGAGCTGAAAACCAAACCCACTCAGCATTCAGTAAAAGAGCTGCGCGAAATCGGTATTCAGCCCGATATCCTGCTGTGCCGCGCCGACCGTGAAGTCCCGGTCGAAGAGCGCCGCAAGATTGCGCTGTTCACCAATGTGCGGCCGGAAGCGGTGATCCAGATGCTGGACTCCGATTCGATCTACAAGATTCCAGCGATGTTGCACGACCAGATGCTGGACGAAATCGTCTGCCACAAGCTGAAAATCCTGGCGCGTGCGGCCGATTTGACCATCTGGAAAAAACTGGTCAACGCGCTGGAGCACCCCAAGCACACCGTCAATATTGCTTTCGTTGGCAAGTATGTCGACCTCACCGAATCCTACAAATCGCTGTCGGAATCGATGATCCACGCCGGCATGCACACCCTCAGCAAGGTGAAGGTTCACTACATTGATTCCGAGCAGATCGAACAATCCGGTAGCGACTGCCTGAAGGGAATGGACGCGATTCTGGTCCCGGGCGGCTTCGGCAAGCGTGGCGTCGAAGGCAAGATTGCCGCGATCCGCTATGCGCGCGAAAACAAGGTGCCGTATCTCGGCATCTGTTTGGGCATGCAGCTGGCGGTGGTCGA
>MGZO01000005.1:18016-24863 GCA_001802655.1 Hydrogenophilales bacterium RIFOXYD1_FULL_62_11
CCATTCCACCGAATTCGATGCGGCCACCACGCATCCAGTCATCGGCCTCATCACCGAGTGGCTGGATCGCGGCGGTCAGATCGAAACGCGCAATGAACAGTCTGATCTGGGCGGCACCATGCGCCTGGGCGGCCAGCCGTGTCTGTTGAAGGAGGGCACACTGGCACGCGAAGTGTATGGCGCGGCCAGCATTACCGAACGCCACCGCCACCGTTATGAAGTCAACAACACGCTGCTCGCCGAGCTTGAGGCAAAGGGCCTGGTAGTGGCGGGCCGCGCACCGGGCACCGATCTGTGCGAAATGGTTGAGTTGCCGCAGGCTGTACATCCCTGGTTCGTCGGTTGCCAGTTTCATCCTGAATTCACCAGCAACCCGCGTATCGGCCATCCGTTGTTCATCGCGTTTGTTCAGGCCGCGCTGGCGTATCAGGCCACGGTTAAAGCTGCATCCGCGCAGCAACAGGAGCACGCATGAAACTCTGTCATTTTGAAGCGGGTCTCGATCACCCCTTGTTCCTGATCGCCGGGCCCTGCGTCATTGAATCCGAACAACTGGCGATGGATACGGCTGGCGCGTTGAAGGAAATGTGCGCGGCGCTGAACATCCCCTTCATCTACAAGTCTTCGTTCGACAAGGCCAACCGTTCGTCTACCCAGTCGTTTCGCGGCCTGGGGGTCGAAGAAGGCCTGCGCATCCTGGCCGAAGTCAAAGCCAAAATCGGCGTGCCGGTGCTGACCGACGTGCACGAGGACACGCCGCTGAATGAAGTTGCGGCCGTGGTGGATGTGCTGCAGACGCCGGCGTTTTTGTGCCGCCAGACCAACTTTATCCAGAACGTTGCGCGTACCGGGCTGCCGGTCAACATTAAAAAAGGCCAGTTCCTTGCGCCGTGGGACATGCAGAATGTCGTCGACAAGGCGCGCGAGGTGGGCAACGACCAGATCATGGTATGCGAACGCGGCGTGAGCTTCGGTTACAACACGCTGGTGTCCGACATGCGCGGGTTGGCGATCATGCGCGCGACGCAATGTCCTGTGGTGTTTGACGCCACGCACTCGGTGCAGCAACCGGGCGGGCAGGGTGCCACCAGCGGCGGGCAACGTGAATTCGTGCCGGTTCTGGCACGCGCGGCGGTGGCGGTTGGCGTCGCCGGCGTGTTCGCGGAAACGCATCCGAACCCTGCTTGTGCGCTGTCGGATGGCCCCAATGCCTGGCCGCTCGATATGATGAAGGAACTGCTGGAAACGTTGAAGGAAATCGACGTGCTGGTGAAACAGCGCGGATTTATTGAACACAAACTGATGGAAATCTGAGCGGAGGGGTGAGCGAACACCTGTTCGCCATCGTTCTTGTATTCGAACCTAAGGAATTAAATTGAGCGCAATTATTGATGTCATCGCCCGGGAAATTCTCGACTCCCGTGGAAATCCCACTGTTGAGGCCGATGTGCTGCTGGAGTCCGGCGTGCTGGGGCGTGCTGCTGTGCCTTCTGGTGCGTCGACCGGAAGCCGCGAGGCCATTGAGCTGCGTGACGGCGACAAGTCGCGCTATCTCGGCAAGGGCGTGCTGAACGCTGTCGAGCACGTCAACACCGAAATCTGTGAAGCCATTATCGGTCTCGACGTGGAAGACCAGGCCTTCATCGACCAGACCATGATTGATCTCGATGGCACCGAGAACAAATCGCGTCTCGGCGCCAATGCCATGCTGGCGGTGTCGATGGCGTGTGCGCGCGCTGCTGCCGAGCAGGCAGGCCTGCCGCTCTATCGCTATCTTGGCGGTGCTGCGCCGATGCAATTGCCGGTGCCGATGATGAACATCATCAACGGTGGCGCGCATGCCAACAACAACATCGACATGCAGGAATTCATGATCATTCCGGTCGGCGCACCGAGCTTTCGCGAAGCGCTGCGTTACGGAGCCGAAGTGTTCCATGCGCTGAAAAAGCTGCTAGACGATGCCGGCATGGCGACGACCGTGGGCGACGAAGGCGGTTTTGCACCCAATCTGGAGTCGCACGAAGCGGCACTGAAGCTGATTGTGCAGGCGATTGAAAAAGCCGGTCTGCAGCCCGGCATCGATGTTGCCATCGGTGTCGATTGTGCCGCGTCCGAGTTCTACAAGGATGGCCTCTACCATCTTGAGTCCGAAGGCCTGAAACTGACATCGGCGCAGTTCACCGACTATCTGGCCGCCTGGTGCGACAAATACCCCATCATCAGCATTGAAGATGGTATGGCCGAAGGCGACTGGGACGGCTGGAAGATCCACACCGAGAAACTCGGCACGCGCGTGCAACTGGTAGGCGACGATCTGTTTGTCACCAATGCCAAAATTCTCAAAGAAGGCATCGACAAGGGTATCGCCAACTCGATCCTGATCAAGGTCAACCAGATTGGTACGCTGTCGGAAACCTTCCAGGCCATTGAAATGGCCAAGCAGGCCGGCTACACCTCGGTAATTTCGCACCGCTCGGGTGAAACCGAAGACACGACCATCGCTGATCTGGCGGTAGCGACCAACGCACGTCAGATCAAGACGGGTTCGCTGTCGCGTTCCGACCGCATGGCCAAATACAATCAGCTGCTGCGTATCGAGGAAGAACTCGGCGACACGGCAAGCTATCCCGGGCGCGATGCGTTCCGCCAGCGCGGCTAATTTCAGCGCGGGTGGTTTTTCCGCGCGCGTACGCAGCCAGGGTTTGACCTGGCTGCTGGCTGCCGCAATCGTGTTGCTGCAATATCCCTTGTGGCTGGGGGCGGGTGGCTGGTTGAGCGTGCGTGAGCGCGCTCGGGAAATTGGCATCCAGCAGGCATTGAATCAGCGTCTGCAAGCACGGAATGACGGCTTGCTGGCTGAGCTTGGTGACCTTAAACAAGGGCGAGACGCCATTGAAGAGCGTGCCCGTAATGAATTGGGCATGATCGCAGCGGATGAGTGGTTCATCCGTGTGGTGCCGGCCCATTCCGTACAGTCTGGAAAAACGCATGAGTGATTTGCAAATCAGCTTGTTGGTAATCGGTGCGGTCATCGTGGTGCTGGTGCTGGTGTTTAACTGGTTCCAGGAACGTCGCTTTCGCAATCAGGCAGATGCCGCTTTTCAGGCGCCGGTGGCCGATGTGTTGATGCAGCGCGAGGCAGCTTCGGCGGCACGTGATATGCACAACCGGGTCGAGCCTGCATTCGATGCAGCAGCCATGAATGAGCCCGCACAAGCTCATGCGCCGGATATGCGCATCGACGTGGAACCGGCACAGGCTGGCGCGTCACCAGCTGTTGCCTACGATCAGGCCGCGCGAACCGTGCGCCCGGCTGTGGCCGTTTCCGGGCAGCCGGTCAGTCCGCCTGCTGTTGCGCCCGCCGCCCCTTACGACGAATTGATCGAATATCGCATTCGCCTGGGGAGCGATGGCGTGCAGGCCAACGCGCTCGCAAACACTTTCACCACCACCCGCACCCTGGGCAAAGCGGTGCGCTGGATGGGGCTGCCGGTCGGCGCAGCGCAATGGGAGGAGGTTCAGCCCTGGCGTGATGTGCATTATCAGCAGTTGGTCATCACGATGCAGCTTGCCGACCGCAATGGCGCGGTGCTGGAAGAACAACTCACCTCGCTGTGTGAGCTGATGCAGACCATGGCGCAAACCCACGGCCTTCGTGTCGCCTGCGATGACGTGGTCGAGGCGCTCGAGCGTGCGCAGGCGATCGACCGCTTCTGTGTCGATGTCGATGTGCTGATCGGCTTGAATGTGGTGGCGCGTGGCGAAGGCACGGTGAATCTGACCCGTATTGTTCATGAGGCCGAAAGCGGTGGCATGGTGCTGGGAATGGATGGTGTGTTTCAGCTGCTCGATAGCCGAAGCGAACAGCTTTATGCCTTGTGCAATCACGATGCCGAACCTTTCACGAATGAGGTGGTCGAGGGACAAACGTCGCAGGGCGTGACCCTGCAATTCGACGTGCCGCGTGTACCCGATGGCCTTAAGGTGTTTGATGGCATGGTGGCGTTTGGCCGCAAGCTCGCCAATGAAGTTGGCGGCATTCTGGTGGACGACAACCTGCGTCCCCTGACCGACACCGGCATCGAGAAAATCCGCACCCAGCTCATGCAGATCTATGAACGCATGGAATCGCGCGGCGTACCATCCGGTTCCCGGCGGGCGCTGCGTCTGTTTTCCTGATGGCTTCGCCTGACCTTCTGGCGCGCGTGACCGCGCTGCGCCAGGAAATTGAACGTCACAACCACGCCTATTACGTACTCGATCAGCCGACGGTTCCGGATGCGGAATACGATCGGCTGTTTCGCGAATTGCAGGCGCTGGAAGCCGACTCCCCACAACTTTTAACGCCCGATTCGCCGACCCAGCGCGTGGGCGGCAAGCTGCTCGATGGCTTTCCAAAAGTACGCCATGCCGTGCCGATGCTGTCGATCCGCACCGAAACGGATACCGAAGCGAGTGGCGCGCACTCATTCGATGCGCGGGTGCGCAAAGAGCTGGGCTTGAGCGAATCTGATCCGGCCGTCGAATATGCCGCCGAATTGAAGTTCGACGGCTTTGCAATCAATCTGCGGTACGAACACGGTTTGCTGGTGCAGGCGGCTACCCGGGGCGACGGCGAAACCGGCGAGGAAGTGACGCAGAACATCCGTACCGTGCATGCCATTCCCCTGCGGCTGCAACTCGAGTCACCCCCCGCTGTGCTGGAAGTGCGTGGCGAGGTATTCATGCGCCGCGACGATTTCGAGCGCTATAACGCCAAACAGCGCGAGGCGGGCAAGCCCACGCTGGTGAATCCGCGTAACGGTGCGGCAGGCAGCATTCGTCAGCTCGACCCCAGGCTTGCAGCACAACGCCCCCTGTCTTTTTTTGCTTATGGCATGGGTGAAACTCAGGGCTGGCATCACGCCCCCGAGACGCATAGCGATACGCTTTCTGCGCTGGAAAACATGGGCGTGCCGGTTTGTGCTGAACGCATCACCGGACCGGGTGCGGCGGCACTGATTGCGTTCCACGACGACATCGCCGCACGTCGCGATCAACTGCCGTTCGATATCGACGGTGTGGTGTACAAGGTCAACCGCTTCGACCTGCAGCGCCAATTGGGTTTTGTGACACGCGAACCGCGCTGGGCGGTGGCGCACAAATATCCCGCACAGGAAGCGCTCACCACGGTGCTCGGCATCGATGTGCAGGTGGGGCGTACCGGCAAGCTGACGCCCGTTGCGCGACTGGCACCGGTGTTTGTCGGCGGGGGGACCCTAACCAACGCCACGCTGCACAATCAGGATGAAATCGACCGCAAGGATGTGCGCGTGGGCGACACCGTGATCGTGCGGCGCGCGGGTGACGTGATTCCGGAAGTCGTCGCGGCCGTGCTGGAGCGGCGGCCGCAGCCCGCGCCACCGCGTTTCAATATTCTGCAAACCTGCCCGGTCTGTCCGGAATGCGGGTCGCACGTGGCGCGGGTCGAAGGCGAAGCAGCCGCGCGCTGCACCGGCGGCCTGGTGTGCCCGGCGCAGCGCAAGCAGGCGCTGCTGCATTTTGCCAGCCGCCGCGCGATGGATATCGAGGGGCTGGGCGACAAGCTGGTTGACCAACTGGTTGATCGCGGTCTGCTCCACACGCCTGCCGATGTGTACAGCCTGAGCCTGGAACCGCTCGCCGGTCTGGAACGCATGGCAGAGAAATCGGCAGCCAATCTGCTCGCGGCCATCGAAACCAGCAAGGCCACCACGCTGGCGCGCTTTATTTTTGCCCTTGGCATCCGTAACGTCGGGGAGACCACCGCAAAAGATCTGGCACGGCATTTCGGTTCACTGGATAAACTGATGGCTGCCAGTGAAGCCGATTTACTGGCCGTGCACGATGTCGGGCCGATCGTGGCGCAATCCATCCTGCAGTTTTTTGCCGAGCCGCATAACCGTGAGGTGATTGCAACGCTGCGCAGTGCCGGGGTGCATTGGCCGGAATCAACCGGCCTGCAACAATCTGCCGGTATTCTGGCTGGCAAGACGCTGGTGTTGACGGGCAGCTTGCCGACACTGGCGCGCGACGCGGCGAAGGACCGGATCGAGGCTGCGGGCGGAAAGGTGGCAGGATCGGTGTCGAAGAAGACGGATTATGTGGTGGCCGGTGCAGAGGCGGGCAGCAAACTGGACAAGGCGCGCGAGCTGGGCGTGGCGATTCTTGACGAGACCGGTTTGCTGGCCTTGCTCGCCGCGAATGATCCACCCGGGCAACACACATTGAAATTCTAGATTACAAAACTACAGGGAAGAGACATGCAAACAGTCAGAAAAGCCGTATTTCCAGTCGCGGGCCTGGGCACGCGTTTCCTGCCGGCCACCAAGGCCAGCCCCAAGGAAATGCTGCCCATCGTCGACAAGCCGTTGATCCAGTATGCCGTTGAAGAGGCCATGGATGCGGGCATCACCGACATCATCTTTATCAGCAGCCGCACCAAGCGTACCGTCGAGGATCATTTCGACAAGGCCTACGAACTGGAAACCGAACTCGAAGCGCGCGGCAAAAAACGCGTGCTGGAGCTGGTGCAATCGATTCGCCCGGCCGGCGTCAATTTCATTTACATCCGGCAGGCTGAAGCCTTGGGTTTGGGACATGCGGTGCTGTGCGCGCAGCCGGTGGTGGGAAACGAGCCGTTTGCGGTCATCCTGGCTGACGACTTGCTCGACGGCAAGCCGGCGGTGATGAAGCAGATGGTCGATCAATATGGGTATTACCAATGCTCGATACTCGGCGTGCAGCAAGTGGCACCCGAAGAAACGGCGTCTTACGGCATCGTGGATGCCACGCCGATGGCTGAACGTGTGTCGCGCGTCAATGCCAT
>MGZO01000005.1:24910-26973 GCA_001802655.1 Hydrogenophilales bacterium RIFOXYD1_FULL_62_11
TAAATCAACCCCCTGCGTCCAGCCCCGCCTATTGGATGCAGATTTCCCCAGACACGTGGGATTCTGGAACGACCTATGCTTTGAATGATTACGCATGTTTCAAGGACGTACTATATCAAAGCCTACAAAATGGGAATCTCAATCATAACCCCGTGACCAGCCCGGCATGGTGGTCCCCTATCGTAGCCATGGCGAATCGCGTGCGTATTCTTGCCACGGAGCCCACACTGGTGCAATTCTTGTTTGAGAAATCCACACTGGATGCCGCAACCATATTAGGATTGACGGTGCTATATATCTGGACGGATGGCACCGCGTACACCGTTGGAGATCATGTCGAAGACCTCGGCTTGGAGTATAACTGTATTTTAAACCACACTGCGGACGCCGCGAAACGCCCTCCAAACGGGACGTATTGGGCATTGATTGGGAACCCTTGGCATACCAAAGTCATCAGTACAATTGACGGGCCTTATGATTTTTCCGGTGGTTCGGATAGAACACTGCGCGTCCATATTGTAGAAGGTAATCCCGTCACGACCCCGCATACGGCAAAGATAGTGACCTTTGCGCCAGGAGAGTACAGCGTTCGGGAAATACTTGAGCACCTTCGCTTGGCTACGACCGGACACTTGATCAATCACACACGAGGCTCTAATTTCTTCTTAGGGCCCACGGAAATCGTCACCGTAGGATTTTCTACGTAGGAGGAATCATGAAAGATCGCGTTGAAGTTAAAGGCCATTTGACCATTCGGGTCATGGAAAACCGTGACGGCGTAGACCGCCTCTTGCGCACCGTCAGCGTGAAGAATCTCGTGGTCTGGACAGGCCGAAACGCCTTGACCCGATTAGTTGGGGGAACCACACAATCCCTCTATAAGGTCACGGCGTTGCGTGTTGGAGAAGACGTGGGTGGCCCGCACGCCCCGGCGTTGACGGACGTAGACCTGCATGATCCGATTGGAAACGCATACAACCCCGATGCCACGTATCCGCAGTACCCAACGGACGGGAAGATTTTGTACCAGTTCACTATTCCCAAGTTGGGCTCGGGGATCCCCGATTCCACCGTGCTGTCCGAGGCGGGGCTGTTCTGTGACAACGCGGCGGCCTATGATATACTCTTTTCCCGCACAACACATCCAGACGTAACTAAAACCGATGCCATCTCCCTCATCTACACGTGGGAAATTCAGTTTTAAGGACTGACAATGACTATCCCGTATGACCCCAGCGCCATTATCACGGAAGCCCGCAATGACAACTGGCCCGCCACGGTCGAGGAGTTTGTGTCCTCCGACCCGTATGTGTCCACGTATGACAACCTGCCTGTCGAGGATGAGGCGCAGCGCAGTGAGTGGCTCTACCAGCGGTTCATTCTGGGCAACGTGTATATCACTCCAACGGAACCCTCCGGAACGGGATTGATTCCCGCCGTCCCCGATGCACAGAAGGCGGTATGGATCAAGACTAAATTAGGAGCCAACGGGAGTAACGACCAAGATATCTACTATTGGACGGGAGCCACATGGGCGTTTCTGACCCGTTCCCGCGTCTACAGCGGTATCTATCACCCGAAGGCGGCGTTGGGCGTAGCCCCGACGGAAGCCACCCTGGTTGGTAGTGAATATTGCTATTCGTTCATGGGCGGGGAAACACTCATCGTCGCCATCAATGGCGGAGGGAATCAGACCATCAACTTCAACGATGCTGGTGGTGCCCCGCTGACGGGGGACGTTCCCATGCGGGAAGTGATCCGGTGCATCTGCGAAGTCCTGGACACGGTGGAAAATATCCCCTCATTTGCGTCCGACATGGCTAAAATCGGAGCCTTTGATTTCGTGGAAACCTCCGGTCATCATCACTTGGCACTATTCTCCCGGCAACCAACGGGGCCGACGGGGACCCGTCCGCAGATCGTAGTGAAGTCCACGGGCACGGCGAATAGCATCTTCGGATGGAGCGGCGTCAGTGACACAACCTACGACGCCTCGGAGAATCCCGCGCAGGTGGGGGAAACGTTCATCTCCCTCTACATGCGCCCCGACATCACGGACGCAG
>MGZO01000005.1:26985-28431 GCA_001802655.1 Hydrogenophilales bacterium RIFOXYD1_FULL_62_11
GAACCTGGACGTTAACAGCGGTGTGTGGGTGCTTCAAAACGATGGGTCTGCGACGGGGGAATGGCGGGATATCCTGGACTGGTTGAAGATGAAACTCAAATTCAATCGGGGCGTGTTCCCAGCCATTCAGGCCAGCATCCCCTACATGCGGGATTGGGGCTTTGGCAATGCGGGGAGCAACTTGGATTTCTTCCATGACACGTACGGCGATATTGCGGGGGGTATTTGGCAACCGACGGATATTCTCTCCGAGACCAAAGCCGCATGGACGAACTACTACGCCCGGTTCATCCTATACGTCAAACAGCGGTCCACATTGCTGGAAAAATGGGCGCGTTATGTCAGTAGCCGGGAATGGATGGATGAATCTCCTGGCAACTTGTATACAACCACATGGAGATCCGACACCATTGATCTCACTTACTTGGGGCGCGGAAACTGGGAATTAACCAATCTGACGGCGGGCGATATGTCTTGGAACAGCATCGGGTATTTGTATATTATCCGAGACTTCGCGCCGTATGACCACGAGATTATGTTTTACGACAGCTATACCGGTTCGGGCACAACCGCGAAATTCCATGTGACGCGCAGAGGGTTGGGAAATTCTACGGCTACCTTAACGGGCGGAACCGCCGTGCGCTGGATGTTCATACCTACAGGTAGCTTTCGGTTCCTTCTGCGTTCCTATTCCGCACAATATCCCGCCTGGATTGCCGCCGTGTCCTTCCCGAAACTCGTGCATGATAAGCTAGGGCTGACCACCCATGATATCAATTATCTCGGGCTGTCAGGTGGAAACCCTATTTATCAAATGCTCCCGGCAACCTCGCTTGACGGTTCTTATGGTGGGACCTGGGGAACAGGAACAGGGAAATACTCCAATAAATACCCTGCTGATCCTGGGGTAACCGCTACGGTTGGAGTCGCGTACAACGATATCGTCGCCAACCCCTTGATGGGCAACGATAACTATATTCCTCTGCACACGTACGACGCAGACAACTCCACGTATCGGACTGCTGGGTCGGTCGTCAACAAGCCTTCGGCAGGGACTAAAATCCTGTTCTGGACACAGGGAGGCTCCCCGACATTTGGATCCCTTGCCTTTATGGGGACGGATGAGGTTGTGCTCGGCAACTCTCACCCAAACCAAGGCGACCTCGTGGAGATTGTAGTGGGGTGTAAAAATCGGGAAGCCTTGCTTAATAGCATCTTACGATTTGAGGTTATGTCCCGTGACTTGGATGAGGTCTCTCTGTCCTACACGGTCCAATCCGTTCCGACGACGTTCTTCTACGGCCCATATCCCTTTAAGGGGTTTCTGCACACGGGAGACGTTATTGAGGCGGCTATAGGGTCCTGGTCGAATGGCCCGCTGGGCTTCAACGGTCTGTACCGATAGGAGGTTCCTGATAGCGGTGGGGGGTTGGAAGCCCGGCTAAA
>MGZO01000005.1:28445-32341 GCA_001802655.1 Hydrogenophilales bacterium RIFOXYD1_FULL_62_11
GATGAAATTCAGACTGGATGAACCGCTGGGACTCCCGCGTGGCTCCGTTCGCGCCCTTTTATCCCTCCTGTTAGTTTCGGGGTGGCTGTTTTTTGTTGGGTGGGCGATTATGGTACAAGGGGCGACGGTCAAGGACGCATTTTCCGATACCCCGGAAGTCATTGGCATGGTGATGGTCTTCTACTTCGTCCAGCGTATGACTGCCACTCAAGGAATCCCCCCGGCACCACCGGAGGTCCAACCTGGAGGAATCCAATGAAGCCTATTGACCGTCTTGTCCTGGCATTGCAAAAAGCGATTACAGAACTGGAATATTGCCAGGAGAAAATGGGCAACGATAGAAAATCCACGCGCGCGGCCATTATCGCTGAGGCGGTATCGGCGGTGCGCGAGTGGCAGCGCAACCCTAAGCAGGAGGCTCTCATGAGCAAGTTTGACGAGGTCCTAAAACGTCTCAACGCCTTGACCGAAGCCACGGACCCTAACGATCAGAAATGCGCCACGTGCCGGTACTACCAACCGGGCACCAAGTCGTGCGGTGAAGAGTACCGTGTGGTCAAGCTCCACACGTATTTCAACCTCGTGGACTGGACGCAGAAGCCTGGCGAACCCAACATCTGTCTCGTTTGGCAGGGCAAGTGACATGGAGGACCCGCGTCGGCCGGATGTTCCGGTCGGCTACGAGGGGTTGACCCGCGTGTGCAGTCAGCCCCCGGAGGACATGGAGCACAGGCGCAATTGGGAGGCGCATAACCTCGTTCGCGTCCCGTTCTTAGCTCCTATTCCCCTAGCGTGGGATCCCAAGACCAAGGCTACACAGGTGTGGGTGCATAAGTACATTCAAGACGTGGTAACGGATACCTTTATGGTTCTGTACACGAACGGACTGTGGAGTCTGTTGGAGGACTTCGGTGGAGCGTATATGTACCGCACCAAGCGGGGATACGCCAGTAAACTGTCGGTTCACAGTTTTGGGATGGCACTGGACTTCTGCTGCGTCTCAAACCCCCTGGGAAAGAAGCCCGAGATGCCGGATGCCTTGGTAACAGCGTTTACTGATCTGGGATGGGTGTGGGGGGGCGCATGGCGTCGCCCCGACGGGCAACATTTTCAATACGCGCGGCAAGTGTAGGAGGAGTTTGAGATGAACGTCGCTCAGGTCGTTGATCGGTTGCTTACGGAGGAATCCGCCGCTGCGCGGTTGCCGGATGATCTTCGGACGAAGGCCCTGGCCATGGCGCGGGACGGGTGGAAGACGCTCAAGCAGATGTACGCCTTGAAGCCAAAGGGCCAGGAAGTAACTCCTGAGATCGAGGCCCAAGCCAAGGAACTCGGCATGGGATTCATTGGTCGTCACGCGGCCACGATTCACGCCTTGGTCAAGGCTCTTCCCAAGCCAGTGTCCTCCATCAAGTCCACCACCATTACCGTTGACGAGTTTGTCAGTTGGTACTTGCGGATGCTGGATCGCCCGGAGAAGATCACCAGTTGGGCATGGGATTTTGTCCCCAAGTATCAGCGGAGTGACCCTGGTGCGCCTATGTCCAGGCTATTCAATGACAACTATAGCCCCGTCCAATGGGACGCTTTCCTAGACCTGTAAGATGAAGACCATGGCCTTGAACCTGTTGGCCGAGAACTAACGACGAGGGACGGCATGGCCTATCGCAAGTATGTCTTAGATACGAATGGTGGAAGTCTTCTTGGAAGTCCCGAGTGGAAGGAATTCCTGCGAGCACTCAATACGTTCGCGTGGGATGGATACATCAGCAGCCGCGAGGGTACGCTGGTTGTGTCCGATGAATCCGCCCCGAAGGTATTTGCAGCAGCAAAAAAACATAATCTTGCCCTCTCCAATAAGGGAGTATTTAAGCCGTTGGAGTCTGCCCGGAAACCGGCCTCGCTCGTTGACCAGCTTCTGAAAGAAGATAGCTCCTTCGGCGATGTCATTTCCAGCTACTCCCGCGCGCAGGCATTAGAAGATGGGGAACTGGTGGACGTGAGTAAGATCGCCAAGGAAGCCGGAATCAAGTTCCCAACGGCAGTCACGCGGAATCTATTCACCAAATGGATTGAACCCAGCGCTGAGGATAAGAAGTACGGCCAAGACCTCCAAGGAAGACTGTGGGACGTGGTGTATATGTTTACCGTCTACGCCAAGCGCACCAGCGGGTCGCGCATGACCTATCCCGTGATCTTCGCCAAGGGGAAAAAGCACGTCACTGTCAAACTCTTGGCCATCATCGGTCCTGGGGACACTGACGCTCCAACCGCGACGATTATGCTGCCGGAGGACGAGTGACACATACTTTCCGTGCCCGCCTCGACGCACTTCTGGAGCAGGACAACGACCTCCAGAAGAAGCACGACCGCGCCGTTGACGACGCCAATAGGGTAGCTGGCGACGTGGCTAAAACCCTGTCTATGAACCTGTCGTCAGACCGCGCCGCGCTGGTGGGTCCTGTGGCCGATATCATCTACAGGCTCATCGTCGGCGCGGGCACAGGCGGTTTGCGCACGGACGTGGTCACACAGATTGTAACGATGCTGGACGACGCGCATATTAGCGCCGCAAAGTAGGAGGACATAATGGTCAATATCGCCGAAGCCGTTGATAAGTTGCTTTCCGAAGAATCTGGACAAGAGTATAAGATTGCCGACGCAGCCGTCTCCGCGCTTTCTTCCAAGTTTTCCTCCTTCAAGGAAACGCCTCCAGTGGTTAAAGAGCGTGTTCTTAACATTGTCAAAGCCTTGATCATCATGACGGGAAGAAACACGTTGACCCCGGCTGGAACGGCAAAGATTCAAGCTCTAGTCAATTCGTTGGCTCAGTAGGTTCTCAATGGCCTCCAGTACGCCGAACCCGACCTCCAATAAGACCAGCCGAGCAGTGGTGTTTCCGGCCCTCCAACCTGGATCGGATCAACTTCGGACGTTCTCGGAGGCCATCCTTCTCCAGCAAATGCCCGTGCGCTGGTTCACCGTCGGCGGAAAAATGGCCGTCCTGGCGTTGGAACCGGAGCGCGTAACCGCCCTTGCGAACCAGCAGGGTGTAAAATTCAGCTTCTTAGACCCTAACGAGCCCATTCCGCTTGATGTTTTAGGGATTGTCAAGGTGGAAAGTGTGAAAACGCCCTCAGAAATGCCCCAGGATCGTTCGGCGGGGCTTGTCGGGGGGATGACACTTAAGGACTGCCTTGATGAGCGCCTGACCGGCCTGGACGGAACGACAGCATATCTTTTGGAGGGTATAAAGAATGAAGTCTCCTATCCTGCGGGCGATCTCCCAGATTGGGTGTTCCGAAAGCTCTATATCTCGGCACATTCGCATGGTCAAATGGGTCTTCCGATTGTACGCCTGACCCCGGAGATTCGCGGGTACATGGAACTGAATTCGGAAGCAACGCTATTCGCTGACGACGGGCATAAAGTTCAAATATCTGAATTGCCTACTAAGAACCCCTTGGAATCTCATACAAAGGTTCGCGTGTTTAGCCTATCTGCCCTTGTGGACCGGTTACTCCCAGAAATGGCATCCATCGGCGTGCAGGCTGACCATAACAAGCGCATGCAGGCTTTTCTACGGTCCCATGGCTTCCCCAATGCGGTGCCGATGTACATTGACAAGGGAAGCATGCGGGGCACCTGGCGGATTTACAACAAGGTCCGTGGAAAGGGGTTGGAGGGGTACGAGAACTGGACGCTTGACGCCGCTGAAAAGCTCAACGCCCTTGGATTCTCCAGCTATGATGGAAAACCCCTTGGGCAACACTCTGGGAACGGAGGGTACTTCCAGATATTTGCCCGCTATCGGCCCACGGCGGTTTCTCCCATGGAATCCCAGAAGGTGTCTTTGCCTCGTTTGGTAGATCACCTTCTACTGGAAGGATTTTCTC
>MGZO01000006.1 GCA_001802655.1 Hydrogenophilales bacterium RIFOXYD1_FULL_62_11
CGCCTCCGCCACAAGCGCCGCCCCTGCCTTTCACCTATATGGGAAGCTGGCAGGAAGATGCCACCACCACCTATTACCTGACGCGTGGCAGCCTGCCGGTCAGCGTGCGGGCAGGCCAGGTGCTCGACGGCGCCTGGCAACTGGAGCCGGTAACGGGCAAGACCTTGAATTTCACCTACTTACCCCTGAAACAGGTGCGCAGTCTGCGCATGGGAGATTAAATTGCAGGACGCCAAACCCATTTTTCTGCTTGCCGCGCTGCTCGGTACGCTCGGCCTTGCCGGATGCGCCAGCCCCAGCCTCACCGAGGGGCGGAAACTCATCGGCAGCGGCGCAACTGAAGCGGGGCTGTCCCGCCTGCAAGCCGGCCTGGCCGAAGAGCCGGACAACCTGGAACTCAGGATTTACTACCACACCCAGCGCGAGCGCCAAGCCAGCCAATGGCTGCTGCAGGCGCAGCAGGAAATCGGCCGGGGGGATTTTGACGCGGCCAGGGCCACCCTCAATAAGGTGCTTGCGGCTCACCCTGAAAACCCGCGCGCAGTAACGCTGTTGGCCAGTCTGGAAACCGAAGTCGCGAACCAGGGCTTGCTGAAGGATGCGCAGGCGGCGCTGACCCAGAACAATCCCGCGCTGGCAGCCGACAAGGCGCAGCAGGTGCTGACGCAATCCCCCGGCCACACCGGTGCCATCGACATGCAGCGCAAGGTGCAGATGGTGCGCGCGCAGGAGGAAAATGCCCCCAAAGAACTGGGGCCTTCCGCACAGAAAGTCGTCACGCTGGAATTCCGCGACACGCCGCTGCGCAATGTATTCGACATGATTTCGCGCCAGTCCAGCATCAACTTCATATTCGACAAGGATGTGCGGCTCGACACCAAGGCCACGCTGTTCGCCCGCAATACGACGGTTGCCGATGCGATCAGCATGCTGCTGGCGACCGGCCAGCTTGCGAAAAAGGTCATGAGCCCCACCACGCTGCTGATCTACCCCGATACCCCGCCCAAACAAAAGCAATACCAGGAACTGATGGTCAAGAGCTTTTATCTGGGCAACGCCGATGCAAAAAGCACCATGGCCATGCTGCGCGTGCTGATCAAGACGCGGGACATGTATGTCGATGAGCGCCTCAACCAGCTGGTCATCCGCGACACCCCTGCCGCCATTCACCTGGCGGAAAAGATCATCGCCACCCAGGATCTGGCCGAGCCGGAGGTGATGCTCGCGGTGGAAGTGCTTGAAATCAAACGCGGGAGACTGCTAGATATCGGGGTGCAATACCCAAATCAGTTTTCGCTGTTGAACACCATCACCACCCAAACCGCGACCTCCTCTACCGTCGGTGCGCCGGTGGTGACGAGCAACACAACGCTGTCGCCTTTGCCGTTGACCCTGGAAAGCCTGAACAACATTTCGAGCAGCAACATCACCATCAACACCCCGCAGGTCAACCTCAAGGATGAAGACAGCGATGTCAACATCCTGGCCAATCCACGCATCCGCGTCAAAAACCGTGAAAAGGCCAAAATCCACATTGGCGACAAGGTGCCGGTCATCACCTCGAACACTACGTCGACCGGCGTGATTTCAGAATCGGTGTCGTATCTCGATGTCGGCCTCAAACTCGATGTCGAACCCAGCGTGTTGATGCGCGATGACGTGCAAATCAAGGTGAATCTGGAGGTCTCCAACATCGTGAAGGAGATTCGCAGCACCAGCGGCACCCTCACCTACCAGATTGGCACCCGCAATGCAGGCACGGTCTTGCGCTTGAAGGATGGCGAAACACAGGTACTGGCTGGACTGATCTCGGACGAAGACCGCAGCTCTTCGAGTGGCATTCCCGGCCTGTCCGAAATCCCGATTCTGGGCCGTTTGTTCTCAACCCAGCGCGACGAGCGCACTAAAACCGAGATCGTGTTGCTGATCACGCCGCACATCCTGCGCCACGCGCAGGCGCAGCAACCCGCCCTCACTGAATTCAGGGGCGGCACTGAAAATGCCATCGGTGGATCGGGCGGCTTCACCCCCATGCCCATTCCTGGCTTGATCAGGCCGCAAGGCTCACCCGCCAGGGCCATCCAGGACGAAAATGCCGTGCCATACCAGTCGGACATCACGCCCGGGTCGGACTTGCCACCGGCTGTTCTGCCGCCCGATGCCAACCTCAATGCGATCCTGCCTGCGCCCGGCCCAGCGGAGGCGGAAACAGAGCCAGCGGAAGACGAACAGAATCCCGCATCTCCGCCTACCGTAATCCCCGTGCAATAAACCATGTTGCGTCGCGTTTCGTCCGGGTTCAGCCTGATCGAGTTGATGGTCACCCTGGCCATCCTCGCCCTGCTCGCCAGTGTGGCCGTCCCGTTTGCACAGTTGGTGCAGCAGCGTCACAAGGAAACCGAACTGCGCCAGGCGCTGCGGCAGATTCGCGGCGCACTTGATGCCTACAAGCTGAATGTCGAGGACGGCCGCATTCCAAAAGTAGAAGGAAGCAGCGGCTACCCGCCCGATCTGGATAGCTTGTGGAAAGGGGTGGTCGACCAGAAGCAGATCGATGCGGCCAAAAAAATCTATTTCCTGCGCCGTCTTCCACGCGACCCGTTTTACCCGGACAGCGCCGCACCCGCCGCCGACACCTGGGGCATCCGCAGTCATGCCAGCCCACCTGACGCACCGGTCGCTGGCGACGATGTGTTCGACGTCTATTCGCTGTCGTCAGCCAGCGGGCTCAATGGCGTGCCTTACCGCGAATGGTGAACCCATGCTGAAACGCATCACGTTCAAATCCGGCAAACGGGGATTCACCCTGGTCGAATTGATGGTGGTGATGGCCATCATTGCGCTGTTGCTGGCGCTGGCGCTGCCACGCTACTTCAACCATCTGGAAGGTGCGCGTGAAACCATCCTCAAACAGGATCTTGCCGTGATGCGCGATGCCATCGACAAATTCCATGGCGACCGCGGGCGGTATCCCAACAGCCTCGACGAACTGGTCAGCGAACGTTACCTGCGCACCCTGCCAGTCGATCCGATTACCGAGCGCAACGATAGCTGGCAAGCGGTTGCACCCTCATTAGACCAAGGTGGTGAAACAGAAAGCGGTGAGCTGTATGACATCAAGAGCGGCGCGCCGGGGACCGCGCGGGACGGCAGTGCCTATGCCGACTGGTAAGTCCGCTCAATCCGGATTCACCTATCTGTTTGTATTGATGCTGATCGCGCTGATCGGCATGGGGCTTGCCGCCGCTGGAACCCTGTGGCGCACCGATGCACAACGTTCGCGCGAAGCCGAGCTTCTGTTTCTGGGCGACCAGTACCGCCAGGCCATCCGCAGTTTTTACGAGCGGCCTGATCAACAACCCCCGCGCTTGCCTCAAAGCCTTGATGAACTCCTGGAGGATCGACGCGGCATCACCGTCGTGCGGCACTTGCGGCGTGCCTATCGCGACCCGTTCACCGGAAAAGCCTTTGCGCTGGTTCAGACACCCGACGGTCGTGGCATTGCCGGCGTCCATAGCCAATCGACCCGTCACCCCTTCAAGATTGCGGGGTTTTCAGCACAGGATGCGGCGTTCGCCGAGGCCAAAACGATTGCTGACTGGCAGTTTGTGTTTATCCCGCCAGCTCCTTTGCCAGCCAATCAGCAAACGCCTGTGCCGGCCAATAGGCTGCAGCCAGGCCCCTAGTCAGTTCTCTCATAGCCTTCGCGGTGCGCCGCATTGATGGTGCGCAGCAGTTCGCGGAACGGAATGCTGCGCTCATGCTTTTTGAACAATTCCATGAAGGGCAGATCGCCTCCCTGTCCCGCACCCGGATAATTGCCCGATACCATGGATTCATGCAGTTCGCGCAACATGCTATCGAGCGGGTCGAGGAACGGGGTATAGCTTGCGGCTTCATCATCGTCGTGTTCGAGACAGGCGCGTAATTCGTCGACTTCGTAAACCGCCTCATGAACAAGATCAATCAACGCGTTGAAATCTGATGGTTTTTTCATTTCAGTTCCATGGGTTGGGGGGCAGCCAGTGAAAACAAAACAGGGGCATTCGCCCCTGTCTGGTGGTGCAGGCTCAAAGTCTAGCGTTTGACAGGCTTCGCCGCGATCTCTTCCAGCCGCCGCGCCTTGATGACCTGGCCGTTAAGCGCCGCATCTTTGGCGCTGCCACCGTAGGCCACCACCATCAACTGGCTGTAATACATCACCGGAATGTTGAACTTGGTGCCGTAGGTCTTGTTGATCTGACCCTGGTAAATCTCGACGTTGGCCTGGCACAGCGGACACGGGGTGACGATCATTTCTGCGCCGTGGTCGTAGGCCGATTCGACGATGTCCTTGATTTGCGCCTGTGCCTTTTCGGGTTCTGAAAAGGCCAGTGCGCCACCGCAACAGGTGACTTTTTGCTCATACTCGGGAATCGGCTCGGCGCCCACCATTTCGACCATTTTGTCGAGGTATTGCGGGTTCTCGAACGACTCGCCATCCACGCCGAATGGGCGGTTGGTCTGACAGCCCACATAGCCTGCAATCTTGACGCCTTCGAGCGGACGCACGACATGCTTTTTCATCTCGTCAAAACCGAGATCTTCGATCAGCACCTCCACCATGTGACGGATGTTGGGCATTTCATTGATGGTGAGCCCGGCTTCTTTCAGCG
This sequence comes from Hydrogenophilales bacterium RIFOXYD1_FULL_62_11, assembly GCA_001802655.1. GTDB lineage: Bacteria > Pseudomonadota > Gammaproteobacteria > Burkholderiales > Thiobacillaceae > Thiobacillus. The sequence goes on from MGZO01000006.1 coordinate 4,656, forward strand.
CTTCGCGGGTGTCGGCCATCAGCGTGTCGGAGTGCGTCAGACGCTCACGCGTTTCGCGTGCGCCCAGCCAGCAGGCGGCGCAGGTGGCGACGATTTCCTGCCCCGGCATATGCTTTTCGGATAGCGCGAAATTCCGCGCATTCATAACATGGCGCGGCAATTCGCCTGCTTCGGCATAGCCAATCGATGCGCCACAGCAGTTCCAGTCGGGGATTTCGGTGAGCTTGACGTCGAGCGTCTTGCACATCGACTCGACCGAGGTTAGATAGTTGGAAGCGGAAGCGCCTTTTTGCGACGAACAACCGGGGTAAAACGCGTATTCATGTTTGGCCATTGTGATCTATCTCCTCAGCCTGCCATTTTGGCGGCCTTGCGGCTGCGCTCGATTTCGTAGGCTTTCTTCAGCATCGCCTGGATGCCTTTCTGATCCTTGCACTTGTGGCCGCCGAACAGTTCGAACGGGTTGAGCCGCTTGGCCAGCACCAGACCGATGGCGACGTCCTTCATCTTCATGCCTTCCTTGATGCCCGAGGCAAAGCCATCCTTGAAGTACAGTCCCATCGACAATTTGAGCTCATTGACGCGGCCAGTGTGAGTGCAGTTTTTCCAGAACAGGCCGCTGAAGAAGCGCGTGGCCTGCATTTTCGGCGCCAGGCCGATGCGGTGCGCGTATTCGGCGATGCCGTGCATGATATGGGTGATCGGCAACTTGCGCGGGCAGCGCACGATGCAGTTGTAGCAGGAGGTGCAGTTCCACATCGAGCTTGAGGTCAGCACTTCCTCGCGCTTGCCGGCGCGGATCATCATGAACAGTTCCTGCGGTGGATGTTCCCACGCGCTCTGGAAGTTGGTCGGACAGGAACCGGAGCAGACGCCGCATTGCATGCACATCTTCACCCAGTCGCCCATCTCGACCTGTTCTTCGATTTCCTTCAGGAAGTTGTTGCGGTATTTCTCCGCCAGTGCGGTATTTGCGCTCATGGTGGGATCTCCTAGAAGCCTTTGAACGGGCTGGGGCCTACGGCAACCAGCTCGGCAGCATATTTATTGATCATCTCGGGTACCCGTTCGATGTCGGTAATCGCAACTTCGAGATCACGCACGCGCTCGGATTCGAGATTGAGCGTTTTCAGCGTGTCGTCAATTTTCGACATGCGTACGCGGCCCAGTTCCGATCCCTTGACGAAGTGACACTGGTATTCGTCGCCGGACTTGCAGCCCATCAGCATCACACCGTCGTAACCTGCATTCAACGCGTCGGTGATCCAGATGGTGTTGACCGAGCCGAGGCAGCGGATCGGGATGATGCGCACGAAGGCCGAGTACTCGTTGCGGCCCATCCCCGCCATGTCAAGCGCCGGATAGGCGTCGTTCTCGCAGGCCAGGATCAGGATGCGCGGTTTCTCGGAAAACTCGTCGGGAATGTCGACCGCCTTGATCTGCGCGCCGACGGTGTTGACCGAGTAGTTTTCGAACGAGATCACCCGCACCGGGCAGGCGCCCATGCAGGTACCGCAACGGCGGCAACGCGATTCGTTGAACACCGGGAAGCGTTTTTCGTCTTCGTCGATGGCGCCGAACGGGCATTCCACCGTGCAGCGTTTGCACTGGGTGCAGCCTTCAAGCCGCACCTTGGGGAATGACAGATCGCCCGATCGCGGATGCGCAGCACGGCCCAATTCGGCATTTTCCAGCGCCTGGATCGATTTCAGCGCAGCGCCGGTGGCGTCTTCGCGCGCCTGCGCGATGTCCATCGGCCGCCGAACCGGGCCGGCGGTGTAGATGCCGGTACGGCGGGTTTCGTAGGGGAAGCAGATGAAGTGCGAGTCGGTGAAACCCTGCTTCAGCTGCGGCACGTCTTTGCCCTGACGGTAGGTCAGATTGAGGATGGAAATCGGCTTGATTTCCACCGCGCCTTCTTCCTCCGTCGCGGCAGGCGCATCGATGTTGATGCCCGAATTGGGCACCTGGCCGGTGGCGAGCACCACCAGATCGACATCCAGCATGGCGGCGTCTTGGTCATCGAGAATCAGGTCGTGGAATTTCACCGTGCTGGTGTTGCCGCCGGGTACGACTTCGGCGACCTTGCCCTTGGTGAAGATGACGCCTTTTTCCTGCGCGCTGCGATAGAAATCCTCGCCGTTGCCGGGAGTGCGCAGGTCAGTGTAGATGATGGTGGTGTCAACGCTGGGGTTGGCATCCTTGAAGTACATCGCCTGCTTGATGCTGGTGTTGCAACAGTAGCCAGAGCAATAAGCCAGATGCGTGCCGCTGGGGTCACGTTGCCCGGCGCACTGCACGAACACCACCGACTTCACCGGCTGGTTATCGGACGGGCGACGGATTACGCCATCGTCTGCTGCAGCCGCAACCGCCAGCGCTTCGAGGCCGGCCTGATCGACCACGTTGGCCGACTTGCCACCGCCGAGTTCCGGCAGCTTGTTCATGTCGTACAAGGAAAAACCGCTCGCCTGCACGATGGCGCCGATATCTTCGGTGTGGGTTGCACCCGATTCGGTCGCGATGTCCACGATGAAGCGACCCGGTGCGCCGTCCGTCTTGGCGACGGTCGCGTTCAGATACACCTTGATGTTGCTGTCGCCCAGCACCTGCGACACCAGTTCGCCCACCCCCGTGTCAGCAGGAGATTTGTAAGGTTCATGCACCGGCACGCGCTTGTAAAGCTTGGCTGCCCAGCCGCCAAGTGCGCCGGTCTTTTCCACCAGCACCACCGGATAGCCGGTTTTCGACGCTTCGATCGCGGTGGTCATGCCGGTCACGCCGCCGCCGACGACCAGCAGGGTCTTGCTGCTGCCGGTAACGGTATTGCCTGTGGGCGCAGTCATCGCCTTGACTTCGGCACAGCCCATGCGAATGTAGTCTTCCGCCATTTCCTGCGTGGTTTCGCGGGCCTCGTCAGTATCAGGGCGAATCCAGATCACGCCTTCACGCAGGTTGGCACGCGCCACCGCGTTTTCCGGGAAGAAGAACGCTTCGGTCTTGGCGCGGCGCGAACAGGCGCCGATCATGATGTGGGTGACGCCCTCGTTGGCGATGTCGTTCTTGATCATCGCCACACCATCTGCGTTGCACAGAAAATCGTGCGATTTTGCCATTGGCACCTTGCCGTCTTTTTGCGCGATTTTCACCAGCGCGTCGGCATCCAGACGCTCGCCGAGTCCACAGCCCTTGCAGATATACGCTGCAACTTTAATGTCAGCCATGTTTACGCCTCCGCCTTTGCAACTTTATTGACTACTTGAATGGCTCTGAGTGCGGCCGCCGTGGCCGACTGCACAGCACGGTTCACGTCCAGCGCGTTCGTCGCACAGCCTGCACCAAACACCGCACCATTGGACGGATCAGCCTCGATGAAGCCGCTCGAATCCGCCACGATGTGGCCGGGAATATTGATGCCCTTGACCGAGGGTTCCATGCCGACGGCCAGCACCACCAGATCATGTGGCGTGGTGTAGCGTTTATAGCCTTCCGTGTCGACACCATGGCACACCGGGTTGCCATGTTCGTCTTCAGTTACCTTGGCCACCTTGGACTTGATGAAACTGACCGAAGCATCGGCCTGAACTTTTTGATAGAAGTCCTCGAAGCGGTCGATGGCCCGGATGTCGATGTAATAGATGGTCGACTTGCCGTCTTCCGGGTACTTCTCGCGCACATAGTGCGTCTGCTTGAGCGAGGCCATGCAGCAGATGCGCGAACAGTGGCGCAGATGGTTTTCGTCGCGCGAGCCGGCGCACTGGATGAAAGCAATGTTCTTGGCTTCCTTGCCGTCGGACGGACGCAAAATCTTGCCGCCGGTGGGGCCATGGATATCGGCCAGACGCTCGAACTCGACGCTGGTAATCACGTTTTTGAAGCGACCATAGCCGTAAGGCTGGATCTTTGCCGCGTCGTATGGCTGCCAGCCGGTTGCCCAGATCACGGCGCCGGCTTTGACCTGGATCGTTTCCTCCTTCATGTCGAGGTCGATCGCACCGTATTTGCATGCTGCCTTGGCGCGGTCGGCATCGGCCGTGCCAATGATCGCCGGATCCAGCACAAAGCGTTGCGGGTAGGCCATCGCGTTCGGCAGGTAAGCTGCTTTGTGCACGCCCAGGTTGTAGTTGAACGGATCAGGGACTTCGGTTTCAACTGCGCGTTCGCAATCGCCACAACCGGTGCAGTTCTCATTCACGTAGCGCGGTTTGATTTTGATGCTGGCAGTGTAATTACCGATGCCGCCTTCGAGGCCGGTGACTTCAGCCAGTGTCAGCACGCGGATGCGGGGGTTGTTTTTCAGACGGCGCTGGTTGATTTCCAGACCGCAGGTTGGATGACACAGCTTGGGAAAGTAGCGGTATAGCTGGGAAGTCCGCCCGCCAAGCGCGGGATTTTTCTCAACCAGGACGACATTCTTGCCGGTTTCGGCCGCTTCGAGTGCAGCGGTCATGCCGGAAATGCCGCCGCCCACCACGAGTATGGTCTCGTTGGTCGCAACGATGTCCGTCATTAGTTTCCTCCATCCGTTTGATGCAAAGCCATTTTTGGATTATCTGGAACCGAAGGCTTTGCATTGCCCCAGACAGCCGGATTTAAAGCCCGATTTAATGCGGCAAATGGTACTCCGAAGGCCGTGCCAGCTAGCAAGGACAAACGCCCAATCTCAATCGAAGTTTTCTATACGGGAATAAGGGGAAATATTTTTTACGAGCTTGATGAGGCTTCATGACAGAGGCTGACAGCGACCCAACAAGTCATGACGACATGCCTGGGACATGACAAATACGTCATGCAAAACCGTGTGTTATCAATAAATAGCGTTTTCAATCATTAAAGTATGAGTTGGCACATCCGCTGCTTAAATATCTGGGGGGCGTTCCTCGATGCGTTGCACCCCACGCAAATAACAAAGGAGACACACATGACAAGAACAAGCAGTTTGACTTTGGTGATGGCTGCGGTGTTCACGCTGAGCTATGGTTTAGCCGCTGCCGAAGAAATTGCCAATGACTCGCAAGCACAATCTGTGGCACCGACTCACCCCGAGAACTCAACCAAATCCGAGAAGGAGGAAACACCCAGCAAAAAACCAGTTGAAAACGATGCTAAAAAACCTGCAGAAGAACCGAATTGCGATTAATCGCCAAAACTTCCTGTTCAGAATAATTGAGGAGACACACATGAAACTACGCAGCATATTGATTGCATCCGCCCTGTTCACATCCTTTTCCATACCGATGACAGCGAGCGCACTGGATGTCAATATTACGGCCGACTTACCCTCTGTCGATGTCATGCATGGCGGACAAAAAGTCACCATCATGCGCAACCAGAATCCAAACAACACGGTCAACCCCGACTTTGCAAAAACCTCGCGCAAATGTCCGCCTTTCTGCGTTCAGCCAGGTGAGATGGGTTCCGGAGTCGAAACCATTGGCGAAGTGGAAATTCTTCATTACCTGAAGAAAATGAGCGATGGCGACAAATCCATCATCGTGGTCGATTCGCGCACGCCGGACTGGGTCGAAAAAGGCACCATTCCCGGCGCAGTCAACATTCCGTGGGACAAGCTCAACATCGGAAAATCCGACCCCATCACGGTGCAGGACATTCTGGAAAAGAACTTTGGCGTCAAGAATCAGGATGGTTTCTACATGTTCGACAATGCCAAGACTGTCGTCATGTTCTGTAACGGCCCCTGGTGCGGCCAGTCGCCCACCAATATCAAAGGCCTGCTGAAAATCGGCTATCCAGGAAACAAGATCAAGTGGTATCGGGGCGGTATGCAGGACTGGGAAGTTCTGGGCCTGACCACGGTCAAACCGACGAAATAAGAAGGGATTGATAACCATAAAAACGGGGCATTACGCCCCGTTTTTATTTAACGCTGACATCACTTTTCCGCTTTATCGATATATGGGCGACGCAGTGGATAGGCAGCTTGCCGAGCGCCTCCGTCAAACCAAGACAGTGGGAAGCTGAAACTGCGCAAAATCCGCAGCCGAAAGCGGCCGACTAATAAGATAGCCTTGGGCTTCGCTGCATTTGATATTGAGTAAAAAACGGAATTGCCCGGATGTCTCGATCCCTTCGGCGACGACCTTCAAGCCGAGCTTGCGCGCCAGATTAATAGTTGACTTACAAATTTCTGCATCGTAGCGATCGGTCTCGATGTTGCGGACAAAGGATTTGTCAATTTTGAGACTGGTGAGCGGCAGCAACTTGAAGTAGGTCAGAGAAGAATAGCCGGTGCCAAAATCGTCCAGGGCGAGGGAGATACCCATGCCACGGAGGACGTTGAGCGTTTCGATGCTATGGCCTGTATCTTTCATCGCCACAGACTCGGTGATTTCCAACTCCAAATGACAGGCGTCGAGTTGCGTTTCCTTGAGAACGCTCGCGACAAGCGCTGGGAAACCGGGTTGTTCAAACTGCCGTACCGACAAATTGACAGCTACGCGTTCGATATGCGTGAGTCCAGCTAGTTGCCATACCCGCATTTGCTGGCAGGCGGTACGCAAAACCCATTCCCCCAAGGGCAGGATAAATTCGGTGTTTTCCGCAATGGGAATGAAATGGTCTGGGCCCAGCAGGCCATGTATTGGATGGTTCCAACGCACCAGGGCTTCGACACCAACTATGCACCCCGATTGCATGTCGATTTGCGGCTGATAGAACAGCACCATTTCGCCTCTGGCCAATGCCTGGCACAGTTGATTCTCGATCAAGAGCCGTTCCAATGCCGCGTGGCTGAAATCCGGCGTAAAGAGCCGTGAGGTATTGCGCCCTTGCGCCTTGGCCTCACGCATGGCGGTATCCGCTTGTCTTAACAGGGTGGCGACATCCACGCCATCGGTTGGGTACAGGCTGATGCCAATATTGGCGCTGACATGCAGTTCCTGCCTAGCCAGGGAATATGGTTGGACAAGTGCGCTGAGGAGGGTGTTTGCGTATTTCGTGGCAGGAATCTCGTCGGAAAGAATGACGACGACAAACTCATCGCCCCCCAGGCGCGCGATGATATCGCCGGCCTGCACGCTGGCGCGCAATCGGGTCGCCGCTTCGGTCAAGAACTGGTCGCCGACTTCATGGCCGAGTGCGTTGTTGATGGTTTTGAAATCGTTAAAACCGATTATCAGCACTGCAAGGTAGCCATTGGTTGACTGCGCGCATTCAATGGCATAAGCCAACCGTCCTTGCAAGGAAAAACGGTTGGGCAGCTGAGTCAACGAGTCATCATTGGCCAGGGCATGAATTTCTGTTTTTTGATCTTCGTTCCGCAGACGAACTGCACGCATGGCCTCCAGAATATTCGCAATCAGCACCGCCATAAGCGGTAGCAGCAACGGGCTTTCCTGTTTGAGTCCATCAAGCAACGCGAGATGACTGCCATAGATCACGCAGGCAGCGACAAGGCCGAATTTCGTCCCAACGAATGCTGACCGGCGGGGTTGCCTCAACAGCAGTAGCGAAGGCAGTAGCGCCACCAGCAACAATGCACCTGTCCACTGCCCGTTGCGCGGAGCAACAAGGAGATTGTTTGCCAGGGACTGATAGGCGATGGCAAGGAGGTGAACGCCAGTCATCTCCCCAACTGGGGTGAGCACACGGTCGGAGTAAAAAGCGGTGCTGCCAACAAAAATGGTTTTGCCGCGGATCAGATCCTGTTCCAGCTCTTGCCCCGGCAGCCCCAGCATGGCCTTCGCAACGCGCGAAAAGGGAATGGTCAGCACCGAATTTTTATTGCGCGGAAAAAAAAGTCTCGCGGCCCCCTCTTCGTCTATCGACCAGACGCGGTTTCCAACCTGGGTTGTGCCATCCGGATTGATCCTGATCCCTGGCCTGGATTCGCCGCTGAAATAAGCGGCAAGCGGCAAGCTGGGTAGATATTGTCCGTTGATCCGGTGAAACAGCGGAAAGCGGCGAAACATGCCATCCCTATCGGCCACCACTGAAACAATACCAACCTGGACCAGTGAAGATGCGGACTGGGTGATGGTCGGTAGCGGGAGTTGCACGTCTGGCCATGCGTAGGCACCGAGACCGGGTGGAACATGCCACGCCAAGTCATTCAAGGCTGTTCCCGTCTGTCCGTCTACTCCGCCCTCGCTGAGCGCGGTGGCGGCCAGCACCACATTCCGGGCGCGCGCGATCGACTTCCCTAAACGCTCATCGCCTTCGCGCGGATCAGAAAAAACAATGTCGAAAGCCACCGCCGACGCCCCCATCTCGCTCAGGTAATCGACCAACATGGCGTAGGTATCGCGTTTATAAGGCCACTCACCGAAATAGGGCTGCAATTCCTGCAGGGAAGGATCATCGATGTCAATGACCAAGACTTCCTGAAAATAATGGCTGTTCGCGACCAGCCGCATGTTCGCATCGAGGGACAGCGCGTCCAGTTGCTTGTATAAGGCAGTGAAGCTCAGCACACCTGCCAGCGCCAAGGCTAGCAGGGGAATCCACAGCACGGAGAGGGCCCTGAGGATTGCAGCTGGCAGGTTTGTCGATTGAACGATTTTGCGGCCTTACAACGCAAGAGGAAGCGGAAGCAGGAGGAGTAAAAGCATCCACCATTTCGACGCTGGGATATCCAGTTTTTGTGGCGCCCCGAAAGGCCCGGCGAAACCGTCCGCATCGATCGTCTTGATCCACAGGTAATAGGCGCCGGGCTCAGGGCGATCGATCTGGATTTGCTCAGTGTCGATCACCTTGTCCAGAATCGGCTGGGAAAACTCGGGATCATGAGCGATCTGCAACTGATACTGGCTGCCCGGCTCACCGGCCGCCCAGCGGAACACCACGTATTTGTCCTGGATTGCGGGCGCCTCCATCTTTGGACTCTCGGGAATTTTTCGCTGGATAAACCCCTGCACATCACTGAATGGACCCTGATCCTGCCCTGACGCAACGACGGCGATACGCCAGAAATATTGGCCTGGCGCAAGCGGCAATGCATGCTCGGTCTTGGTCAGTCCTGTCAGATCCACCAGCTTTTCCTGGAAATCGGGTTTCGTTGATAGCTGAACATGATAAGTCTGCTCTGGCAAGGCGGCCGTCCATCGTAGCAAGGCCTCTGAACCATAGGATTTCTGGCCGTCGAGCGGCGCGCTGATAAATGGCGGCTCTGGGCGTGCATTGAGCACGAATTCACGATCAGCATTCATTCCTTCCAAGCCGTTTTGATCGCGCGCACGCACGCGCAACACATAACGTCCATCGGGTAAGTCCGCCCATTTCGCTTGGCCATGATCAAACACGCCGTCCAGTAACAGGTGCTCAAATGTGCGATCTGCGTACACTTGGGCACGGTAACGCGCACCGGCCGGATTTATCGGAAGCGCAAAATGCAGCGGCAGACGTTCAATCTGGCCAAGCAAGCGGTCCAAGTCGGGCGCAGCCTGAAGCGCAATGGGTGCATGGGTTGGTTCCCCAGCCACAGCCAGTGTGCCGAACCCGCCCGGGACTGCGACCGGTTTGCCACGTACGCCACGCGCCTCTACTTCTCCTTCCAGCACCTCGCCTGCGGCAGCCTGGTTTGCGTCGCTTATATGGACACGAAAATCGGTTCCGCGCACGGCCAGATTGAGCGGGCGTGATTTGATTTCATAGCGGGCAGCGGGTTGCTCCTGTTTTGCCACCCGGGTTTCGATGCTCCCGCGATGCATCTCGATTACGGTTTGCGCCATACCCGTTTTGCCGAAAAGAACCATCTTCGTCAGGGTAATCCGGGTGCCTGGGGTGAGTAACAGACGCGAACCGTCCACAAAACGCAGCGACACACTGCCATCGTCGGCCGTTTCGATAATGTCACCGACCTGGAGAGGCGCATCCAGAGGCAGGATGCCCTGAGTACCATTTTTCGGTGTGCGACTAACTTTGCCCTGGACATAAATCACTTTTGCCAGCGCCGCTTCACGTTTCAGCAAACCCACCGGCAGGCGCAGCAAGCTGCCCGGTTTGAGCCGTTTCGGGTTGTGCACCTGATTGAGGGTTTGCAGCCTGGGCCAATCGTCGGGGTGCGTCAAATAGGCTGCCGCGATATTGATTAGCGTATCGCCCGGTTTGATTTTATAAAGCCATTCGGCGTCTGATGCCCAGACCGGCAAGGGCGTCGCGAGAAGCAGCAAAATGGAGGCGTCAACTAGCCGCCTCATTACACGTGCGCGTTGCGTGCACGAACAACTCCCACTAGGCATGACTGTTCTCCCCGCTTTGCGTGTCAATTTAAATTGTTTGGTTCTACCGCAACGCGAGCCCGTGTGCTTTGCACGGGTAGCTAGTATCAAGAACTTACAGTGGAATTCCGAATTGCGTCAAGGATCTGAAAAAAACCAATCGAACAAACCAGGCTCGATTTTTCACAATTGACAACACTGCAATGAGCCCCTGCATTAATCCTTTGCAGGAATTAGATTAAATATGCGGGGTAACTGGAGGAAGAATCGAAGCCGGCGCCGCTTCAATGGTGATGATCTCGAATTGCATGGTCGCGAGGTCTGCCATGATATAGGTCGGCGGTGCGCCGACGCCCCCGACGGTGCCGGGATTGATCAGCCAGGTTTGCCCGCCTTTAACAGTGGCAACTTGCGAAATGCTGGACTGGTGATCGTGGCCGCAACACACCAGATCGTAGTCACCGGTACAGGCCAGTGCCTGAGCGTAATGTGGGTAATGAACGAGGAACAAATGGCGGTCAGCCAGGGTGAAAGCGGCATCCTGGCCGTGGTAGCGGATCACGCTGTTGGGTTCGGCCGCCAGCCGGCTCATGTTGTAAAGGTCGCCGGTGTTGTTGCCATGAATGACATGGACCGGCAGCTCATATTTCTGTAGCACCCGCAAGGTCGTGGGCGCGACCACGTCGCCGCAATGCAGCACCGCCTCCGCCCCATTTTCCTTGGCGTGTTCAACCGCCGCACCCAATAAACGGCGGTTGTCGTGGGAGTCGGAGAGGATGCAGACTTTCATGCTTAGAACGCAGGTTTGTCGCTGGCGTTGCGATAGCGCTCGACGCCCGCCAGGATTTCGGCGCGGGCATCATCCATCCCTACCCAGCCTTCAACCTTGACCCATTTGCCTTTTTCCAGGTCTTTGTAGTGCTCAAAGAAATGGGAAATCTGTTCCAGCAACCAGGGCTGCACATCGTCAGGTTTGTTCACATTTGAATAAAGGCTGCACAGTTTGTCGACCGGAACCGCCAGGAGTTTTGCATCGACGCCGGCTTCATCCGTCATTTTCAGCATGCCAATCGGGCGGCAACGCACGACCACACCGGTAATCAGCGGGATCGGCGTGATGACCAGCACATCGACCGGATCACCGTCTTCAGACAGCGTGTGCGGGATATAGCCGTAGTTGCAGGGATAATGCATGGCAGTGGACATGAAACGGTCGACGAACATCGCGCCGGACTCTTTGTCCACTTCATATTTGATGGGCTCGCCATGGGCGGGGATTTCGATGATGACGTTGAAATCGTCGGGCAGGTTGCGGCCGGAACTGACTTTGTTAAGACTCATGGCGGTGTCACACAAACAAGGAAAGGCGCGCATTATACCCGCCCCTTCTTCGACCTCGAGTGCCGCCGATTCCCCCTATAATTCCGGTATTTGCATGGCGTTCTTCACCCCCACCCCCAATTCACGCAGCCAGTCCGGACTCGCTGGCGCCGCCGACGCGCTGTATCTGGCCGAAATGGCGCGCCAGGCCGCGCCGCTGGTGGTGGTGTGCGCCAGCGCCTGGGACGCCAATCGCCTGACCGAAGAGCTGCGCTGGTTTGATCCGGAATTGCGGATCTGCGCGTTCCCCGACTGGGAAACCCTGCCCTACGATACGTTTTCGCCCCACCCTGACCTGATCTCGGAGCGGCTGGCTACGCTGTACCAGATTTCGCGCGGCGAATTCGACATCGCGGTGGTGGCGCTCTCCACCGCGCTGTACCGGCTGGCGCCGCCCGCGTTTCTGGCTGCCCACACCTTTTTTCTCAAGCAAAAAGACACCCTCGATGAAGCTGCCTTCCGCACGCAAATGACGCTGGGCGGCTACAACCATGTGAATCAGGTATTCGCACCGGGTGAGTTTTCGATCCGTGGCGGCCTGATCGACCTGTTCCCAATGGGCAGCCCGCTGCCCTATCGCATCGATCTGTTCGACAACGAAATCGAAACCCTGCGCGCATTTGATGTCGACACCCAGCGCAGCATTTATCCGGTGGGCGAAGTGCGTCTGCTGCCCGCGCGCGAATTCCCGCTTGATGACACCGGGATCACCCGCTTCCGGCAAAATTTCCGCGAGCGTTTCGAGGGTGATCCGTCCAAATCCAAGTTATACAAAGACGTCAGCAATAAACTCGCGCCGGGCGGCATCGAGTATTACCTGCCGCTGTTTTTCGAGGAAACAGCGACCCTGTTTGACTACCTGCCCGCGCAGACAACCCTATTCAGCCACGGTGCACTCGATCCCGCAGGCCAGGCATTCTGGGCCGATGCACAGAGTCGTTACCGCCTTCTATCAGGCGACAAAGACCGCCCGCTGCTGCCGCCTAGCGAGCTGTTTTTGCCGACCGATGCGTTCTTCACCCGCGCCAAGGATTACACCCGGTACGACGTAAGTCAGACCCGCAGCGAACAGACAGA
>MGZO01000007.1:0-2464 GCA_001802655.1 Hydrogenophilales bacterium RIFOXYD1_FULL_62_11
TGGAAGGCGATGCCGTCGATCACACCGATGATGTCGCTGATCTTCTTGCTGCTGTGGTTGATCTCATCCATGGTCGACACCACCTGGCCCACGACGTGGCCACCGCGCACGGCAACTTCGGCGTTGGCCACCGCCATCGCGCTGGCCTGGCGCGCGGCGTCGGCGCTCTGGCGCACCGTGCCGTTGATCTGCTCCAGGCTGCTGGCGGTCTGCTGCAGGTTGCTCGCTGCCTGCTCGGTGCGGGTGGACAAATCCTGGTTGCCCGAGGCGATCTCCGCGCTGGCGGTGCCGATGCTGTCCGTGCTGCTGCGCACTTCCCCGACGATGCGCACCAGCGCCGACTGCATGCCCCCGAGGGCGGTCATGAGCTGGGTGAGTTCGTCCCGGCCGACCGTGGAAATCTTCTGGGTCAGGTCGCCCTGCATGATGGCGGTGGCCACACGCTGGGCCTGGTCCAGCGGCTGGCAGATGCTTTGCATGTTGGCCAGCGTCGAGGGCACCACCACCAGCGCCGCCAGTGCCAAGGCAACGCCGAACCACAGCGTGGTCTGTCCGCTGATGTAGGCCTCTTCCTTCTGCAGGCTGGCGGCCTCCTGCATGATGATGCTCTGAATCTTCTGCATGTCGACCAGCAAGGCGGCGTACTGATCGTGTGCCCGGCCCAGCATGCGGTTGGCCACGGTGGCGCTGTCATAGCCACCGCTCTTGATCTGGGCCACCACGGGTTCGACCGCGGCCACGTAGTCGTTCAGCCGCTTCTGCATCTCCAGCAGCACGGCGTTGTCTTCGTCCGCATCACCTTGCATCATGTGTGCGATCTCCTTGTTGACCTCCTCGCGGGCCTTCTCCCACTGCAGATTGGCCAGCGACATCTGTTCCGGTGACTCGTACTGGATGACCATGTCCTTTTCATGGCGGCTCATGTCGGACAGCGCGACACGCAAGCGCGACAGCGTGAGGGTTTCCTCAAACGCGTGCCCCACGAATTCGTGACTGACCGCGGACTGGCGCGACATGCCCCACAGGCCCGCACCGCCGACGATGCCCAGCAGCAGCAGCACCACACCGATGGCACCGAGCATGCGCACGCGGATTGAGAACAGGCGCATCAAAGGTTGCAAGTACATGGAAAACTCCGAATGACTGAAATGAATCCGGATCAGGATCCCCGGGATCCGTGATCAACTTTGAAAATCTGCACCGCCTGGGTCAGGCGCTGGGCCTGGTCTTTCAGGCTCCCGGCCGCGGCGCTGCTCTCTTCCACCAGCGCCGCGTTCTGCTGCGTCATCTGGTCGAGCTGGTTCACCGCGGTGTTGACCTGGCCGATGCCGCTGCTCTGCTCGCCGCTGGCCGCGGTGATCTCGCCAATGATGTCGGCCACGCGCTGCGCGTTGGCCACCACCTCGCCGATCGTGCTGCCGGCCTCGGCCACCAGGCGGCTGCCCGCTTCGACCTTGTCCACGCTGGTGCCGATCAGCACCTTGATTTCTTTCGCCGCTTCGGCGCTGCGCTGCGCCAGGTTGCGCACCTCGGCGGCCACCACGGCAAAGCCCCGGCCCTGCTCACCGGCGCGCGCGGCCTCCACCGCAGCGTTGAGCGCCAGGATGTTGGTCTGGAACGCGATGCCGTCGATCACGCCGATGATGTCGTTGATCTTCTTGCTGCTGTGGTTGATCTCGTCCATGGTGGCCACGACCTGGCCCACCACCTGGCCACCGCGGATGGCCACCTCGGCGTTGGCCACGGCCATCTGGCTGGCCTGGCGCGCCGCGTCGGCGCTCTGGCGCATGGTGCTGTTGAGTTCTTCCATGCTGGCCGCGGTTTCCTGCAGGTTGCTCGCGGCCTGCTCGGTGCGCGCCGCGAGATCGTTGTTGCCGCTGGCGATCTCCCGGCTGGCGGTCTCGATGCCGGCACTGGATTGCTGGACCTGCGCCACCAGCCCACGCAGCGACGACTGCATGCCCGCCAGCGCGCCCATGAGGCTGGCCGGTTCGCGCACCGGCGGCATGGCGCCTGTGAGGTCGCCGTCGGCAATGCGGCGCAGGGCGGTGCGGGCCACGGCCGGGTCACCCCCGATTTCGCGGCGCAGGGTGCGCTGCACCACGAGGCCCAGCACCACCGCCACCCCGATCGCCAGCGCGGCCAGCGCCATCGCCAGCCAGCGCGCGCGGTCGGCGCTCTGCTTGACGCTCTGGTGGATCTGCGCCGACAGCTGGCCGGACGCATCCCGGAGTTGCAGCAGTTCGGCGCGCAGTGTTCGCCAGGCCGGTGTTTCGTCACGGTTGAGCACCTCGATGGCCTGGGCTGCGTCGGTCTTGACCAGCGCCAGCACCTTGTCCTGCGCCTGGGCCTGGGCGCCGCGCAGTGCGACCAGCGAAGCCAGTGCCGGTTCCACCGGCGTGCCCCGGGCCGACTGCAGCGTCGCCTGGTGCGCGTCGTCAAAAGCCGAGCGCGCGGCCTGCAG
>MGZO01000007.1:2487-3323 GCA_001802655.1 Hydrogenophilales bacterium RIFOXYD1_FULL_62_11
CCGGGTCCAGCACGATGTTGCGCAACGCCTGGCCCATCTGCAGCCCCTGGGCGTACATCTCGCGCACGCTGTTGGCCATGGCCTGCTCGGTCTGGATGTACTGGTCGAACTCCTGCTGGGTCTGCACCAGGGCCCAGATGCTGCCCCCCAGGCTGGCGACAAACAGCACCGCCGGCGCCACAAAGGCAAGGATCAATCGGGTGTTGAAGTTCATGAAATCCATTCCGTTGTGTTGCGGTCGCCCGCCATGGAGAAAGGACCCCGGCGCGTGACGGACAGGCCCGGCGCGGGCAGGGCCATGCAACTGGCCCCCGCGCGCCGACTGTCCATGTCCCCGCTCATGGGTCGCACCCGCCGCTTACTGCAGGCTCTGGGAGGTGTCCATGAGGCCCATGTCGGCGCTGGACATCAGCGCCTCGATGTCCATCAGGATCAGCATGCGCTCGCCCACGCTGGCGATGCCGGTGATGAAGCCGGTGTCCACCGTGGTGTTCATCTCGGGTGCGGGCTTGATCAGCTCGCTGCTGAGCTCCAGCACGTCGGACACCGAATCCACCACCGCACCGACCACGCGACCGTGCACGTTGAGCACGATCACCACCGTGAAACCGTTGTATTCCACCTTCTCGCAGCCCAGCTTGGTGCGCAGGTCCACCACCGGCACGATCACACCGCGCAGGTTGACCACGCCCTTGATGAACGCCGGTGCATTGGCGATGCGCGTGGGCTCTTCGTAGGAGCGGATCTCCTGCACGCGCAGGATGTCGATGCCATATTCCTCGGCGCCCAGGCGGAAGGTCAGGAATTCGGCTTTCTTCGCCGCTGCGGCAGTGGCT
>MGZO01000007.1:3368-4468 GCA_001802655.1 Hydrogenophilales bacterium RIFOXYD1_FULL_62_11
CCATGGTGGGGTTCTTTCGGTTCGGCGGATCAGAAACTTTCCCAGTCGTCGCTCGCACCGCCGGCGGGCACGGCCACGGGTTTGAGCGCGCTGGCTGGCAAGGGAGCGGCGGCAGGGGCCTTGGCCTTGATGGCCGGACGGGTCGCGGTGGGCACCGGGGCGGGCCGGGCTTTGGCGCGCGCCGGCTGGGTCGCCACCGACATCGGCGCAGGGCGGACCGTTGTCACGTGGCCCGAGAGCCGGAACACACCCACCGCCTGCACCAGTTGCTGCGCCTGCTGCTGCAGGCTGGAAGCCGCAGCAGCACTTTCTTCCACCAGCGCGGCGTTCTGCTGGGTGGCCTGGTCCATCTGGCTCACGGCTTCGCTGACCTGGTTCACACCCGCGTTTTGCTCCTGGCTGGCGCTGCTGATCTCGCCCACGATGTCGGTCACGCGCCGGATCGAGGTCACGATTTCCTGCATCGTGCTGCCGGCGCGGTCCACCAGGACCGTACCCTGATCCACTCGTTCCACACTGGCGCTGATCAGCCCCTTGATTTCTTTCGCCGCCTCGGCGCTGCGTTGCGCCAGGTTGCGCACCTCGCCCGCCACCACGGCAAAGCCCCGGCCCTGTTCACCGGCGCGGGCCGCTTCCACGGCGGCGTTCAGCGCCAGGATGTTGGTCTGGAACGCAATACCGTCGATCACGCCGATGATGTCGCTGATCTTCTTGCTGCTGTCGTTGATGTCTTTCATGGTCTGCACGACCTGATTCACCACCTCGCCACCCTGCACCGCCACCGTGCTGGCGCTGGCCGCGAGCTGGCTGGCCTGGCGCGCGTTGTCGGCGTTCTGGCTGGCGGTCGATCCCATTTGCTCCATCGAAGCCGAGGTTTCTTCCAGCGCCGAGGCCTGCTGCTCGGTGCGGCTGGACAAGTCTGAATTGCCCTGGGCGATCTGGGCGCTGGCCGTGGCCACGCTGTCGGCCCCCTGGCGCACCTCGGACACCACACGGGTGAGCGAAGCCTGCATGTCTTTCATCGCGGCCAGCAGGGGCGTGAATTCATCGCGTGCGTCATCGTTCACCGATGTGGTCAGGTCGCCATCGCGCACCCGCTC
>MGZO01000007.1:4528-5861 GCA_001802655.1 Hydrogenophilales bacterium RIFOXYD1_FULL_62_11
CACCATCAGCACGACCAACAGGACCGCTGCCAGAATGGCAATCAGGTTCGCGGTTCTCAGCGCGTCTTTCTGAATCTGCTGAATGTCGCTGCCCAATCCTTGGGTCTGGATCTCGACACCGCCTTTGAAGGCCTTGAGCAACTGGTTGCGCGCGGGAATCGTCACGTCCACCAGGTAGGCAAAGGCTTCTTCCTTTTTGCCCTCCTGGATCAGGGCGATGTTGGCCTCACCCTCCTTCCAGAACGCCGCCAGCAGGGGCGGCAAGGTGGCGAAATGAGCCTTGCCTTCTTCTGAAAACAGACGCTTCTCGTATGCCGAGAAAGCCTCGTCCATGTGCTTGCGCTTGTTGGTGATGTACGCCAAGGTCTCCTGCAGCTCCTGGGGATTGCGCGCCAGAATGGCATGGCGGATCTGCAGCGAGACCTGAGTCACATTGAGCTCCATCTCCGCCATGGTGCTGAGCTGCGGCACGCGGGTGCTTCCGGTGGAGCCGGCCAGGTCGGCGGCCTGGTTCAGGCTGGTGTAGGCGTACACGCCCAAAGCGGCCAGTGCCAACGAAATGGCGATGCTGACCGCGTAAAGCCGCCGGGCAATGCCGAACGTGAATCCTGGATTCATGATGTCTTGACCTTCTTAGATTTAATGAGCGCATGAAGCCGTGGCCCCTTCGGGTTTGCGCAAAGCCCGAAATGGTGAGAGCAGAAAACTTTTTGCCCCCACCAACGTGGGGAGAAACAGCGCTCGTTGGTTCTATATCGACGCCAACGCGCATCAATGAAGTGCGAAATAGGCGTGCGTGTGCCAACCTGTTCACACTATTTGGTTTTAGAAGGGGCGTCTCGCAGATGTCGCGCAGCCGGTGGGCGCTCTGGTAATTTCGCACCATGAACGCGCACAACCCCCATCTGACCGCCACCCCCTGCATCGACAGCGACCACCCCGTGGTGGTCGCCTTCGCGAGCACGCACGCGCAGGGCAGCAACGACCGCGACCGCGCGGTGGCGCTGTACCTGGCCGTGCGCGACGGCCTGCGCTACGACCCGTACCGCATCGACCTGTCCGAACACGGCATGAAAGCCAGCACCGCGCTGGCCCAGGGCAGTGGCTGGTGTGTGCCCAAGGCGGTGGCCCTGGCGGCGGTGGCGCGCGCGGCCGGCATCCCGGCGCGGCTGGGTTTTGCCGATGTGCGCAACCACCTGTCCACCGAACGCCTGCGCCGGACCATGCAGACCGATGTGTTCGCCTGGCACGGCTACACCGAGCTCTGGATCGACGGCGGCTGGCGCAAGGCGACACCGGCGTTCAACCTGTCACTGTGCGAGAAGTTCGGTCT
>MGZO01000008.1 GCA_001802655.1 Hydrogenophilales bacterium RIFOXYD1_FULL_62_11
ACCCCTGACCCCTGACCCCTGACCCCTGACCCCTGACCCCTGACCCCTGACCCCTGACCCCTGACTAACCAATCGCGCCTTCCAGACTCACCGCGAGCAGCTTTTGCGCTTCCACCGCGAACTCCATCGGCAGCTCCTTGAACACTTCCTTGCAGAAGCCGTTGACGATCAGGTTCACCGCGTCCTCCTCGCTCAAACCGCGGCTGCGCAGGTAGAACAGCTGGTCGTCGCCGATCTTGCTGGTGGTGGCTTCGTGTTCCACCGTGGCAGTCGGGTTCTTCACCTCGATATACGGGAAGGTATGGGCGGCGCAGTGGTCGCTCATCAGCAGCGAATCGCATTGCGTGTGGTTGCGCGCATTGGTCGCGCTCGGCAGCACTTTCACCAGGCCGCGATAGGCATTGCTGCCGTAGCCGGCCGAGATGCCCTTGGAAACGATCGTGCTTCGGCTGTTCTTGCCGATATGGATCATCTTGGTGCCGGTATCGGCCTGCTGGCGATGGTTGGTCAGCGCCACCGAATAGAACTCGCCGACGCTGTCGTCGCCGCGCAGGATGCAGCTCGGATACTTCCAGGTGATGGCCGAGCCGGTCTCGACCTGGGTCCATGAAATGTGCGCGCGGTCGCCGCGGCAGTCGCCGCGCTTGGTGACGAAGTTATAGATTCCGCCACGCCCCTCGCGGTCGCCGGGATACCAGTTCTGCACAGTGGAATACTTGATGCGGGCGTCCTTTAGCGCCACCAGTTCTACCACCGCCGCATGCAACTGGTTCTCGTCGCGCATCGGCGCGGTGCAGCCTTCCAGATAGCTCACGCTCGCGCCCTCGTCGGCGATGATGAGGGTGCGCTCGAACTGTCCGGAGTTCTTCGCGTTGATGCGGAAATAGGTCGACAGCTCCATCGGGCAACGCACGCCTTTCGGCACGTAGACAAACGAGCCATCAGTGAACACCGCCGAGTTGAGCGTGGCGAAATAGTTGTCGGTGTAGGGCACCACCGAGCCGAGGTAGTCGCGCACCAGCCCGGGATGTTTCTGCACAGCTTCGGAGAACGGACAGAAAATAATGCCCAGGCTCTCCAGCTTGTCCTTGAAAGTGGTGGCGACCGACACCGAATCGAATACCGCGTCCACCGCCACGCCAGCCAGCGCCTCGCGTTCCTGCAGCGGGATGCCGAGCTTTTCGTAGGTGCGCAGCAGCTCCGGATCGACTTCGGACAGATCCTTCGGCTGCGTGCGCGTTTTCGGCGCGGCGTAGTAGTGGATGGCCTGGTAATCGATGGGTGGATGATGCACCGACGACCACGTCGGCTCGGTGAGCGTCAGCCAGTGGCGGTAAGCCTGAAGCCGCCATTCGAGCATGAATTCGGGCTCGTCCTTCTTCGCCGAGATCAGCCGGATGACGTCTTCGTTCAGTCCCTTGGGCACCATCTCCTGCTCGATGTCGGTGACGAAGCCCCAGCGGTATTTGTCGTCTACACGTTTCCTGACTTCGGCATTGCTCATCGTACTTTCTCCTGCAAACCCGGCATCCAGATCGCCTGCATTCGCGGCAGCGCCATGTCGGCCAGACTGACCGCCTCCAGCGCCACCCGCACCGCGCGGCTGATCAGTTGCCAGTTGGCGCGCGTCGCGCAGTTTTTCTCCAGCGAACAACTGCCCTTGCCGAGCGAACATTCCGTCAGCGCCACTGGGCCCTCGATTGCACTCACCACGTCGGCCACCGACACCGCATGCGGCGCGTGGGCCAGGCTATAGCCGCCCCCCGCACCGCGCATGCTGGTGAGCAGGCCCGCCTGCAACAGCCGCTTCAACAGCTTGGACACGGTCGGCAGGGGCAGGCCCAGCTCGTCGGACAGTTGCGCTGCGCTGAAACAGCGCGCCGGTTCGCGCGCCAGTCGCACCATCAACACGGTGGCGTAATCGGTGAGTTTGGCAATGCGCAACATGACGGCTCCTGAAAACTAAAAATAGGACTGCATGAGTCCTGTTTAGTTCAGATTTTGGCAAGATCAAACGCGGCTGGTCGGGTCAGGAGGAAAACGCTGTGCGGTCGCTTGGCGGACCGTACGGCGGCCGCCGTCGGGGCGATGGCGGCCAGCGCAGCCAGCGTGTGCTTGACGCTCAGGCGGCTCCATTGCCGGCCCGGATGAGAAACTGGCGGCCAGCAAAAAAACCGCTGATCGGAATGGGCATGCTGATTTCCTTCGAGGGCAGCGCCCTTTCGTCGTCGATCAGGCTGCTTTCTGCTGCTTGTACTCCACCCATTTGGCAACTTGTTCGTCCCAGTCGTCGCCACGGAAATAGGGGTTGGAACGCGGCGCGCTGATCATGTTGGGATCGACCGGAATGTTCATGCCTTCGAGGAAATTGGCCAGCCCGATACGTTCGATCATTTCGCCGGTGCGCTCGTGATCCAGTGCGTTTTCCGCGAAGAAATCGAGCAGGTTGCGCGCCAGTTCGTTCAGCGCTTCGAAATCCTCGTCGGTTTCCAGTTTCATGAACGGAATGATCACGCTGCCCATGGTCGCGCCGATTTTCAGCACGCCCTTGCCGCCGACCAGGATCGATACGCCCTTGTCCTTTCCGGGCAGCAGGCCGCCGGGAATCACGTTGAGGCAGTGCATGCAGCGCACGCAGTTCTTGTTGTCGATGCACATCGCATTGCCGTCCCCCAGACGAGCCACCGACACGTGCGGGTTGGCTGTGTCCGCTTGCGCCTCGGGGACGATATCGATCGCCTGGGTTGGGCACTTCTTGACCACGTCATTGACCAGATCGCGCATGCCGTGGACCTTCATGTAGTCCTGTACTAATTCTTCGTTGACGCGGATGTTGTCGCGCCAGGTGCCGATGGTGGCCATGTCGGAACGCTGGATCGCGTTGACGCAGTCGTTCGGGCAGCCGGAAAACTTGAACTTGAACTTGTACGGCAGAGATGGCCGGTGCATGTCGTCGAGATTGTTGTTGATGACGGTGCGCAGCGCGCGCGCCTCGTCGAAGCAGGACATTTCGCAGCGTGCCGAGCCGACGCAGGACATCGAGGTACGCAGCGCGGGGCCGGCGCCGCCGAGGTCGAAGCCCATTGCGTTGAGGCCGTCGAAAACCGGCTGTACGTTTTCGCTGCTGACGCCCTGAAACATGATGTCGCCGGACTGGCCGTGGAAGGCGATCAGGCCGGAGCCGCCATTGTTGACCCACACATCGCACAGTTTGCGCAGCAGGTCGGAGGTGTAATGCATGCCGGCCGGCGGCTGCACGCGCAGGGTGTGGAATTCGGCGGCCTCGGGGAACAGTGGCTTGCCGGATTCGTCCTTCAGTTCGGTGAAGCGCGGAATGATGCCGCCGCCGTAGCCGAACACGCCGACGGTGCCGCCTTTCCAGTAGCCCTTGCGGGTTTCGTACGAGGTTTCCAGTTGGCCCATCAGATCGACCACCATGTCGTTGTCGCGGGCCAGACGCTTGAGGCCGCTGACGAAGCTGGGCCACGGGCCGCTTTCAAGCTGGTCGAGCAGGGGAGTGTCGTGTAGGGTGCGTGGAGTCATCGCGGTATCCTTTCAAGTTCGAAAGTAACGCTTCAGTCTAGACAATACCTGAGTGTTTTTATCGGGATTGCCCAAATGGGTAGTATCCCGAAAAATCTTTTAAAAACGCCGGCTTATTGCGGCACCTGGGCGTAACCCATGTAGCGTTTGATGACTGCAACCCGGCGCTGATAGCCACGTGAGTTGCGGTGGTTTTCAAACCAGCGCGGGTTGGGTGCCATGGCGGCCAGACGGGCGGCCTGATCGCGGTTGAGGTTGGCGGCAGACTGTTTGTAATAACGACGGGAGGCAGCTTCGGCACCGTAAATGCCATTGCCCCATTCAATGACGTTGAGATACACCTCCAGAATCCGCCGCTTGCTCCAGGTGGCTTCGATCATCAGGGTGATGACGGCTTCCTGGCCTTTGCGGGTGAAGCTGCGGTCGCCGGAGAGGAACAGGTTTTTGGCGAGTTGCTGGCTGATGGTGGAACCACCGGCAACGAGCTTGCCCTTTTTCAGGTTTTTTTTGACGGCGGCTTCAATGCCTTCAACGTCAAAGCCTTCGTGTGAGAGGAATTTCGCGTCTTCGGCGGCAACGATGGCACGCTTCAGGTGGATGGATATCTTGTCGTAGGGCACCCATTTGTGGCGCAGTTCGGCGTCGGGGTTCTTGTCCTGCTGGCGCGCCAGACCCGCTTCCATGAAAGCGGTGGAGGTGGGGTTGTGATCGATCCACCACAACACGTGGGCGAAAATCCACAGCTGATACAACAGCAGCAACGCAACTGCCGCCGCAATACCTTTCCCGATCCAGCGCAGTGCCGTTTTCATGTGCGCAGTCCCCGCGGGGAGGACGCCGACAGACGTTTATGCCCTTCAGGGTGCTCGCCTTCCAGGCGGTCTTGGCGCAGGCTCGCGATCACGGGTGCGGTATCAGGCCGCACGCCGCGCCACAGATAAAAGGCTTCGGCCGCCTGTTCCACCAGCATGCCGAGGCCATCGGCGGTCGTTCCGCCATGGCTGCGCGCGAAGTCGAGAAAGGGCGTGTCGCGGCCATACATCATGTCGTAGGCCAGTGTGTTCGCACCGAACAGGCGTGGAGACAGCGGGGGCAATTCGCCCGCCAGGCTGGAAGCGGTCGCGTTGATGACGACATCAAACGGCATGTCGGCTGCCTCAAAAGTAGCCGTGCTGACGCCACGCCCGAACCGTTCGGCCAGTTCCTCTGCGCGGCTGAGTGTGCGGTTGGCAATCACCAATGCCGAGGGCTGCTGATCGAGCAATGGTTCGATCACCCCCCGCGCTGCGCCGCCGGCGCCAAGCAGCAGGATGCGCTTTCCGCCGAGTGCGCAGTGCAGGTTGCGGGTGAGATCGGCGACCAGTCCGGCGCCGTCGGTGTTGTCGCCAAGGATGCCGTCACTGTTGAAGCTCAACGTATTGACTGCCCCGGCGCGCTCGGCGCGCGGGCTCACGCGCTGCGCCAGTTTGAATGCCGTTTCCTTGAACGGTACGGTGACGTTCGCCCCGCGTCCTCCTGCTGCGATGAAAGCTGCCACGCTGTCGGCAAAGCCGTCCAGCGGCGCGAGAATGGCTTCGTAGGACACGTCCTGTCCGGTTTGGCGGGCAAACGCGGCATGGATCAGCGGGGATTTGGAGTGGGCAACGGGGTGCCCGAAAACAGCGTAACGATCAGTCATGGCGCGCTATTCTAAAGCAGCGCGGACTGAAGACGTGTCAGGTCTGGGTCCATGGAAGACCGCGTTGCTTCCAGCCGTTGAACGCGTTGCGGTGGCCGGTGTTTTTGTCGAGATCGCCCTCAAATCCCTCCAGCACGTTGTAGCAATGCCTCAAGCCGGCCTCGGTGCCAGCGATTGCGGCGCGATGCGAGCGGTGACCGCTGCGGCAGATGAAAAACAGCAGCGACTCCGGATCAACAGCCTGTTTGAGTTGCGCGGAAAAATGTGGGTTGATGACCCAGCCCGGCCAGGATTGCCACTCGACGTGCACGGCACCGGGCAGGGCGCCGGTCAACTCCAGCTCGGCACGCGAACGCACATCGATGAGCTGCGCGCCCGGCGCCAGTTGCAATAACTCATGCGCTTCATGCGGTTGCAGCGCACCAATATATGGCCATGCCTGAGCCTGGCTGCGAATATGGGCGGCGTTGAGCAGTTCGGTGATGCGTCCCATGATTTGGCTCCCGGATTGTTTAATGCAGTATATGCACGCTTGAGGAGTTGGTTTTGTGCACAAAATTAGTGCATCGTTTATGGGGGTGCGATAAAATGGTGCATATACTCCTTGACTACTGGGTTTGTCTCCACAGCGTGCCCTTGTGGCACAATGCCGGGTAGATATTTTCAGGTGTGGCACGGTTTCTGCTGGCTGAACATCCCGTACATATCGAAATATGTCGTTTAACCTAATTTCAGCTTGAGGAGATTCAGCATGGCTGTGGCCAAAGTGATGAAAATGATTCAGGACAACGAAGTTAAATTCGTTGACCTGCGCTTTACCGATACCCGTGGCAAAGAACAACACGTGTCGATTCCGGCCCGCCTGGTGGATGCCGAGTGGTTTGAAGCCGGCCATCCGTTCGATGGTTCGTCGATTTCAGGCTGGAAAGGGATTCAGGCATCCGACATGCTGCTGTCTCCCGATCCGGAGTCAGCCTGGCTCGACCCCTTCTTCGATGAAACGACCCTGATCCTGACCTGTGACGTGATCGAGCCTTCCGACGGCAAAGGCTACGAGCGCGACCCGCGTTCGGTTGCCAAGCGCGCCGAGGCCTACCTCAAGTCGACGGGCCTCGCTGATACCGCCTACTTCGGCCCTGAGCCCGAATTCTTCATTTTTGATTCCATCACCTGGCATGACGACATGTCTGGCTGCGGGGTGAAAATCAACTCTGAAGAGGCGTCATGGTCGTCTGCTGAAAAATTCGAGAACGGTAATACCGGGCACCGTCCGGGCATCAAGGGCGGTTATTTCCCGGTTCCCCCGGTTGATTCGCTGCAGGACATTCGCGCCGCCATGGTGCTGGCGCTGGAAGAGGCCGGCATCCCGGTTGAGGTGTTCCACCATGAAGTGGCGACCGCTGGCCAGTGCGAAATCGGCACCCAGTTCAGCACGCTGACCAAGCGCGCCGATTGGACGCAGATGCTGAAATACATCGTGCACAATGTTTCGCATGCCTACGGCAAAACCGCGACCTTCATGCCCAAGCCCATCGTCGGCGACAACGGCTCCGGTATGCACGTTCACATGTCCTTGTGGAAAGACGGCAAGAATCTGTTCGCTGGCAACGGTTACGCCGGCCTGTCCGAAATGTGTCTGTATTACATCGGCGGTGTGATCAAGCACGCCAAGGCACTGAACGCCATCACCAATCCATCGACCAACTCGTACAAGCGTTTGGTTCCAGGCTTTGAAGCACCGGTGATGCTGGCCTATTCGGCACGCAACCGTTCGGCTTCGATCCGGATTCCGATCGCCGCCAGCGAAAAGGCACGCCGCATCGAAACCCGCTTCCCCGATCCGATGGCCAACCCCTATTTGTGCTTTGCCGCACTGATGATGGCGGGCCTCGATGGCATCCAGAACAAGATTCACCCCGGCGATCCGTCGGACAAGGATTTATACGATCTGCCGCCGGAAGAAGACGCGAAGATTCCCAAGGTTTGTCACAGCCTGGAAATGGCGCTGGACGAACTCGACAAGGATCGCGAGTTCCTCACTCGTGGCGGTGTATTCACCAATGACATGATTGACGCTTACATCACCCTGAAGATGGAAGAAGTCACCAAGTACCGCATGACCACCCACCCGGTTGAATTTGCGATGTATTACTCCCTGTAAGCGCGACGCGCGAACAGCAAAAAGGGCAGCTTCGGCTGTCCTTTTTTATGGGTATCCATTCGCCGCAACACGGGTTGCGGCTTCAGAATGCGCTGTTTTAACCGTTATGAAGTGGGTACGTTACACTCAATCCCATGCAAAAATCGCCCCTCTTTTTTCTGCTGTCCCTGGTTCTGGCTGCCCCTGCGCAAGCTGAAATCTACAAATATATCGATGAAAGTGGTCATGTCACTTTCACCGATGTGTACAAAAAAGGGGCCAAACGGATCGATATTCCGGGCGCGCCCATGTCGTTGCCACCCCGCGGAACCTCATCCGGCAAGCGTGCCGCTGCCACCCCCAGCCCGGCCGATTTCCCGCGCATTGACGCAGGCACGCAAAAGCGCCGTGACGACATACGCCGTCAGGTGTTGCAGGATGAAATCAATGGCGAGCGCAAGAATGCGGCTGAGGCGCGCCGTCAGTTGACCCTGGGTGAAAGACTGGCGCCAGGTGAGCGAAAGACAGATGCGAGTTACCAGAATCGCATTAAAAACCTGCGCAATAGCGTGCAGCAGCACGAGCAGAACGTGGTGTCCATCCAGCGGGAATTGGCGAATCTGAAGTAGGGTTTGCGCTGTTTTTTGTACCACGCACCGAGCGTATCCCCCCGCTCGACTCCCTGACTTACGCTGATGGGTACACGCACGTGCCAGGCTGACGACGGCGTGTGGATACGCTGGCACAATCAGTGCTTTCATTCAGTGCATGAGCACGATGCCCAACTCCCCCGGTAAGTTTTCAGGACTCGATTGCCTTTCGACTGGCGCCATGGTGCTGGACGCGGCTGACCACATTCAGTATGTCAATCCGGCAACCGAAACCCTGCTTGGCATTTCAGGCGTGTTGTTGATTGGCAGCGCAGCCAAACAGATGTTTGAGCAAAGCCCTGAATTGCTGGCGGCAATCCAGACCGCGCGTCTGCAGCAGGAAACCGTTATCGAATACGAGATCGATGTGGCCGCTAGCGGACATCCGCCGATTCGGCTGGGATGCAGTATTTCGCCGCTGGAACAGCCACGGGATTCCCTGTTGATCGAAATGCGTGCGGTCGATCCGCATTTACGCATTACCCGCCTGGAGCAGGCGCGCATGCAGCAGGAAGCCAATCGCGAGTTGCTGCGCAACCTCGCGCACGAGATCAAGAATCCGCTGGGAGGCATCCGGGGCGCAGCGCAATTGCTGGAACACGAGTTGCCGCGTGAATCGCTGCGCGAATACACCCAAGTCATCATCAAGGAATCCGATCGCTTGCAGTCGCTGCTGGAACGCCTGCTGACGCCGCATCGGACGCCCCGTTTTGGTGCGGTTAATATCCATGAAGTGCTGGAACGGGTGCGTAGTCTGGTGCTGGCCGAAACCCCGAGCGTGACGCTGCGGCGCGATTACGATATCAGCCTGCCTGAGATTCGTGCCGATGTGGAGCAGCTGATTCAGGCCACGCTTAACATTGCGCGCAATGCAATCCAGGCGATGCACGGCCAGGGCACTGTCATTTTCAAGACCCGGGTCGCGCGGCAGAGTACGCTGGAAAGCCGGCGTAACCAGCTGGGCATGCGGATTGACATCATCGACGATGGTCCTGGCATCCCGGACGAAATCCGCGGCCAGATCTTCTATCCGCTGGTGTCGGGGCGCGAAGGCGGGAGTGGTTTGGGGCTGGCGGTGGCGCAGACGCTGATCGCACAGAACCACGGCACTATCGACTGTGAAAGCCACCCGGGCCGTACCGTGTTTTCGATTTTTCTTCCACTTCCCTCCTGAATCCCATGGCGAAATCTACTTGTGTCTGGATTGTTGACGATGATCGCTCCATTCGTTGGGTGCTCGAAAAGGCTATGCAGCGCGAAAATATCCCGTGCATGGTGTTCAATTCTGCGAGCGATGCATTGCGTGAACTGGAGCATAGCCAGCCGGCCGTGGTGTTGTCCGACATCCGCATGCCGGGGGCGAGCGGTCTGGAATTGCTGCAGGCGCTGAAAGAGCGTTTGCCCACGGTCCCGGTCATTATCATGACTGCGTATTCCGACCTCGACAGCGCCGTGGCGGCATTCCAGGGCGGCGCGTTTGAATACCTGCCGAAGCCGTTTGACGTCGATCAGGCGCTGGAACTGGTTCAGCGTGCGCTGGCAGAAAATGCCAGCAGCGATGTGTTGCAGGGGAGCGATGTTCCTGCACCCGAGATTCTCGGCCAGGCACCCGCCATGCAGGAGGTGTTTCGCGCCATCGGGCGGCTGGCGCACTCGCATGCCACAGTACTGATTACGGGCGAATCCGGCAGCGGCAAGGAACTGGTGGCGCAAGCGCTTCACCGCCACAGCCCGCGTGCCAGTGGGGCGTTCATTGCATTGAATACCGCTGCCATCCCCAAGGACTTGCTGGAATCCGAATTATTCGGCCATGAGCGTGGCGCGTTTACCGGCGCGGCGGCGCAACGGCGCGGCCGCTTCGAACAGGCCGACGGCGGCACGTTGTTTCTGGATGAAATCGGCGACATGCCCGCCGAACTGCAGACGCGTTTGCTGCGTGTATTGTCGGACGGGCAGTTTTACCGGGTGGGTGGCCATTCGCCGATCAAGGTGAATGTGCGTGTGATCGCCGCGACCCACCAGGATCTGGAAGTGCGGGTGCGTGAAGGCTTGTTCCGCGAGGACTTGTTCCACCGCCTGAACGTGATTCGCCTGCGTTTGCCCGCCCTGCGCGAGCGGCGTGAGGATATTCCACTGCTGGTACGCCATTTCATGCAGAAAAGCGCACGTGAATTGGGAATGGAAGCAAAAGGGATGTCGGATGCCGCCCTTAAATCATTGGTGAGCTTGCCGTGGAGCGGCAATGTGCGCCAGCTCGAAAACGTCTGTCATTACCTGACCGTAATGGCACCGGGGCAGGTCGTTGAAGCGGGCGACCTGCCGAGCGACCTGATGTCGAGTAGCGCTGATCCGGCCGCTGGCGACTGGTTGCATGGCCTGGCGGCCGAGGCCAGCGCGCGCCTGGCGCGGGGGGATGCGGCGATTCTCGATGACCTGACTCAGGCGTACGAGAAAACCCTGATCGAGGTGGCGCTGCGCCACACAGCCGGACGTCGTATCGAAGCCGCCCATTTGCTGGGGTGGGGACGCAATACGCTGACGCGAAAAATTCACGAACTGGGTATGGACAACGAGGTCGGTGTTGAGGAAGCCAAGTGATGCCATCTGAATGACTGACAAGCAACAAAAAAGCCGACGTAATGTCGGCTTTTTCGAGACGGGGCAGAGCTCAGGCGGCTTTGGCTTCTTCCAGTACTTTCTGGATTTCGCCCTTCTGATACATCTCAATCATGATGTCGCAGCCACCAACCAACTCGCCCTTGACGTACAACTGCGGAAAGGTCGGCCAGTTGGCGTAGTGCTTCAGGTTCTCAAAAATTTCCGGGTCGGCCAGCACATTCACCGCCAGAAAATCCTGCACGCCGCACGCTTGCAGCACCTGTGCCGCTTTAGAAGAAAAGCCGCACTGAGGGAATTGGGGTGTGCCTTTCATGTACAGCACAACGGTGTTGTTGGTGACTTGGTCACGGATGCGATCGAGAGGGGACATGGCGGCTCCTTGGGTTGCGGATTGGCACTCGAATACTTGAGTGGAATGGTCAAGAATTATACCCGCGGAAAGCCCTGCGTCAAGCGGGTTTGGGAACGTCGTTATCGGGAGCCGAGCGTATAAAAGCTTTGTGAAACAAATGCGGGATAAGCAGATGGGCGGGCATGCGCAGCCAGTGTGCGCGGACAAAGGCCGCCAGGCGGGCGGCAGGCGTCAAGACGTCGGCGCAACTGGCATGCGCGGGCGCAAGCACGCGGGTGAAAATGGCGTCCATCAGGATGAGCGTGAGGCGATTCGGGGCGGCCGCATGGAGCGCGGCGAATACGCTGTCGGGAATCGGCGTGTCCAGAAAGTAACGCAGATAGCGCAGGGCGTAAGAAAGCGAGCGACTGAGTTGCAATTCGTCGGCGCGTGCGGTGAGGCGTGGCCAGAAATCGGATGCCTCGGTGGCCTCGCGTAACAGCAGATCAAGGTCAGTCAGGTCGCGCAGGCCATGCGGCAATTCGCCATCGTGAAACAAGTGGGTGGCTGAATGCAAAATGCGGTCCTCCGTGGACAGCACGTATACGCCGGGCATGCCTTCCACCGCGACGGCGCGGCTGCGCAGCTTGCCCGAATCGGGGTGGTAGCGGGCGGTATCAGGCAGGATTGCGTGATGGACGTCGATCACCGTCGCACGCTTGATGTGCTGCATGGGGGGGATTTCATGCATCCAGCGGCGGTAATAGCGCTGGTCATAATCCGACAGGCCGGTGGCGTTCCAGCCGGCCAGCATCAGCGCAGCTTCGACCGGCCCCAGTTGTTCGCGCGGAACCAGAATGTCGATGTCGTTAAACAGACGTCCTGCCGCTGCGGGAAGAGCGGCCATCACATAGGCGCCGCCCTTCAGCACGATGACGGGAATGGCCAGTTTGACCAGCGCCTGGCTGATTTGGCTCATCTCCCAGCGTACGGCCAACTGTTGTTTATCGGCCAGTGTGGCCGCCGCATCAAAATGCCAGCGGGCCTCGTTCGGGATGTGCTTGACCATATTGTGCTGGTCGAGCACATGGCGAACGCGCGCCAGTAACCCAGCGTTGCGTGCCTGCCTGATCAGGAGGTCCCAATCGGCCATCGAAAAATGGCGCACCGAACCCGGATTGCGCAGGGTGGCCGATACATGGTCTTTGAGCCGGGTGGGACGGGTAGGGCTAGGTAGCGGCATGCGGGGTGGCTTGTTCAGCCAAACGCTCAAAGGCTGCGACCGCTTCTTCAAGTCGGCTGTATTGGAAGTCGTAACAGTCGACGCGCTCGATCAGCGAGGTGCCGACGCGGAAGCCGTCAGCTCCAAGATGGCTGTAATTGAAGGCGTTTTGCGCCAGAAACATGAAGGTTTGTGCTTTTGAACGCGGGGTTAGCCGCGTTTCGGCATGGGCCGTCCATTTGGGAAAAATCACCCAGCCCGGACGCGCCACTTCGTGCTGACGCCGCACGCTTTCCGTCGGCGGCCGCATATGCGCAACCGTGCCTTTGGCCGTGTCGTGGGATTCCCGGTTGATAAAGGCATTGGGCGAGAATGCCCGGATGACATCTATCGACTGGTTTTTCAAGCTCACCGGGCGCGCCAGCGGTTGAATCTGGCCGGTCAGGCGGTCGATCAGGGTGAGCTCGTCTGACAGCAGGCGCCAGCCAGACAGCACCAAGCCCGCCGTCAGGGTGCTTTTTCCGGAACCGGGCGGAGCGGGCAGGATGGCAGCCAGACCGTTTTTTTCAACCACCGCAGCGTGAATAATCAGGTACTGATGGGCATGCATCGACACGCACCAGTTAAGTCCCCATTCCAGCATGGGGTAAGCCTGATCCAGCGGCAGGGGTTTGAAAGGCAGGTTGCCGTCATAAGAGAAATCGACCTGGGGCCGAAACCAGCGACGCAAAGGGCTGGGTGGGTTCAGCTCGACATGAAAGTCGGCAAAAGCATGGTGTGAATCACGTGTCTCGAACTGGCCGTAGAGGTCAACCAGGCCTTGGGCAACCGAAGGAATACCGGACTGAACCCGCAGCGAAAAAGGCCCGGTGCGTAACCACACACCTTGCCCGGCGAGTCGCTGCCGCAACTCGGAAGGGGATAACTGAAGAAGCTTCACGGCGTTTCAAGCAGGCCAAGCGTGCGCAGACTGGCAAGCGATTCCTGGGTCAAGGTCGTAAGAGGCGTGCTGCCGGGCAGCCCGAGCCTGGCTAGCAAGGCGGGTTCGATCTCGTGAGCTGTCATGCCGGGATTGCTCTGGATCAGTTCGAATAGCGCCAGGGTGAAAGGGGCAAGCAAATGGGTGTCACCCGAGGCCGTGTCAAATACCACGGCCTCGTTGTCAAAGGACTTGAATTGAAAGCGTGCCAAGCGCGTGGGTGCGAGTGGATTCGATTGCGGTGGGGACGAAAAATGCCGACTCAGCCAAACGTGCTCACAATATATTTAACAATATCTTCCGCAAACCACTTTACATTGGCGGTAGGCTCGAAATAACCCTTTCCTGCCCATTCTTTCCACATGTTGGTGACATCAGCTTCCGATAAAACCGGGGTGTAGCCCTTCTTGGCATTCAGCAAGGCGGCAACGATGTGCATGCCCAGATTGGCCGGATCAGACAAGCCCCAGGGATTGCTGCCATTGTTCATCTGCATGACTTGCATCATGGAAAGCGACGTGGGCGCACTGATGGGGTTGTTGTCAAAATCAGCCAGAAAACTCTTGGCAACGCCATTGGTAACCCAGTCGAAGATTGGATGGAACAGGGTACCTCCCGACCAGTTTTCGGCTTGATTGCGTTGCCCCGTGGAGTTGCCCGCGTCATATGGCGCAGGCCAGCTCTCGGGATGTTGCGTCCAGTACCCGGGAGACCGGCCGCTACAGGTGATGGGCGTGCCGTGATGGCTCATGTTTCCCGAAAATGCGGCCGATGGTGATTCGCACACTCCTGCCAGTACGGGCCGGCTGGCCAGCGTCAGGATCGCCGATGCGCCGATCGCCGCACCAGCCAGTTTGCGACGGGATTGATCGACCGCTTTTTGCGGTGAGGCGTCAGCTGGCGTGTGGGTAATGTCAGGGATGTGATCAGACATGGCAGACCTCGATAGTTGTTTCTAATTTGCCAAAGATAAAGCAAGAATTGAACCAGACGGTCGGAAATCAGGCTGGATGCTGGATGTTGCAGGGTATACCCGGATCAGGCCGTAGCGACTCGGATCTATAGTGTAAATTATTCCGACAGTTCGCCGCCACTGACGCGCGGAATGCCGGACAGGTCATTCCAGGATCGGGGGAAGGGGATGCAGCTTTGTTGCAGCAAGGTTCGAACGGCTTCTGCCTGGTCGTAACCATGTTCCAGCAGCAGGGTTCCGCCAGGCTGGAGATGCGCGCAGACTGCTGCGATCAGGTGGCGCAGATCATCGAGACCGTCAGGGCCGGCGGCCAGCGCGCTGAGAGGCTCAAACCGCACGTCACCCTGCGCCAGGTGCGGGTCGGCTGCGGCGATGTAGGGGGGGTTGCTGACCACCAGGTCGAAGCGTCGACCTGCGAGCGCGCTGAACCAGTCGCTCGCCAAAAATTCGACACACACGTCGAGTGATGCGGCATTGCGTTGCGCGATGGCGAGCGCAGCAGGGGAGCTATCCACGGCCGTGACGTGGGCAAGCGGGCGTTCCCGTGCCAGGGTGATGGCAATGCAGCCACTGCCCGTGCCCAGGTCCAGCACGTCGACCGCCTGATCGGGCGGGATCTGCTCTAGCGCCAGTTCAATCAGCCGCTCGGTATCGGGCCGCGGTATCAACACATCGGGCGACACCCGAAAGGGGCGGCCAAAAAACTCGCGGCTGCCAATGAGGTACGCGATCGGGGAGCCGTTTAGCCGGCGTGCAAGAAGTGTCTGATAGGCATCGATTTGCTGTGCGGATAGCAGGTCGGTGTCGTGCGCGATCAGCCAGGCAGCATCGACGCCCAACACATGTGCAGCCAGCACACGGGCGTCGAGTCGTGCATCGCGCCGCAGCAAATCGAGCGCCGCGGCGATGCGGGCAGTGGCGTCGTCGATCAGGCCGGCAACAGTGATTGCCTCGCCGTTCACGGCTTACCCTTCACCCGACAGCGTTGCCAGTAATTCAGCCTGATGCTCGGCCGCCAGGGCGTCGAATAACTCGGTGAGATCGCCGTCCATCATGGCGTCGATTTTGTATAGCGTGAGATTGATGCGGTGGTCGGTGATGCGTCCCTGCGGAAAATTGTAGGTGCGGATGCGGTCGGAGCGGTCACCGCTGCCGATCAGGCTCTTGCGGGTGCTGGCTTCAAGCGCGTGCTGGGCCTGCAGTTCGCGATCTTTCAGGCGCGCGGCCAGCACACTCATCGCTTGCGCGCGGTTACGGTGCTGCGAGCGGTCGTCCTGGCATTCGACCACGAGACCGGTGGGCAGGTGGGTGATGCGGACGGCGGAATCGGTCTTGTTGATGTGCTGGCCGCCCGCGCCCGAGGCGCGATAGGTGTCGACGCGCAAATCCGCCGGGTTGATGTTGATTTCGCTGACTTCGTCCGCTTCCGGCATCACCGCGACGGTGCAGGCCGAGGTGTGAATGCGCCCCTGGGATTCGGTTTCGGGCACACGCTGCACGCGGTGGCCGCCCGATTCGAATTTGAGTCTTGAATACGCGCCTGCGCCGACGACACGCAGGATGATTTCCTTGTAACCGCCGACTTCGCCGGGATTTTCCGAGACGACTTCGACTTTCCAGCCTTGCCGTTCTGCGTAGCGGGTATAGAGGCGCGCGAGGTTGCCGGCGAATAGCGCCGATTCGTCGCCGCCGGTGCCGGCGCGGATTTCCAGAAAGATGTTGCGATCGTCGTTGGGGTCTTTCGGCAGCAGTGCGGTTTGCAGATCGGTTTCCAGCTGCGTGATGCGGGCGGCACTGTCGGCGAGATCGGCTTCAGCGAGTTCGCGCATTTCCGGATCCGTCAGCATCTCGGTCGCGGCCTTCTGGTCGGCCTCGACTTGCCGATACTGGCGATACAGCGCCACCACGGGATCGAGGTCGGCACGTTCGCGAGTGAATTTGCGGTAGGTCTCCATGTCGCCCGCGATTTCAGGCTGCGACAGCAGCGCATCGAGTTCCGCCAGCCGCTCGTCGGCACGAGCGAGCTTGTCGGCCAAGGAGGCTTTCATTCCTGATGGAGCCCGTAGAGTTGCTTGATCAGGCGGGCGAACTGCTCGCGCTCGGTGCTGCTGGCGTGATTCAAGGCATGCGTCGGCGCGTGCAACAGCTTGTTGGCGAGCGCGTGGCTCATCGCATCGAGCACGGCGCGCGGATCGTCGCCGCGCGCCAGGGCTTTTTCGGCCTTCTCGATTTCGTGGCGGCGATGGCGGTCGGCGGTGTCACGCAGCGCGCGGATCACCGGCACTACTTCACGCCCTTCCATCCAGTGGACGAAGCTTTCGACGCGGGTTTCGATGATGGCTTCGGCCTGCGCCACCTGCGCTACCCGGGTGTCCATGCCTTCGCGTACCACTTCGCCAAGATCGTCCACGCTGAAGAGGAAAACGTCGTCCATGGTGGCGACTTCGGCTTCGACATCGCGGGGCACCGCCAGATCGACGATGAAAATCGGGCGGTGGCGGCGCTGCTTGATCGCACGTTCCAGCATGCCCTTGCCCAGAATTGGCAGCGGGCTGGCGGTGGAGGTGATGATGATGTCGTAGCTGGGTAGCTCGTCCGGCAGCGCGGTCAGTGGAATCACCCCAGCGTTGAAGCGCTCGGCCAGCGGGCGCGCGCGCTCGGCAGTACGGTTGGCCACGGTCATGCGGCGCGGATGCTGCGCGGCGAAGTGGGTCATGC
>MGZO01000009.1:0-1227 GCA_001802655.1 Hydrogenophilales bacterium RIFOXYD1_FULL_62_11
GCGGCTACCCCGTAGGCGACCCTTGGGGCAGCCTCTACAACCCCTCACTGGGCACCGGCATTCTCGCCGACCCGTATGCGCCGACGTTCGCCCAGCAATCCGGCCAGAACGGCTACCAGACTGCGCTCGGCTTCGGCACCGGCACCACCGCCTCCGGCGACCCCGTCAACATGGTCACCGGCAACCTCATCCACTCCGAGCGCGACATCGCCATCAAGGGCCGCGGCGGTCTGCCCATCGTGTTCGAGCGCTGGTACAACAGCAAGGGGGCCAAGGACGGCCCATTGGGCTACGGCTGGACCCACAGCTTCAACCATCAGTTGCGCTTTTACGGCGTCGAATCCGGCGTCGCCAAGCTCTCATGGATCGACGGCACCGGCGGCGAACGCTTCTTCTCCACCCCCAACCACGCGAGCGGCAACATCAACGTTGGCGCGGTCTTTACCGGATCAGCCGGCATCTACGCCACCCTCGAACGCCTCACCGGCGGCACCTACCGCCTGACCGAACGCAGCGGCATGAAATACGTGTTCGAGAGCGTCACCGCCACCGCCACCGACACCAGCCAGAAATCCCGTCTGCTCTCCATCGCCGACAAGAACAGCAACACCCTGACCCTGTCCTACACCGCCGCCACCGGCTGCACCGGCGTTGCCGTCTGCAAGGTCACCGACAGCCTCAACCGCGCGCTCACCTTCACCTACAACGGCGCCCGCATTAGCCAGATCGCCGACTTCAGCGGCCGCACCTGGCAATACGCCTACGACGCCAGCGGCGACCTCATCACGTTCAAGAACCCGCTCGCCGTCGCCGGCAGCCAGAACCCCGTCGCCTATCAGTATTACAGCAGCACGGACGGCAGCAAACTCGCCCACGCCATGAAGCAGTACCAGCTGCCGCGCGGCAACGGCATGAAGTTCGAGTACTACGCCAACGGCCGCGTCTTCCGCCACACCCCGTTCGATACCGCCGGCAGCGCAAAGACCGAGTCCGCCACCACCTTCGCCTGGACCGAATTCCGCCGCGAGGCCATACAGATCGATGCACTCGGCAACGAGCGCCGCTTCCTGTTCGACGCCCAAGGCAACCCCTTGTCCATCACCGACGAAGCCGGCGCCGAGACCCGCTACACCTACGACAGCACCGCCGGCCGTACCCATCTGCGCCTGAGCAAGACCGACCCCATGGGCCTGGTCACCGCCTACGCCTACGACACACTGGGCAACC
>MGZO01000009.1:1241-2662 GCA_001802655.1 Hydrogenophilales bacterium RIFOXYD1_FULL_62_11
ACGTCACCCTGCCCAGCGCCCGCACCCTGCAGTACCGCGACCACTCCGCCCAGGGCCAGCCCAAACGAACGAAAGACGCCGACGGCAACTGGACATTGAACCGGTATGACGCCGCAGGCAATCTGACCGATGTCATTCGCGTCAAGGCCGGCGTCGTGCCAACAGTCGACACCCAACCCGCCAACGGCGACATCGTCGCCTGGACCCAGGTCGCCTCGGACAGCGTCGGCAACCCGGTCAAGACCCGTTCCTTGCGCGACTGGGCCAGCGCGGTGCTGGGCGACGCCAACACTGGCACTGGCCCCAGCCTCGAAACCGCTTGGGACACCAACAAACTCAACCGCGTCAGCCTCACCCGCCGCGGCGACACCGACGGCACCCCGGCCAGCCTGGAGACCGACACCTACACCGACTTCCAGCACGACAGCCTCGGCCGCACCACGCGCGGCGCAGATTCAAATTGGTATGCCGCCGACAGCGCCTACGACCCCCTCGACCGTCCCCTCAAATCCCCCGACGGCCGCGGCCACCAGTGGGACACCGTCTACGACCCCAACGGCAACCCGCTCATGGTCGGTCTCACCGTTGACGGCAGCTATCTCGACGGCTACTACGCCGCCTGGGACGACCTCGACCGGCTGGAACGTCGCGTCGACTACGCCGGCAACGCCAGCCTCACGCAATACAACGCCCTCGGCCAGGTCAGCCAGATCACCGAAGCCGACGGCTACACAATCGGCTTCGACCGCGACCCCATGGGACGGATCACCGGCGCCTACAACCAGGAAGGGCACCGCGTCAGCCTGAGTCTGGACGCCGACGGCAAACCGAGGAGCAGCACCGACCCCAACAACCTCACCACGAAGCATGAGTACTACCACGCCAGCGAAGACGGCCGTCTCAAGAAATCCACCTTGCCCACGGTAGCCGGGCAAACCAATGGCCGCGCGGTCGAAGTCGCCAGCTACGACGGCCATGGCCGTCCCACCAAACTCAACGCCCTCGCCGCCGACGGCACGATCCGCGATAGCTATCGCTTCTATGACGAACTCGGACGCCTGACCCGCGAAGTCGGCCCGCAAACCAGCGCCACCGACACCAGCCGCCCGGTCAGCTGCTACGTCTACACCGTGCTGTCCGACGTGAAAGAAATCTG
The DNA here is from genome assembly GCA_001802655.1 of Hydrogenophilales bacterium RIFOXYD1_FULL_62_11. GTDB lineage: Bacteria > Pseudomonadota > Gammaproteobacteria > Burkholderiales > Thiobacillaceae > Thiobacillus. The sequence goes on from MGZO01000009.1 coordinate 2,398, forward strand.
GGCCGGCAGCACCACCGACACCACGGCCAAGGTTTGCAACCTAGGAGATGCAAGTCTCAAGAAACAAGTTGCAAGAACCTACGACGACTTCGGCCGCAAGCTCAGCGAGACCGATCAAAACGGCAAGGTCTGGAAATGGACCTGGAACGTTCACAACCAGCTCGTATCCAGCCAGACCCCTACCCAGATCGCCGCCGGGCAGAGCACCACCTACGCCTATGGCGCAAAAGGTGCAGCAGGCGAAACCCAGGGCCAGCTCAAATCC
>MGZO01000009.1:2673-11620 GCA_001802655.1 Hydrogenophilales bacterium RIFOXYD1_FULL_62_11
CAAAAGTAGCAGCAACGCAACCGTCGTCGCCTACGATTACGCCTACGACCCCGCCAAACGACTTGCCACCGTCACCGACTCAAGAGGCGGCAAGCAACTCAGCTACACCTGGACCCCCGGCGGAAGACTGGCAAGAGTCGAAGACAGCGACGGCCACAGCGCCAGTCTCAGCTACGACGCCACCGGGCGGCTGGCCAGCGTCACCGCCCCCAACAACGAGACCATCGCCTTCACCTATGACGCCGGCGGCCGGCTGGTCGAACAGCGCCTGAACGGCGGCCAAAGAACCACCCAAAGCTGGTTCGAGGACGGCGGCCTCAAGCAGAAACAGAACCTGTTCAACACCACGGTTCTCTCCAGCCACCTCTACAGCCTGGATCAACAAGGAAGACGCGCGGGCCAGACCGAGATCGTCAGCGGAACGACCAAGACCTGGAGCTACCTCTACGACAATCTCGACCGCCTCACCACGGCGAGCGACGGCACCGCCGAGACCTACGGCTACGACATCTACGGCAACAGAAGGAGCAAGACCAAGGGAAGCACCACCACCGCCTATCTCTTTGATGCCGCCCACCAGCTGAGCGAAGTCAGAAGCGGATCGGACACCGGATCGCTCATCGGCGCAGCCATCCACGACGCCGACGGGCACATGGTCAAGCTGTGCGAAGTATCAAGCGGCGGCACCATCACCCAACCCACGGGCGACTGCACCGCCTCGGGCACCGGCGCTACTACCCTCGCGCTGGTGTGGAACGCGCTCGACCATCTCAATACCGCCACAAGAACCGGAGCCAATGCCATCGCCGAGAGCTACCAGTACGACGACAGCGGACGGCGGATACAAAAGGTCAGCGGAGCCACCACCACCAGCTACCTCTACGATGGCGACGCCATTCACGCCGAGTGGAACGGCAGCATCAGCGGCAATCCGGCGGCGGCCTACGTCCATGGCGCAGGGATCGACGAACCGCTGCTGCGGCTGACCGGCACCACCAACGGACCGGGCGCGACGCAGGCGGCTTACATGCAGGACGGACTCGGAAGTGTGGTCGGCCTGGCCAACACCGCCGGCACGCTCACCGCAAACCAGCGCTTCGATGCGTGGGGCAACAAGACCACGAGCAGCGGCACGATTCCGCAGTACGGCTATACCGGACGGGAGCCGGATGCGACGGGGATGACGTTCTATCGCAATCGCTATTACCACCCAGGACTCGGTCGCTTCGCCTCACGCGATCCGATGGGGATGGCTGATAGTGTGAGTCCGTATGCGTATGTGGGGAATGCCCCGACGAACCTGATTGACCCGATGGGCTTGCTGGCGCAATTGACAGGCACGCCGATGAATGCGGCGTACTGGGGGATGCTGGCTGATGCGAGTTTCAACAACCCCGGTACGATGACGGATGTGCGCGGCGGCGGCAACGGCGGGACGTTCACGCCAGGACAACAGCGGCTTCCAAGCATCACTGGCTCACAGGCGTTGGACGCCCTTCAGCTTGGATTGGATGTTGCCGGTCTGACCGAGCCCTTCGGCTTCGCCGCCGATCTGGTCAATTCGGGTATCTCTTACGGCAGGGGTGATACGGTCGGCGGGTCGCTGTCGCTGGGGGCGGCTGTGCCGTTCATCGGGGCTGCGGCTACTGTTGGGAAGTTCGGGGCGAAGGGTGCGGATGCGGTTGGTGGAGCGTACAAGGATGTCAAAGGAATAGCGGGAAATCACGCGCATCACACTCCTGCTAATTCAGCTAGCCCACTTTCAAAGTCAGATGGTCCATGTATATCGATGTGCGAGGCGGATCATAAAATGACAGCCAGCTTTGGTAGTTCAAAGGAAGCTCGTGCGTACCGTGAGCAACAAAAAAACTTAATTGAGCAAGGACGATTCAGGGAAGCTCAACAAATGGACATAACAGACATACAGTCAAAATTTGGTGGTAAATATGATGAAGCTATCAAACAAATGTTGGACTACACAAAGTATCTTGGGTATTGAGAAATGAATGCAGAAATCAAACCGCTACAGGGTTTTGAAAAATTAAAATTTGGCACACAAATTGACTTGGTGCGTGAAAGTCTTGGTGTCGCATACAAAACATTCAAGCGAACCTCTTCAGCAGAGATGCCATGTGACTTTTTCGAATCCTTGGGTATTTTTACTTATTACAAGACCACTGGAGTTTTAGAAGCGATTGAGTTCGTCAGCCCTGCAAGACCATTCTATGGTGGCGTAAGTCTCCTCGAAGCAGGCGTCGATGAAATAATAAAAACTCTCATGGAACACGATTCGGATATCGAAGAGACTAATGATGGTTTGACGTCATATAAACTGGGCATCGGTATCTATGCGCCAGACGCGGATGAGAACCCAAATCTGCCGCCTGAAAGCGTAATAGCTTTTGCAAAAGATTATTACGATTAGCCCGCGTATCGCGGGTGACCGCTTTCACTTGGGCGTTCATGGGTTGATATCATCAAAGCAGCCGTCCGCGTTGCCCAATACAAGCCAGTGTCTGGTATGAAGTGCTTATCTCAAAGACACAGGACAAATTTAACCCAAACACTGTCTCGCCCACTGTCTTCTCAGGGTACACACCTAGTCATGAGAAGCCGTCGTTCAGCTTGAGTGTCTATTCAACGACCGGTGTGCCGCGCATAGCAGACCTGGCTTGCTCAGAACATCACCGGCAGCTTAGGCCGACAATCCGCCGGCCGGGGCTAGCACGCTTACCGTCTCTTTCTCGGCCATACCGGTCACTTGAATACTGCTACTAACAACCCTCGAATGTCTGCTTTAAGGACTGACTCCAAATTTGCGCTGCCGGCCATTCTGATGTTCCGACTGGTTTTCTGCCTAAAGTACAGGAAGCCGGCACTGAAATACGTGTCCAAGAAATCCCCAAAACAATACGCTGAGCATTTGCATAAGCTGAGTAAAGGGCAAACTTCACCTGTTCAACTAAACTGCATACAATAGCAATTACAGAGAATTCGTCCATGCAACACACGTTTTGGCTGCGAATATTTGTATTAACGGGATGTGTTGTTTGCAATCACGCGCAGGCGGCCTGCACAGCCCCCGTTCTGCTATCTCCTGCGCAGACTGAAGTCAGCGAAGCGTCCCCGCGCTTCGAATGGATGCCCGTTGGCAACGTTCACCATTACCTGGTATGGCTGGAAAGCCGCGTTCCTGAAGGACGGGTATTGCTGACCGAAGAGTTTCAAACCAGCACGACTTATCTGATCCCGCCGCGTCCGCTGACCAGCGGCAAAGCCACGGTCAGGATACGGGTAACTGCGGTATGCAATGACAGTACCCAGACAGCCGTGTCGGCGCGGTTCAGGATTGATGAAGATCAGGCATGCCGGCTCAAAGTGTCACCCATAGTCGAACCAGATAGCGGCCAATGGAAGCTGCGTTGGGAAACGCTACCGTTGGCCCAGCGTTATGAAGTTCGTGCGCATGCCAGCGAGGACGGAAAACCGGTGTTCACGCGCGAAAGCGACGGGGCCGCAACAAAAGTTGGCCGGCTGGAGCCAGGCGTGTGGATGCTTGCGGTGCAACCCGTATGCAAGGGGTTGAAGGGCATCAGCAGCTGGGTGGCCGTCGAAAATCCCCCCATCGAAATCCATTGATGCACGCTATTCGCCTTGCGTTTTCCTCGGCGCGCGTTTCAGCACCACCTTGCCAATCTGGCGCCCGAGCGTGAGGCCAGCATCGTTGTCAAACCGATAGTGAATGCCGCCATATAATCGGGACATGGCAGCTTCTTCTGCCCAAGCGTCTATCTGGCGCGCATCCAGGGGAAACGTGTGCTTCAATACTTCCGCCGCTGCGCCAGAAACTGTCGCGTGGCCCGAGACATAGCTAGGATGTGGCGGAGTGACCAAATAGGGCGTGAAAGTTTTGTCCAATTTTTCTTGAATCGTTGTTGCAGGGCGCTGCACCCACCAAGTGTATTTCGCGTGCCAGCAGGCGATGGAAGCATCCAGCATCGCGACGTTGAGCGTGGAAAGCAGACGTAATCGCTCCTGCTCCGAGAGTTTGTGACGCGTGGCCAGCTCTCGCGCCTTGCTGTTCCATACACCGGGTGGCGTGACCGATCCCTGATCCAGATGCCAAGCCTCCGCAATCTGCTTTTGTTCCGGTGTCAGATTACGGCTGACTTCCAGAACTTCTTTGGCCGCAAGTAGGAATGCCTCCGAGTCAGGTGCGGGTGGGTGCAAGGGCTGAAACTCTCCGCCGTTTTTAAAGAGCCAGGTTTGCCATGCGCCAGCCAGCGGCTCCTGTGGATGTGCCGACTCCAGAGGCGGTACGCCTTGCCATATTCCAGGCTTTACTGCGGGGCGAGTTCGCGCATCCCATACCTCGTCGGCCCCGTCGTTTAGAGCGCGCAGAATCGCCAAGCGGGCGACACCGAGTCCAACCGATGCGCCCCGCGCAATATCACGCGCTTGTCCGGGCTGGCTTGCGGTCAATGTGACCAGCGTCAATTCGCGCATGGCTTCGAACCGTCCTGCGGACTCTAATGGAAAAAAATGCGCGAGCATGACTGACGCCGCAACGTGGGTCGCAGCGGATTGCGCGGCTTGCTTGAGCCCAAGCGTTTCGGCACGCAAACCGGCATCGTCCATTGCTACCTGTAGCAGGCTCAGCGCACGAACAGCCCGCAACGGGTTCACACGATATTTGGTGATCAGTTGGGTTGCTTCTTCATTCCATCGCTCAGTCGCGGACTGATTTGTCCGGGATGTTATCGATCCAAAAGCCGTGGTGTGTTGAGCGCCAGAGGTGGGTGGGATGCCATGAGACTCGGTAATTTCAGGAGTGAGTTTTCCAGTTCCCGGCAGCCAATAGGCGGTTGCGGAAAAGCCGCTCGCCATCGGTAAAAAAAGAAAAACAGAAAACAGTAATTGGGCGCAAGAAGGTGTCATCAATTGAGTCCGTCCGGAACAAAGAAAAAGAAGCAGTGACTGAAAATATTTTCGAGCCAAGCTTGCTAGCGTAAAGAGAACGTGATTATGATTCGCCGGCAGCGTGTCGAGCGCGGCCAAATAAAAAATCAATTTGCGTGGCTTTGCCATAGCGAATGAGAAAAGCGGAAAAACTAAAAAAGGGGTTCGCAAGAACCGAAAATTAACGCCAACCCATCTGGGAGGTAAGTTGGCCGCTGTCTCATTCTGGGCGCGATTCGCACGCGTCATAACGATCCTGTTGCTGCCGCTGGCGGCCAGCGCATTGCTGGCCGCCGAGCAAAGTTACGACTACGACGCACTGGGTCGGCTCGTACGTTCAACCACGAGCGGCAATAGTGTCGAATACCGTTACGATCCGGCGGGTAATCTGCTGGAGGTCACGGGCAACCAGCCGGTTGCTGCACCCGTCGTCACCACCGTTACACCCAATTCGCTACGTCGCGGGCAAAGCACACAAATTACCCTGAGTGGTAGCGGATTGGCGTACGCCAGCGTCGTTGCCCCATCCTCCGTATTAACCATCAGCGGCATCAATGCGCAGTCCACAACGCTTACCTTTAATCTGACGGTGGCAGACAATGCGCAGCTGGGCTCGCATACGTTCACCGTTTCCAATTCGGCTGGTAACGCGAATTTCGTTTTCAGCGTCAATTCCAATTTGCCCACGCTGTCGGTGGTGCCACTGCCACTGGCAGTGGCACCGGATAACGTGCCGCGCAGCTTCAGTATCACGCTCTCCAATACCGACATCGTCGCACATACGGTCAATCTGGCCACTACAAACGCGGCTATCGCCACCGTCAGCCCAGCCTCATTGTCCATCGCGCCGGGTCAGACCAGCGTGCTGGCCAGCCTCACCGGTGTATCAGGTGGTTCGACTACGCTGACGTTGAGTTCGCCGACCTTGCAAACCGTGGCCGCGCCGGTGTTCGTTACAGCGGAATTTGCCGGCATCAACACCAGTAACGCACCTCTGGTCGGTGTCGTGCTGGAAAAACCGCCCGCGCCGCCTGTATCGCAAACCATCCAGCTGGCGACGAACGCCGACGTTGGCGTGGTTGTGGGTGGACATCTGCGCGACATTGCGCCCAAAGCTGTGCCGCGCGGCGCAAGCGAAACACTCACATTGTTTGGAAACGGGCTGACTACAGCGACAGCGGTGAGTTTGAACCCGGCCGATGGCGTGACGCTCGGCAGCCTGACAGCTGCGCCCGATGGCTTGTCTGCGACGCTGGCCATTACAGTAGCGAATGATGCACCGGCCACGCTGCGCCAGCTTATCGTGTCCGATGGTGCCGGGAATCGCTTTCCAGCGGCGCGCGCCGATTCGGATCGCCTGCTGATCGCCTATTCCGCACCCGTAGTGGAATCGATCACGCCCGTATACGGCACGGTCGGCACACCTGTCAGCGTCACCTTGCGTGGTCGCAACCTGCAACAAGGCAAAGTTCAGCTTAGTCCTGGAACCGGTATCCAGGTGGATGGCGCACCCGTGATCAGCGCCGACGGTACGGCGATGACGTTCAATCTGGGCGTCGGCTCCTTCACTTCGCTGGGCGAGCATCTGGTTATGGTCACTACGCCGGGTGGCACGAGTGCAAACGTCATCGGTCCGCAAAACACGTTCACTATCGTCACTGCCATGAACGAAACCATCGGGCCGATTTCCGCGCCGCAGGTCGGTGTTGTCTTGCAAGCCGACTCATCGCCATCGAGTCAGGCCTATGGTTTGAACGCGTCGCCAGTCGGCATTGCGCTGGGTCCGGTCGTAACCGATGTCGCACCGCGCGCGGGCATCATTGGCGAAACGGTCGGTCTCACGCTGCAAGGGCAGGAGCTGGCAGGTGTCACCGCATTGAGTTTTACACCGGCAGATGGCATCACCGTGCAATCGCTGACGCCTGCCGCCGATGGCAGATCGGTTGTCGCCAGCCTTGCTATCGACATCAATGCGCCCAAAACGATACGCACCGTCAAGGCGCTGGCAGGGACAGTGGCGATTCCGTTCAGCGATGCGCGCCAGTCGCAGTTCCAGGTTACCGCGCCGCTGCCGCGTATCGACTCAGTAACGCCTGTCAATCTGGCAGTCGGTACGGGTCCGGTCACGCTGACGGTGCGCGGGGTTAACTTCAAGGATGCATCATTGGTATCCGTGTTGCCGGCAGGTGGTCTCACCATCAGTCAGCCGCCGGTCGTCAATGCGGATGCGACCGAAATCAGCGTCAATGTCACCCTGGCTGCAAATGCCGCCACCGGCCAGCGCATCGTAAGCGTCACCACCCCTGCCGGGGTCACGGATAACGCGGCAACGCCCGCCAATACCCTCAATATTGTGAACACCCTGGGCGACGCCATTACCCCCATTCAGGCACCCGCGCTCGGCGTGGTTGTGCTGGATGGCACACCGCCGCCCACTGTTGACAGCCTGCTGGCGTCGCCGAACGTCGGCGTGATATTGCAAGCAGATGCGCCGCCACCCGTCACGCAAGATATCTTCCTTGGCACCAGTCGGCTGGGCGTTGTGCTCGGTCCGGTGGCCAAGACCTTGCAAGCCACACCGTTAAGCCCCGGCGTCAGCGGCACACTCACTGTGAGCGGCGTGGGTCTGGATACGGTCACCGCCGTGTCTGTCAGCCCGGCAACCGGCATCACCTTGGGCGCACCGACGATTCAAGCTGATGGCCTGTCGCTGTCCGTGCCCGTCACCCTGGCAGCCAATGTGCCCGCGGGCATCAAGGAACTGATGTTGAGTAATGGCACAACGTCGGTGCTGTTCATCGAAGCAGCGGCTTCGCATTTCATCGTGGCCACCGGCGAGCCGCACATCGATTCCGTCAGCCCCATCCTCGCGCGTCTGGGCGACAGCCTCACCCTCACTGTGCGCGGGACCCACCTCAATCACGCTAGCGTGCTGATCGAGCCCTTAGCCGGTGTGGTGCTCGGCAGCGCTCCGGTCATCAATGCCGACGGCACCGAACTGACTCTTGGCGTCTATGTGCAAACCGACGCCGCGCTGGGCGGACGCGTCATTCGAGTGCAGACGCCTGGAGGCATCAGCACGGACCAGGCTGAGCCCGCCAATACCTTCACGGTGTTCCCGCCATGACGACAAGAACGCAACGAACGCGGGCCAGCCCGGGATGGGCTGGCCCGCACCACGAACATAGCGGGGTGCCGCTACAAGGCGGCAAACCAGGACGCGCTAAATCAGATCAAGCAAAAGAAAGGAAGCACACCATGACGAACTTCACCATGTCCCACTTCAAACTGGGCACCCTCATCGGCGCCTTGAGCCTTGCCGGCTTAACCTTGCCCGCATTTGCCTACGACAGCGGCAGTACCGGCATCGACGGTGCGTTTAGCCCCACCGTCAACACCGAGCTGCAGATTCCAGAATCCGGTGTGTTCAACTTCACCACCGTCAACATCCCAACTGGCGTTACCGTTACGTTCAAGAAGAACACGACCAATACGCCGGTGGTAGTGCTGGCGTCGGGCAATGTGACGGTGGCCGGGGCAATCAACCTCAATGCCACGAATTCCACGCATGTGGGGGCATCGGGCGACGGCAATCTCGGCGATGACGGCTTGCCGGGAATAGGTGGACCGGGTGGCTACGATGGTGGGCGCGGCGGGGCTGTCAATAAAGGGGATGGCGGTGCGGGACTTGGCCCGGGAGCTGGTGGTGCCGGTAAGTATTTTTATTACGGCAATTATTACAATTATTATTTGGGCGGCGGTGGAGGTGGTTTCAACGGAGCAGGGGGAAGCCAGCCGCAGTATTCCAGTGGCGGGGGCTGGGCTGTGGGCGCTGGCGGAACAGGTTATGGATCGAGTCAGTTGTTGCCCTTGCTTGGTGGCTCAGGCGGCGGTGGTGGCACCGGTGGTTTAAGCTTCACGGGATCAGGTGGGGGTGGTGGTGGTGGTGCAATTCTTATTGCCTCGTCTGGCACAGTCAACATTTCGG
>MGZO01000009.1:11642-13762 GCA_001802655.1 Hydrogenophilales bacterium RIFOXYD1_FULL_62_11
TAAATCTGGCTCGTCCAGCGGCGCGGGCTGCGGTGGCCGGGGTGGTTATGGCAGTGGTGGGGCCATCAGAATTGTGGCAACAGCCATCAGTGGTAATGGTGCGATCGCCGCAACCGCTTTGAATAATACATCGCCGTACTATTACGAGTCACCTTCTTGTCAAAATGGCACAGAACAACCTTACTACGGTGGTACGGGGGCTGCAGGCCGCATTCGCCTCGAAGCAGAAACCTTTTCCCGAACAGCAGTTAGCGATCCTGCGCATTCCTTCGGCTCGCCCACCAGCGCCTTCGTCGCAGGCCTTCCCACGCTGCGCATCACCAGCGTAGCGGGTGTAGCTGCGCCCGCCAGCCCCACAGGCAACGCAGACATCACCCTGCCGACCACCACGCCGAATCCTGTAACGGTCGAATTCGCAACCACCGGCGTGCCGGTCGGCAATACGGTGACGCTCCGCGTGACTCCGGCATATGGCGATGCCGTCACGGTGGTGAGTCCAGCAGTTACCGGTACCAGCTCAGCGGGCACGGCCAGCGTCAGCGTCACGCTGCCCACCGGCCCCAGCGTGCTGTCGGCTTCCACCACTTACACCATCGTCACGGCTATGGGTGAAGCGCTATCCATTTACGCCCAGGGCGAGACGGTGGAGAAAGTGCGATTGTCCGCCACGATGAATGGCCCGACGCTGGTCACGCTGATCACCGTATCCGGCAAGGAGTACGGTGCACCGCATGCTGCGCTGGCGATGATCGGCGGGTAAGTAGTCCAACCAAACCAGTCAGCGAGGGGTGTACGACGAAGCAATCCGGCAGATGTTTATTTGCTGGGATGGATTGGCTCGCGGGTTGGATGCGCTTCAGGCTTACATCCTGACGCGCGCTCGCTGTGACGAAACAAAAAAATCAGCGTTAACAGACAGCGCTGCGTTAATTACAGCGCAGTGAGAACAACTAAGGCAGGAAACATGATGGTTGCTAAAGCGAATAGGGAAACGATCGGGCATGCAGCAGGCTGGGCACGCAGGCTATTTGCGTTGTTCACCGTCCTGCTGTCCCTGTTCGCCTTGCTGCTGCCGTCCGTTGCACGAGCAGATTTCCGCCAGCCCAGCGTGCCTATCGCTGTCGTTGGCCCGGTGACCGTCAGTGTCCCCAGCGCCGGCCAGGTTGAAAAAGTTGTCACGTTTACCCCATCCGCAGGTGTCCTGGCCCCGTTCACCCTCGTCGTCCAGAACGGCGTCGGCCTCACCACCCCGCGCGTCGCCGAAGGCACGATCTGGCTCGACGACGTCCAGGTTGCTGGCCTTAACGACTTCCGCAAAGGCGTCACCGGCTTCACCCGCAACGTCGAGGCGACTGCTGGACCGCACACGCTCAAAGTCGTTCTGCGCGGCCGCGCCAACAGCGGCATCCGCCTGACCTTGTTAGGCCGCAAACTGCTGCCGATTCCGGTTGCCGCGGCCCCCTCGCCACTGGAAGTGGCCGTCAACGCTACTGCAAAAGTCGCGGTCACCCTCAGCCCAGCGCCTACCAGCTCGGGTAACCTCAAGGCGTTTTCGCTCAATCCGTTTAAAGCCACTGTACCGCTACTAATTCCCTTTGCGGCCGGCCAGACCGAGGTGCTCGTCCCGGTTAGAGGTCGCAGCGCAGGCACGGCCAAAGTCACCGTGCTGCTCAACCTCAGAACCCTTACAATCCCGGTTAATGTCGTTCCGGCGGGCGCCAAGGTCGCCAGCCTCACCCCGCCGCTAGCCACGTTCAACACTGGTGGCCAGGCCACCGTGATCGTCGCCCTGCACGCCGTGCAACCCAGTGCCGTCAGCGTTGCCCTTAGCAGTTCACCCACGGGTCGGGTGTCTCATCCCGCCAGCGTTAGCGTCCCCGCTGGCGCGACACAAGCCAGCTTTACGATCCAGGGTCTTGCCGCAGGCAGTGGCCAGCTTACAGCCTCGGTCAATGGCTCTTTTGCCACCAGCCAGTTCAGCGTCCTGGCCGAGCCGCCAGGCGTCGCTGCGCTTCTGCCCGTCACCAGCCAGATTGCGCAAGGCGCCTCGGCTAGCCTCACCCTTAGCCTGACCGAAACGGTAAGCGTCAACACCGCTGTCAACCTGACGGCCGCGCCCG
>MGZO01000009.1:13784-17559 GCA_001802655.1 Hydrogenophilales bacterium RIFOXYD1_FULL_62_11
ACACTCGGCACGGCCAGCGTCCGCGCCGAACTCAATGGCACCACGGCCGAAGCCGCCGTGCAGGTGACCTCACCGCCGGTGGAAGTCGCCGAGCTGCTACCGCCCAGTCTCGAATTGGTCAACGGTGCCCAGGGTAGCTTCACGCTCAGACTCAACGCTACGCAGACCGAAGCCGTTGACGTCGAACTCATGGCCAGTCCAGGCAGCATCGTCTCGGTTCCGGCCAGCGTCACTGTGCCCGCAGGCGCGCTCGAAACCAGCTTCCAGGTACAAGCCGTGGCTATCGGCCAGGCACAACTCACCGCCAGTCTTAACGGCAAGAGCAGAGCGGTCACGGTCAACGTTATCCCTGAACCGCTTGCACTGGTTTCCCTGCTGCCTGCCGACCTCGCCCTGCAACCCGGTGCCGTGGGCAGCCTCACGCTGACCGTCAACGCCGCTCAGCCGCAGGCCGAGAGCCTGGCGCTCGCCGCCAGCCCCGCCGACATCGTGCAGTTGCCCGCCAGTGTCACGCTACCCGCCGGGCAGACCAGCGTTCAAGTGCCGGTCACAGCACTCGTCGAAGGGCAGGTCACGATTACCGCCAGCGCCAACAACAGCGACGTATCCACCTTGGTGTCGGTCACCCCGCCGCCGCCGGTCGTGGCCGCACTTACTCCGGTTAACGCCAGCACCCCCAAGGGTCGCCCAGTTAGCCTGGCTGTTAAGCTCGACCGCGTCCCCAGCCAGCCGCAAACCGTTGTCCTCGCCAGCAGCGCTGCGGACGTCGCCAGTGTGCCCGCCAGCGTCACCGTGCCCGCAGGGACGAACGAAGCTGTCTTCGCCGTCACCGCCGCCGAAGAAGGGCAGGCGCAGATTAGCGCCAGCCTCAATGGCGCAAGCGCCCAGGCCAGCCTCACGGTTACCCCTGCCGAAGTCGTCGCCATTGCGCTGTCGCCCATCGACCACACCGCTTATATTGGCGACCGCGTACCCTACAGTGCCAACGCCACCTACACCGACGCCAGCCAGCGCGATGTCACCAACGAAGCCCAGTGGTCATCCGGAAATGAAACCGTCGCCACCGTCGACGCCACCGGCCATGCCGACGCCATCGCCATCGGCAGCACCCAGATTGCCGCCGCCGCCCTGAATAGCGCGGGTCAAGCCAGCGCCACCCAGGCCACCTCGTTCACGGTGTTGACCCCGCCCGCCCTGAGCCTCGCCGCCACTAAAACCACTCTCAAGGAAGGCGAGTCCGTCAGCGTCAGCGTCACCTCAGCTGTCGCGGCGGACGATCTCGGCCTGGAAATCAGCGTTTCCGGCGGCGGCGCCGGCGGCCTGCAAATCCCGGCCAGTGTCACAATTCCTGCCGGGCAGACCAGCGCAAGCTTCATTGTCACAGGACAATCCATCGGTCAATACAGCCTCACCGTCAGTGCCCCGCGCCGCAGCAGTGCCAGCCTTGATTTCACTATTGTCTCTGCCCTGGATATCAGCATTACCGGCATCAGCCCCACTAGCGGCGAACCCGGCAGCGTGGTCACTATCCAGGGCAGCGGCTTTGATCCTGTTCCCGCCAACAACACTGTCATCTTCTTTGGCAACGCCACTGCACCGGTCATCGAGGCAAGCGCAACCACGCTCAAAGTCAAAGTCCCCGCCACCGCGCAAACCGGCGCGATCACACTGACCACGTCTAAAGGCACCGTAACAAGCCCTGTCTTCACCGTCATCCGTCAGCAGGATTTCGCGCTCACCGCCAGCCCCGCCAGTCAGGTGTTGCTTACCAGCGGCCAGGCCGTCTACAGCCTCGCCCTGTCCAGCCTCGGTCTGCAAAACTTCACCGGCCTCGCCAGCCTCAAAGTCAGCGGCCTGCCCGCAGGCGTCACCGCCAAATTCAGCCCGACCAATCTCGCCCTCAACCAGGCCGGCAGCCTCATCCTCACCGCCGCATCCAATGCCAGCATCGGCAGCGCCACGATCACCGTAGAAGCCACCGCCCTAGTCTCCGGCGTCGCGCAAACCCGCACCGCGCAAGCCACCGTCAATGTCCAGTCCGCCGTCGGCGTCACCGGCGTCAAAGGCCGCTTCGTCACCCCCGAAGGCCTCGGCATCGCCGGCGTGCGCGTCAACGTCGACGCCAACCAAACGATCTCCGACAGCGCCGGCAACTTCCTCCTCACCGGCTTGCCCGCCGGTAAAGTGACGCTCAGGATGGACGCCACCCCCGCGCACCCGCTGTACCCCATCTGGCCCGCCATCGTTACGCTGGAAACCGGCAAGCTCACCGTATTGCCCGACTGGCCGATCATCCCGCCGCCCGCCGACGACAAGTTCACCCCCATTGCCAACGCCGCGCAGGATCAGTCCATCACCGATGCGCGCTATCCCGGCGTCGCCATCACGCTCCCCGCCGGTGTCACCATCACCGGCTGGGACGGTGTCATTAAAAGCCGCATGGCGGTCGAACGCGTCCAGCCCGACAAGCTCGGCGTGCCCATGCCGCCCGTGCCCACCAAAGAGCACTACCAGCTCTATTTCGGCACCCCCATGGGCGGCGTCCCCAGCCAGTCCATCCCCGTCACCCTGCCCAACGTCGCCGAACTCGAACCCGGCGCCAAAGCCGAAATCTGGTACTTCGATGGCAGCCCCATGGGCGGCGTCGGCGAATGGAAACTCGCCGGCAGTGGCACCGTTTCCGCCGACGGCGCCACCATCACCACCGATCCCGGCCAGGGCATCCCGCGCTTCTGCGGCAAATGCGGCCTGTTCGCCGAAGCCTGCCCGCCGATCCCCGAAGGCCCGCCGGCTCCCGATCCGTGCCCCGACGGGGGCTGTTGCGATGGCGCCAGCCCCGAACCAATCGAGTACTACTCCGGCCACGAGAAACCCAGCATCGGCGGCCTCGCGTGGGGCGGCCGTACTCCCATCGCCGCCGGCCTCTCGTACAGCCCGGTCGATGCCTTCCAGTTGCGTTCCGGCCTCGAAGGCGCCGTCGGCCAGGGCTGGGTGCTCGACTACGACATCGTCCTTGCCCACCGCAGCAGCGCGAGCAAACGCATCCTCCTGCCGCCCAACGTCCGCATCGACTTCACCCAGCAGCCCGACGGCAGCTACGCCACCAGCTCGCCCGCCTATGCAGGCGCCGTCCTGCATCTGGCCACCGGCGGCAGCGACGTCTGGGAACTCACTCGCCGTGACGGCAGCGTCTGGCGCTTCGGGCAAAGCGACCTCGGCAACCTTGCCGCGTCCTTCCTCACCGAAATCGTCGACCCTCAGGGCAACGCCACACAGGTCACCCGCCGCAGCGACCACAAGATCACCGCCGTAGGCAGCAGCGAGCGCGCCCATACCTACCACTACGGCAGCAACGGCCTGGTCGACAGCATCACCGACCCCGCCGGCCGCAGCATGGGCTTCACCTACAACGCCCAGCGCAGGATCGAAACCGCCACCGACGCCGATGGCAAGACCACCGCCTACACCTACGTAGACGACAACGAGTTCCCGGCCAGCCCAGTCTGCACCCAGGGCACCGACGGCCTCAGAATCAAGACCATCACCTATCCTGGCATCGCCACGATCACCGAGAACTTCCACGGCAGCAGCCGTCGTGTCCTCAAACAAACCAGCCGCTTGGGCGAAACCCGCTTTGCCTACATCGTCACCGGCGCCTGCATAACCCACGTCAGCACCCCCGGCACCATCTGCACCGCCAACTGTCCGCAGGAAGACAGCTGGGACAACTACCAGGCTGGCTGGCGTTTCCACGGCGGCCAGGTCATCGCCCCCC
>MGZO01000009.1:17603-18017 GCA_001802655.1 Hydrogenophilales bacterium RIFOXYD1_FULL_62_11
CAGAGCCTGAAAGTGCTCAACGCGCAGAACCAGATCGTGCTGAAAACCGACCTGTTGGGCCGGACAAACAAATACGCCTACGACGCCAGCGGCAACATCATCAGCCAGCAAGATGCCCTCGGCCGCATCACCGA
This sequence comes from Hydrogenophilales bacterium RIFOXYD1_FULL_62_11, assembly GCA_001802655.1. GTDB lineage: Bacteria > Pseudomonadota > Gammaproteobacteria > Burkholderiales > Thiobacillaceae > Thiobacillus. The sequence continues at coordinate 17,738 of MGZO01000009.1, forward strand.
CGCCCAGTACGACCCCAAGTGGAACCAGCCCACCCTCGTCACCCGGTATCTCGACGACGGCAGCCCCGTCACCATCCAGACCCAGTACCACGCCACCAACGGCCAGCCCACCAAGCTGATCGACGGCGAGAACCGCGCCATCACGCTGGCCTACACCGCGAAGGGCCAGCTCGAAAGCGCCACCGACCCGCTCAGCCAGCAGACCACGCTCGCCTACAACACCGCAGGCGACCTCGCCGAAGCCCAGGACCCGCTCGGCAACACCACCCGGCTGCAAACC
>MGZO01000009.1:18070-34783 GCA_001802655.1 Hydrogenophilales bacterium RIFOXYD1_FULL_62_11
AGAGCTACAACGGCCAGAGTCAGCCCCAGGACAGCACCGACCCCCAGGGTGGACAAATCCGGCGCGTCTACGACGACGCCCATCGCCTGGTCAGCCTCACCGACCAGAACGGCAACCCGGTCGAACGCTACGCCTACGATGCAAGAGGCAACCTCGCCAGCAGAACCGACGCCAACAACCAGCAGGAAACCTACCAGTACGACAACGCCAACCGGCTGACCCAGACCACCAGCCGCAAAGGCGAAGTCATCACCTATGCCTACGACGGTCAGGACCGGCTCACCCAAATATCCAGACCCGACAGCACCACCGCCTACAGCTACGACGCCGCCGGACGCCTGATCCAGATACAGGAAGGGTCAACCGGACTCCAGTACGACTACGACAGCGCCGACCGCCTGACGCGGGAAGTGCAGGACACCCCCAACGGCTTCAACAGCGTCGAATACCAGTACGACGCCCTCGACAGAAGAACCAGCAGAAAGGTCAACGGGCAGGACGAAACCAAGTACGTCTACAACAAGGCCAACCAGCTCACGCAAATCCAGTACCGCAACGAGACTACGAGCTACCAGTACGACGCAGCCGGACGCCTCGCCACAAAGACCCTGCCCGGTGGCATCGTCCAGACCTACGCCCTCGACGCTGCGAGTCGGCTCACGCAGATTCAGTACAAGAACGGCGCAACGCTGATCGACCAGCTCGATCTGGCCTACGACCCTGAAGGCAACATAACAAGCAAGAAACTGCAAAACGGCAGCCTCAAACAGGACAGCGCGCTGACGGCGAGCTACGACAATGCCAACCGCATGACCAGCATCACCGTCGGCGGCAAGACCTACACGCTGAGCTATGACAACAACGGCAACCTCACCGGCAAGACCAACACCGCCGATGCCGTCGACACGACCAGCTACACCTGGGACGCCAGAAACCGCCTGACCGCCATCGCCGCGCCGGGAACAACGGCGAGCTTCAACTACGACCCGCTCGGCAGACGGATCGAACGCACAGTCAACGGCACCACCACGACCTACCTCTATGACAGCAACCAGGCCATTGGCGAAGTGAGGGCAGGGCAGACGACCAGCCTGCTGACTGGCTTGAGTATTGACGAGGCCATTGCCAGATACGCATCAACAGGCAGGCTCACGCAACTGACCGACCAGTTGGGCAGCGTGATCCGGCAGATCGACGCATCGGGAGCGGCGCAGAGCAGTAATGCGTATAGCCCGTATGGGGAAGCAACCACTACGGGTGACGATCAAGGCAATAGCACCGAGTACACCGCAAGGGAGAACGATGAGACGGGCTTGTACTTCTATCGGGCGAGGTACTTCGATCCTGTTCTGAAGCGTTGGATCAGTGAGGATCCGATTGGCTCGGTGGGGGGTATTAACCTCTATGAGTATGTAGGGGGAAATCCCTTGATTTACGTGGACCCCGAGGGAGAAAGCCTTCGGGGTATCATTCAAATATTGGGTATATTGTCTGGGCTGTTGGGAAATCCTTCGGAAGCACCTGACCCCTTGAAGGTACCCCACCCAACTCCAAACCAACCAGGTGAAGCCGCTGGTCAAGAGCTACCTGATCCAGAAATGAGTACGAAGAAGCCGAATTTGCCAGGTGAACGAGTGCCGATGCCAGCACCACCTCCGGGTCCAGGGCGATCTGGCCTGCCCGGATGTTTCAGGCCTCCTATTCCAATTCTATTGTGCCCGGCGTGCCCATTCGTATTGCCGGGGCCAACTGGTGATCCTTATGGTGCTTAGATAATGGAATCGGCCTGCTGGATAAAAGCGTACAAATTTATTGCCAACGGTGAGGATAAGAAGGCAATGGAAGTTTGTAGTGGGGAATTGTGCTCTGATGTTTTGGAATGTCAGAAGTACATGGGCTTGATGTATTACAAACAAGCTGACATGGAGCAAGCCGGAGAATGGTATTTGCGGGCTGCTAAAAAAGGCGATGCAGATGCTTTATACGGCGTCGCTAGCGTGCGTTATGTTCAGGGTAGCTTCGATGGAGCACTACAGTATTTCAAAGAAGCTTCAAGAAAAGGCAATATTAGGGCTTTGCATTGGGTCGGATTCATGTATCAGAAAGGTTATGGTGCAAGCCAAGACTTAGATTTGGCGCGCAAATATTACCGTGAAAGTGCTAAACACGGTTATCTAGTCGCGGAGCATGCTTTACTGAGTTTTGTTTTTCAAAAAGGTAGGTTTCTTGAAAAACTAAAAACCATCCCGAGACTGATTTCTTTGATGTTTAAGGCAACCATTATTACTTATAAAAACGCAGACGATGAGCGTTTATCTGATTTGCGTACGCTGGGGCGACTAATTAATTCCCCCCAAAAAAGAAGCGCAACCGATAAGGGGTCAGCCTGAGCTAACCCGTCTTCCACGGACACTTTTGAGAGTACTACCGGAGGTGTCAGATGGGGAAAGAAATCCAGAAGGTCAATGCGGAACGCAAACGTAAGCGTTACAACAAGGAATTCAAGCTTGCGGCGATCAAGCTGCTGCAATCCGGCAGGAAGCCAGGAACGCTGATTGCGATGGAGTTGGGTATACAGCGCAACCTACTCAAACAAACACGCAAACACGGCAAACAAACACGGGGTCAGATACGAGGTTTTGCATTTTGCCCCCACCCCGTCTAGCTTGAATCATGTCCCGGCCCCTACGAATCGAATTTCCAAGCGCGATCTACCACGTCACTTCGAGGGGTGATCGGCGCGAGCCGATATTCGACGATGACGTGGACCGGCAGACGTTCGGAGACGGTCGGATGGGGGCTTGACTGGTTTGATGCCTGTGCTCTGGCCTATTGCCTGATGGGCAACCATTATCACCTGGTGCTGCATACCCGCCGCGCGAATCTGTCCATGCTGATGCGCCACATCAACGGCATTTACACCCAGACGTATAACCGTCGCCACCGCAAGGGCGGGCATCTGTTCCAGGGGCGCTTTAAGGCGATTCTGGTTGATCAGGATGCCTATCTTCTGGAGGTATGCCGCTATGTCGATCTCAACCCGGTGCGCGCCCACATGGTGCCGCACCCTGCCGACTGGCCGTGGAGCAGTTACCGGGCGCATGTGGGCAGCCAGTTGCCGCAGGCCTGGCTGGATACGCCGTCTGTGCACGGCTATCTGCTTGGTCGCGATGTGGCTACGGGCCGGGACGCCAAGCGCGCCGCCTTGCACTACGAAAAGCTCATCGAGCAGGGCAAGGATGTGCGGCTGTGGGATGCGTCGCTCAAACAGCAGATGTTTTTAGGTGACGACACATTCATCCTGCGCATGCAGACCTTGCTGGAACCTGATCGCGCCTGTGCTGCGGAGGTGCCGCGTACCCAGCGGCGCGGCCGGCCGGATTCGATTCAGGCTTCCTTGAAAACCTGCGAGCGGGATGAGGCCATCGTGCGGGCTTGCCGAGAGGGCGGTCACTCCCTGAGTGCAATTGAACGGGAAGTGGAGCTGTCGGTGTCGCGGGTGAGCCGGATCATTGCTGCTACTAAATACGAATATCAACCCGGGCTGGCTCAGACCAAGAATTAGCCGGGTGACTGACGAATAACCCATGCATGCGCTGCTTCAATCAAAGGGGGCACTGCTTATGGAATCGGGGAAATTGGGGCGAGGTCGGACCGCATTGCAGACGTTCGAGTAAAGAGCCTTGGCAGACTGATTTGGGTCGAAAGCGCTAATTCGGCATTTTCGTAAGCGGACATTGATGAGTGTCCGGTTGTGGTGGGGCGTGACTGACCGCAAAGGCCGACGACCTGCCTGTCATGTCGGGATTGTCGACCGCCGAATCCTCGACCAATAAGCGTGGAGCAGACATGGCCCTGAGCCCTTCCGCGACGCTATTCTCGTACTTGATGAGTTCCTAAATCGCACGGACGGAGCCATCGGTCCGGCGTGTGCTGGTCCATCAATCCGCTTGCATCTGGTCAAGCCGTGCCTTGACTTCGCGCTTGCCCATTTTTCGCACGGCTGCGAAGGCGGTGAGCTGCTCAGCCTTTGGACGCGATACACCGGCTTCCCAGTTGTAGATGGTTTGGGCGGAAACGCCTACCAGCGCGCCCATCTTCGACGCCGACAGTTCGAGCCGTGTCCGCTGCGCGCGCACACCCTGCGGCTTAAACCTCAGTTTCGTTTCGGATCCCTTGTCGGCGGCAGGCATGGCATTCTTCGGCGACGCCATTTTCTCGAGCCTGGATATCTGCTTTTCCAAGGCCTCAATGCGCCGCTTTAAAGCGGCGATATCAAAGCGGTAGCGGCTCGATGCCTTTTTGAGGTTTTCGGTTTCGCTACGAAACTGTCTGCGGACGAGTCGGGCGATTTCTTCCTTGAGCACGGATGCGATGTTCGGCAATTGGGGATCCTCATAGCGTAATGGGAAGGGCAAATGGTACAGCGATCGACCTCATTCAGCCGCGCGCTCGAGAGCCATCGCCAAATCGGCCGCTGAACTGAACCCCTTAGCATTTTCCGCCGCTGACACGAGACAACGAACGGTTGCTGCGGGGTAGCTTGCCGACTCCGGCACGAAGTTCGGCCTGGGTCTGCTTTCGATAACGGCGATGGGCGGCACGCGACCCGTTCCAGTCATTCGCAGTCTCGGTGGTTCAACGGCAGGTACCCGAGTGGAGCCGTCATCTGACACGAAGGCTGACAGACCGTAGGTCGGCGATTCTGTTGAAAAACTCTTTGGAGGTGGTTTGCGGCAGAGTTTGGGGGTCTCCAAACCACCAACTCATTAACGATCATTGAATCTGGGCAATTCTGAGGGGCCGACTTTTTAGGAAGACATGGCAGCCAAGGCCTCGCAGGAGTTTTTCATCAGAATCCGGCCAAAGGCGACGTTGGCGTTTCGATCTATTCGGTCCGCAGTGCACGCCAACAGCCTTCGGTGCGCCAGCGTAGCGACTAGAGCGCTGCTTTGGTAGCCGAGACGTAACATCAAAATCGCGAAGCAGTTTTTCTATTACGTCATCGATGATGATTTGAGATGGCAAAAACTTAAATGATGGCGATGCTTGCTTCTGCGCAACGCCCAAATCACATTCATTTGCTACGCTTAATAGATTTCATCCAAGAACCTGATGGTTGGCATCAACAATGTTTAAGGGGGTCTTATATGAATGACGTTGGTCGGCTGTGTGTCTTCCACCGGGCTGACGATGCCCGTGCGTACAATTTGCCGGATAAAGATGGGCGAACAGATTTTTTCTTTCTACCCTTCGCAATAATCAGAGACGGTGATCAGGAGCCGCCAAGCGATCAAATCAAGGCCTCGTACCAAAATTATCCGTTGGAATTTATACGTATTTTGCTTGGAATAGACTGGCTTGTCGCAAGGGGGGGGTGGAATTGATGTTCTGAATCTAAGCTTCGGTCCTGCGGAAGGGGGCTTTGACCCTGATGATCCGATGCAGATTGCAACACGTTCGGTTTACGAGCGTGGTATCCCTGTTGTTGTTGCGGCAGGTAATTCGGGGCCGAAAGAAGGGACCATGCAGCCTCTTGCCCTTGCGCCGTGGACTATTTCTGTAGGAGCAACGGACTTTTTTGGGGAAAAGCTGCTCGATTCCTCCAGTCGCGGGATCCCTGATCAGGTGAGCCCAACAGTGGTTAGCGATGGTTACTCGCACTTGGTAATCGTTGGTGGCCCAGATTTTGGGCCGGGTACCAGCTTTGCGTGCGGGAAGGTTTCTCAATTGGCTCATTGGGTCATAAAGTGTCTGGAGTTAATTGCAGGCAATGTGAGTGACCTGCGGCAAGGAGCGTGGTCGGCTCAGAGTCGCCCTATACGTCTTCCTGTCTGGGGGTTGGCAGACACCGGGTTCGATTTGCGTGCCACCGATCCTTGGCCAACGGAAGTGCAGTCTATCCTAGACCGCGGCGGAGACACTGTACAGTTGGAGCGCGGACAAAGTGAGCTCGACTGGTATGAGTGTGTGTTAAGCGAATTGGATCACTATGGTTTGAAGGTAAAGCCGGTTGCAGACCCGGACATGGTAAAACATGCGTTACAGATGATGGCCAAGCCAATGCCACAATATAAGCCACATGAGGTCGGCGCCGGATTTCTACTAGACATTGAAGTGTTCAAGATGTTTTCTTCGCTTACCCCATCCAAGTTCGCAGTGCTATTTTGCGGAGGAATTTCTTACGCCGCTTTTCTAACAATTTCAGAGAAACTAGACAGCGAACTGGGGCCATTGTGGGATCAGCAGATGGTGGAGACAACCCGCACGTACTTTTACTATGGATACCGCGTGAGAGTAGCCAAGGTCATTTGATAGAAGTCTGGTGGTGCTATAGTGAATACGGAGACGCTGGCTGGCATCTGCAGTTGAAAATCAGTCGCCAATATTGCGAAACTTCGAACTTAGAATTTACAAAGCCCAGAATGAAAAAAATTTAGATAGAGCGTCGAGGGTTTGCACTGATTAGCAAGGGGGGAGCCATGCCAATAATCTATATTCACGGGGTTGCTACGCGCGACCAAGAGAAGCCGTTTTCCGAAATTAAGCAGTACTTGCGGCGTTTCGTGGCACCCGTTATCTCATCTGCACCGGAAAATGTCCTCATCGACCAAGCCTTTTGGGGTGATGAAGGGGCTCGATTTGCCTGGAACGGCGCGTCTCGCCCGCGGTCGTTGCTGCTCGGGCAAGGGGCCGACACCAAAATTGACACTGTCGCTGACCGCGCCGAACTTGCGGCGACACTGCATGCTTCGTTCTCACAGCTTCCTGTTTCCCTGCCCGGAACACGCCCATCTGGCCTTATTAGCGGGCATGCGAACACGGGCGCAGACGTAGTTTCGGCGCCTTTACGATTGAGCGCCTTGTCTGCCAATGAGCTCAGCGATTTGTTGGCGAGTGTGATGGAGGGACTAATTGATGACCCCGCTCAACGCGTGACCGCAACACTTCATGCTGACGCGCTAGCACACGACCCAGCATTCCTGGCCGAGCTCGCTGCAGCAGTCAGCTCGACTGCGGAATGCGAGCTTCTCTCTACTCGATTGAGGGAGGCGTTTCCAACAGTGGGGTTAGTCGGTATGGGAGGTGCGGGAGACTGGTTTCAGGACGTGGGTAATCGGGTCAGTGAAGCCATGAGCCGAGCAGTGAGCATTCCCGGTGTTGCGGCATCTGCAGTTGCCGGCGAATTCAGAAAAGGTTTGAACGAGTTCATATCCATATTCCTTGGCGACGTCTTTGCGTATATTAACCAGCGTTTCGACAAGGACAAAGTGCACCCGGGAAAAATCCAGCAGCGTTTTATTGAAAAGCTGGCCGTTGCCCAAGAATCCAGTGTACAGCAGGGCAACGAGCCAATTGTTGTGCTTAGTCATAGCATGGGTGGTCAAGTTGTCTACGATGCGATTACGCACTTCTTGCCTCGCGACCCGCGCTTCAAAAACATGCGTATAGCCCTGTGGTGCGCGACCGCGAGCCAAGTCGGATTTTTCGAGGAAGCGAAGCTGTTTATCGAAAGCAACGATGCTTATAAACCTGGTAATCCCGTGCCGTTCCCCTCAAGCCACCTGAAAGCTTGGTGGAACGTTTGGGATCACAATGATTTTCTTAGCTTCACGGCAAAAAACATTATCGCGGGTATAGACGACGGCCATTTTAGTACAGGCATGTCTCTCATCGGCGCGCACTCGGGCTATCTGCAGCGCCCCAGCTTCTATCGATTGCTCGGAGAGAAAGTCAAACTCGCCATTAAATAGAGGGGGTTGTTATGGGACTTGGCGCTGTTGAGAATACCCCTGGATTGTGGATTGGTGACCAGTGGCAGGTTGGAACCCCAGGTCTATTTGCTGTGGTGATTGGTGTCAGTGTCTATGACCACCTTAACGGAGGAGCTGCCCCTGTCCCGGAAACATACCGCCTAGGGCAGCTCAGCGTTTCTGCGCTGACTGCCTATCGTGTCTTTGAATGGCTACGCGACGACTACAAGCTGGAAGGCTGCCCAATTGCAAATGTTTGGTTGCTACTTGCTCCAACAGATCAAGAGAAGGCGCTCGAACCTGTGCTTGTTAAGCACGCACTTGCTCCCACTATTGACAACTGTGAGCATGCCGTTGGTCGTTGGCAAGCGGCGATGCAGACATTGCCCCAGGCCGTTGCTGAGAAGAGCCGCGCGTTTTTCTTCTTCAGCGGCCATGGGCTTGAGGTGCATCAGAACAGGCAGATTCTTCTACCGGCGGACTACTTAAAACCGCCAGCATCTAACGTCAATAATGCACTCTCGACCGAGAATCTCGTCAACGGCCTTGCGTCGCTTAGGGTGCCGCGCCAATTCTTTTTCTTGGATGCATGCCGTAATGACAATCAAGAGTTACGGAACAAGCGAGTTGAAGGCCGCAGGGTATTGAATGAAGAGGTCGCAGCGCTTGTCAATCCGGATATCATTGCACCGATTCTGTATGCTACGGCATCTGGCCAACAGGCCTTTCAGCAGCCCGACCCGACGCAGGGACTCTCCTTGTTTGGAACGGCGCTGCTTGATGGGCTTAGCGGTAAGCCTGATATCGAACTTAAACCATTAAATGGGGGATGGTCAGTTAATGTTTATCCTCTTCAAGGGTATGTTAAATCGCGTATCGTAAAGCTGCTTGAAGAGGCGCAGGAGCGCGTGAGACAGCCAGTTAAACTCGGCGGGGTTACGGACAATGAGGTGATCACGTTGGCCCCACCCCCGAAAAAGGTTGTCTTGATGGGTTCCCCAATCCCACTGACGGGGAATCAGCGTGCTGATCGGGTTGGCAAGAAACTCGCAGCACCGTTTTCAGTTAGTCACGCGATACCAATGCCCTCTCAGGACGGTGGCTGGGCCGAAGACTATGGCCTCACACATGAAGCGTTTGGCGCGGAGACAGCAACGCAGCTTTGGTGGAATCTGCAGTTGACTGCGCTATCGACAGGGGCAAAGAAATCTAGTGGCGATATAAAGTTGCTTCATGTTGCACACGCGCCAGATACGCGCCGTTTCAGGGTTGAACTTAGTCCAATTGATCAAGATCCACTTGGGCACTGGTTAGAACTGGACGATGGTACCTGCCTTTTCGGAACAGTATTGCCGTCAGACTGGTCTGGATCTCTGCGATATTTGATTGAGTTCGATTTTGAATTTGATGACGACAGCCCGAGCGGCAAACGGCAGATTTCGCGTATGGAGGCGACACTCGCCCCGTCTCAGCCAGGCCCTGCCGGAATCGCTGCGGGTTTGTGGGATACCTATAATGCGTCCGATGCGGAGACGGCGGCCCAAGTGCTTCAGGATCCAAAGCTCGCTGAGAGGCTGCTGGCGGAAAAAGTGGAATCACCTTTGGCTGCAGCAATTGCCACGTTGATCCTATTACGGGCCGGTCGGCTGGATCTTCTTCACGATTGGGTTAGAAACGTTGCTAACTGGTTTCCCTCTCTTCCGGACGGCGCCACGCTGTGGGCCGAGCAACTGCTGCGACAGTCCAAAAATCAGCCAGATGCGATCAATGAAGCAGCCCGCTACACTTCTCGCCTACTCGAACGTGGCCTTCCCTTACTGGCCGAGACGGTTGGCTATGCAGCAAGACATATAGACATGCTGCTGCGTGAATCGGACGGTATTGATCCCGAGCTACTTGCGCCACTTCGCCTGTTGCAAGAGAGAATGGAACGCGCGCTCGTCTACTTCAGAACGGATGGCCTGTTCCCAGTGTATACGGGCTATAAGGAATCCAAGGAGATGTTAGAAATTCTCGGTCTAGGACATTTTTCTCCTGCGTTGACTGCGCCACAAGATTTGCCAGGGTAATGACAATATCGGTAGTCACCCTTTGGCAAGGCCTTAATGTCAGATCAAGTCGGAACTACTACAGTTCATTCCGCTGATTGCCCCCCTCTGGGTAATTCCACCCCTCCCGAAGCTGGCATTTGAAATGGCTGAGTTTTATCTCGCCAGTGGAAGCTTTAGAAGAACAGCTTAGGCCGAGTAGTGTGAAAGGCCCTTTGGCAGGTCCTGAAGTACAGCGGACATTGGAATGGCTGCTTTGTGGAAACATCGTGCGGCAGCAGTTGGCCGGGAGGGTGAATCCGCAGGAAGTCCAGTAAGCTGCCGTTCGTTGCAACAACGTTTTTAGCAACGGCCGCTTTGGAGTGCGAGACTGACAGAGTGTGCCCTGCAAGAAAGAGACTGTAGCGTTCTTGAATTTTGTTTTTAACTTCATATACTGTTTATTCTGTTTATACCGAATAAGGGGTTAGTCATGATTGATGACACCAACAAGCCCGCCACTGCTGAACCAGCTGCTTCAGCCACAAACCCGGGCGCTGCAGTCAGTGCCGTATCGCCAGCACCCAAGCCAGCCCCGCGACCACGGACAGTCAAGCCTGCTGCTCCCGCAGCCGCGAAGCCGGCCAGAAAAAGGACGCCTGCTACTGCCAAAGCCGGCACGCCCCCGGCAAAGAAAGTCGTCCATGAGCCTACACCTTTTGTCGCCAAGAGTAGCAAGGACGGCAAGCCCACCAAAGCCAAAAAGGCCAAACTGGTTCGCGATAGTTTCACCATGCCCGAACTTGAGTACGCGCTGATTACGGTGCTTAAAAAGCGTTGTCTGGATGCAGGGGTGTCGGCGAAGAAGAGCGAAATCCTGCGTGCGGCAGTCGCCAACCTGGCGAGACTGAGCGACACTTCGTTGCTTGCCGCAGTGCGTCGTCTTGAGGTGATCAAAACGGGGCGGCCGGCCAAGGGTTCCAAATAGCGACTTTCCGCGTTATTGGAAAAGTGCTTTGATGAATGCAGCCACACATTGAGTCAATGCGTGGCTGTCAGCAGTTGGAATGGTTGATTTTCAACGGCTAGCTCGGTCGGCTCCATGTTTATCGGATGCTTGGATCACTTGGGCTTGAGATTGAAAGCCAACTCGATATTTCAATATTATGAATGACAACGTTGGCCAGTTGCACACGCAATCGAATATTGAACAGGTAACATGATTGTCCACAATTTCTGTGGATAACTGTGGTTAAAACAGGCTTAAATATAAACGACGTATACGGTTTATTCTGTTGCCTAAATTGTGGGCTCGATTGTCGCGTTTCAGGGATAGGAACTCAGCTCAGAACAGACACTGTAAAAGCAGATCATGACAGCCCTGTTTGGTTCGAATTCTGGCCGTCATTAACCGAGCAGACGTAATTATTCCGATTCACCGTTAGCCAAACCTTGTTCCATATCCACCCATGGGAGGCCCCATGTCCAAACGAATTCTTGTGATTCAAGGCCACCCTGATGGCAGCGAACCACACCTGTGCCACGCGCTGGCGGCCAGCTACGCCAACGGCGCGGCCGATGCCGGGCACTCGTTGCGCCAAATAAATCTGGCCGAGATCGACTTTCCGCTACTGCGTAGCCAGAAAGAGTGGGATACCGGTCTTGTTCCAGCGTCGCTCAAGCCGGCCCAGGACAACATCGCTTGGGCTGAGCACATCGTGTTCTTCTTTCCGCTTTGGCTTGGCGACATGCCGGCCGTGCTCAAGGGCTTTCTTGAGCAGGTGGCCCGGCCCGGCTTCGCCTTCACGCGCGAGGAAGGCGGCAACCCCTGGGGAAACAAGGCTTTGACCGGACGCACGGCGCGCGTGGTGGTCACAATGGGCATGCCGGCTATCGTCTACCGGTGGTACTTCCGCGCCCACAGTGTCAAGTCGCTGGAACGAAACATCCTCGGTTTTGTGGGCATTGCGCCGGTGAATGAAACCCTGATCGGCCTTACTGCCAACATGAAGACTGAAGACACCGCCAAATGGCTGGGCAAGCTCAAGAGGCTGGGGTTCAGGGGCGAGTGACCATCGAGTTCGAAGACACCGCCTGCCTAAGCTACAAAAGGAAGTCCCGTCCGCACTGAATTTTGCCCATCACTTCCTTGAAATTCATGATGCTTCCTCCATGCAGCCTAACGAGGCTGTATAAACCCCCCAATAAAATCAATCCCCCGCATCTTGTTTCCCGAAAAGGCGAGCCTGTAGAACGGAGGCAATCGCCGAGGGCACGACGGTAGACGACCAAGCCATGGCAGGCAGGTCATCGGCCGAAGCAGCCGGTGACGCACTACGCTACCTAAGTCGGCAATGGAGCACACACCGGACATTGACTAGAAGTTCAGTCACCTTCTAAGCCAATTGAAGTCATACTCTGCGCTGCGTTCTTGAAGGCAGCCTTGCTGCAGATCGTTTGACGACGAACCGTACAAAACAAAATAACTTCTAAATTAGTCCATCAAGAATTAGACGCCATGAGAGAGAAATGCCGATGACTTATTCCCAGCATGCATCTTCGCTCACGAAGGAATACCCGGCCGATGGTGTGTGCCGAATTCTTGCACTCGATGGAGGTGGTGCGAAGGGCTTCTACACGCTTGGTGTTCTGAAGGAAATTGAGGCCATGCTTGGTTGTCCGCTGTATAAGCGATTTGATCTTGTATTCGGAACGAGCACTGGAGCTATCATCGCTTCGCTCATCGCGCTCGGATACGAAGTAGACCAGATACACGCTCTCTACAAGGCACATGTACCCAGAGTTATGGCTTGCACGTCGGCCTCAACTAGGACGGCAGCACTGCAAAGTCTGGCAAAAGAGATTTTCAAAGACACAACCTTTGAGGACGTCATGACTGGTATCGGCATCGTCGCAACCCGCTGGATGACCGAGCGGCCGATGATTTTCAAGGGGAGCGTTGCGCAAGCCCATGGCCGCAAGGGAACCTTCGAGCCAGGGTTTGGTGTAAGCATGGCGGATGCCGTTCAGGCATCCTGCTCGGCTTACCCTTTCTTTGAGCGGAAGGTCGTTGTCACCGCTGCAGGAGACAAGATCGAATTGATCGATGGCGGCTATTGTGCGAACAACCCAACCCTGTTTGCAATTGCCGATGCGACTGTCGCCCTGAACAAGGAACGCAAAAATATACGAGTGGTGAACGTCGGTGTTGGCATATACCCGGAACCTAAGCCTGGATTTCTGATGAGAATCGCGAAGAAATGGCTCGCGGTCCAGTTACTTCAGAAGACGCTGGAGATCAATACACAATCATTAGATCAACTGCGTGACATCTTATTCAAGGACATCGCGACAATCCGGATCAGCGATACCTTCGAGCGGCCAGAAATGGCAACGGACTTGATGGAGCACAATCTTGATAAGCTAAACATCCTTCGGCAGCGTGGTAGTGAATCGTTCGCTGAGCGAGAGGCGCAGCTAAGGGAGTTTCTGACATGAGGGGGGACAATGGGAATACCAGAATCACAGCTTAAAGTTTGGTCCCACCAAGGATCCATCACTCAGTCCGCCACGACTTACAGCGTCATCAAGAATGCTCTAGAGGCAACGAGCACCGCGTATCACGGGAAGAATTACAAAGTCTTCCTGCAAGGCTCCTATGGAAACGACACAAACATCTACGCGGAAAGCGACGTGGATGTGGTAATACGACTTGATGATGTTTACTACAGCGATGTCACGCAGCTATCGCGAGAGGACAAAGAGGCGTATGACCAAGCGTTCACCCCAGCCACCTACTCATATGATGAGTACAAGAAGGATGTTCTGAAGGCTCTCACAGACCGATTCGGTTCTGACGTAAAGGCTGGTGACAAAGCCATTGCCGTGGCGGCGAATGGGAGCAGACGCAAGGCAGACGTAATCGCTGCGATGCAGTTTCGGCGTTATTGGAAGTTCAAAAGCACTTACGACACAAATTATGATGAAGGGATATGCTTCTTTAACGGGGCGGGTGAACGAATTGCCAACTATCCAAAACAGCACTCAGAGAACCTGACCACGAAACATCAGGGTAGCAACTTGTGGCTAAAGCCCATGGTTCGCGTGCTGAAAAATCTTCGAAGTAAGCTTGTTGCTGACGGTGCTTTGAAGGCCGGAGTTGCGCCATCGTATTACCTCGAAGGATTGCTCTACAACGTACCCAGCGAGATGTTCGGATCGAGCTATACCGATTGCTTCGTCGGTGCGATGAACTGGATTCAGGCGGAAGCGGACAAGAGTAAGCTGGTTTGCGCCAATGAGCAGTACTACCTACTTTGGGAGGGGTCGCAAACCTCGTGGGAAAGAGTCAACGCAGAGGCATTTATCGAAGCTGCCATCAGGTTGTGGAATGAATGGTGAGCTGTGACGAGGCATAGAAATCATCTAGCAGCGAGGGCGCTGCAAGAAGAGTGACCGGAGGAGTTCGGGATGGCAGGTAACCTCATTTACCTTTTCATGTGGGGATACCAAGAGAGTTATAGGATAAGCATCCAGCAGCTGGCGCGAAACGTCCTCAAGGAGCTTGGCGCAGAGGCGGATGCTGAGGTTCTTCTTGTTGGAGCGCGAAGCCCCAACAGCAAAAATCCAAACCAAGTATGTGTAGAGCCAGAAGATGGACAATGGCCACTATCCGTGTTTGATGGGTTGCTGGATTCGGTTGAAACGACTTACCAGAGCCACCACTTGCAGAACATAGTTTATGGCGATGAGCCAAGCATGCGTGACAAGCCGGAATGGATGCGCCGCGACTCCGTGCGCACATCGGTTGCTATGGCGCTTGAAACCTTTGACACAGCACACAACGTGACGTCCTTCTGTGGCGAAGCTCGACGTGTCGGTGATTACTACGTCACTCCAGTGGTGCAGGTCCCCAATGCAACCTTTGTTCAGTTTCCAGCCTTATCCCCAAAGCCCATTAACGAGGGACAGCGCGGATACGGATTTCGTAGCCTAATACATGCGGCGATGCACGCGGTTCTTCATGAGGCTACCGAAGAATTGCACAACCCAGATCCGGGGCGTTTTAGTCATCGCAGCATTAGAAGTGCAGAGGAGATCGTCCGCATTGCTGCAAAGGACTTCCTGCATACGCCAGGACTATCGATCGAGCGCCAATATATCCATACCGATCTTTTCGATGCCTTGAACCTTGTCTCATCTCTTATGTACGAGGGAGCGAAAGGCATTGGTCATCTCGTTCTCGTCGATCCGGAAAACGAAGTGGTCGATTTCCTGGCGAAGTTTACTGAGCCAGTGCCTTTTCGTGAGCCACGATGGGTTCGTAAGGTGCTTCAGATGGCAACGACAGGTGTTGGAATCATCGCAAACAGCCAATACATATTTGGGCTTGGACAGTTGACGGAATCGCATAGCCCTAGCGCGCAGGATGCGTTCACGGTTGCCTTTATCGATCACTATCACTGGGAGCTACGTTGCGGCGACCTAGTTCTGCTCCGAAGTCACTACGCAGTGCCTAGACTTCCTCAAGAGCCGTTCGACAAAGCAGCCTTCTTAGCAAACTATGCTCGGCTGTTTTCTCTGTCGTCACAAGAAGATGGGCTGCACTTATGGAGTTTACTGCTGGCACAGATTCGCCAAGAGCACGGCAGCATGATCGTGGTCACAGAAGATGCGGCCAGCGAAGCGCGCCGGCTTAGCAAACAAGGTACCAATATCTCGCCAGTTCGGCTTTCCGAGGCGTTGCTTCGAAGTGTCAGCGGTATCGACGGAACCATACTGCTCGATCCCCGTGGGTTTTGCCATGCAATAGGAGTCATTTTGGATGGTGGGGCAAGCGACACGTGCACGCCCTCAAGAGGATCGCGATACAACTCCGGGGTGCGCTATGTGCAGGAGGGGCGCTATCGAAGGCTCGCCATTGTTGTGTCGGATGATCGCACCGTCGACATCATTCCTCCGCTCAGACGCTTGGTCAGTCGTGAATTACTTGAGCGACACATTGCAACCTTGGAAGCCGCGAGGAACTATCACGACTCCCGAAACTGGCTCGACAACCATCGCTTCTACATCAATGCTGAGCAATGTGAGCGCGTCAACATAGCTATGGTCAAACTCGATGCCCACCCGAGAGAGGTAGGCCGGATCTATCTTGGCACAGTGACGTTTGAAGCTCACCCCGAGATGGATGATAGCTATCTTTGTGATTAAGGAAGGGCTGGGAGGCAGCTGTCGGGTTCCGCCGGTTGACTAGCTAGGGGAGCGGATGTTCGCAACGTGGGCCCCGACGAATGTCCGGTTGACGGCCCGAATCCACCCACCAATTGAATCCGCGCCGAACATGAGACGTTCGCCTCAAACCGTCTGAACTCACTTCCTGCGAGCCCTCCGCCACTCCAAAGGCGGTACTGGATCAGCATCAGTCCATACCCCACCTTGGAAACCCTGGCACTCTCCTCGGCCTTCCCGTAGCTCAACCGGTCGTCAAGGATTTGCTCGTTCATATACTTCCTGTAGTGCCATCCACAGCCGCGCCGGATCTGTTCAAGGGTAGGCGTCTCTGCGCTCACTCGATCCCGGCGGATTTCATTGAGATTAGACGGGAAATGATGAACCTTGCGACTGCAGATTCATCGTGGCGTTGCGCGTCAATGTAACCGTCATGCGAGAAGACTCCGTCGATTGAAGCATCATCGAATCGAACGAACATCAGTTGATCGTCTCGTCGCTGTTTGATGATTTCTCGAATTGCTCTCCATTCGAGTCCACACCATTCCTTTGAGGAGTACTCGGCGGATAGGAAGACCACGACAAGTTCACTATTCTTGCGATAGATGTCCTGGAGCAACGTGTCCAGGTTCGGTCGGGCAAGTTGAGCCTGGTAGTCAAGGTCATAGAAGACCGAGTCAGGTCCAAGCGCGTCTCGGAGACTT
>MGZO01000010.1:0-4839 GCA_001802655.1 Hydrogenophilales bacterium RIFOXYD1_FULL_62_11
GCAGCGACAGCGCATACAAGGCCGGCGCCTGCGAACCGCTGCGGCGCTCCTCGTAGGAGGTGCCGGTCCACTCGTGGCCGATGCCGGGCGGCAGCTTGGCCATGATCTCCTCTACGGCCACCATCGCCTCGCCCGACGACAGGCCTGGCGCGGCCTGACCGAGCAGCTCGACCGAGGGCTGGCCGTTGTAGCGCTCGAGACGTGGCGAACCGAAGCTCCACTTGGCCTGAGTAAAGGCGGAGAACGGCACCATCTCGCCGGCCTTGTTGCGCACATACCATTTGTCGAGATCACCCGGCGTCATGCGCGCGCCGGCGTCGGCCTGCAGATACACCTTCTTGATGCGGCCACGGTCGATGAAGTCGTTGACATAGCTGCCTCCCCAGGCGATGGACAGCGTGTCGTTGATGTCGGCCACCGTCACCCCGAGCGCGCCGGCCTTGGCGTGGTCGATTTCGAGCTGGTATTCGGGGGTATCGTCCTGGCCGTTGGGGCGCACGCCAACCAGGCGCTTGTCCTGCGCCGCCATGCCGAGGAACTGGTTGCGCGCAGCGATCAGCGCATCATGGCCGAGGCCGGCGCGATCCTGGAGCTGTACATTGAAACCGCTCGAGGTGCCGAGTTCGATCACCGCCGGCGGCACGAAGGCGAACACCATCGCCTCGCGAATTTGCGAGAACGCACCCATCGCCCGTCCGGCCACCGACTTGACGTCCATCCCGGGTCCCTTGCGTTCATCCCAGTGCTTCAGGTTGACGAAGCCGATGCCCATGTTCTGGCCGCCGCCGCCGAAGCTGAAGCCGGCCACGGTGAACACCGCGCGCACCGTATCTTTTTCGTTTTCCAGAAAATGCCGCTCGACTTTCTTCAACACCTCCAGCGTGCGTTCCTGGGTGGCGCCGGCAGGCAGCATGACCTGGTTGAACATGATGCCCTGGTCTTCTTCCGGCAGAAATGAGGTGGGCATGCGCACGAACAGCAGGCCGAGCACCACGACGATCGCCAGATAAATGGCGAGATAGCGCACGCTGCGCTTGAGAATGCCGCCCACTGCCGACTCGTAGCGCAGGGTGTTGCGCGCGAACATGCGGTTGAACCAGCCGAAGAAACCGCCCAGCACCCGTCCTTCACCGTGGCCGTGGCCTTTTTCAACCGGCTTCAGCATCGTTGCACACAGCGCGGGGGTGAACACGATCGCCACCAGCACCGACAAGGCCATGGCCGCGACGATGGTGATCGAGAACTGGCGATAGATCACCCCGGTCGAGCCGCCGAAGAAAGCCATCGGCACGAACACGGCCGACAGCACCAGGCCGATGCCGACCAGCGCGCCGGTGATCTGGCGCATCGACTTCTTGGTCGCCTCCTTCGGCGACAGCCCCTCCTCGGTCATCACGCGTTCGACGTTTTCGACCACCACAATGGCGTCGTCCACCAGCAGGCCAATCGCCAGCACGACGCCGAACATGGTCAGGGTGTTGATCGAGAAGCCGAACGCAGCCATCACGCCGAAGGTGCCGAGCAGCACCACCGGGATCGCGATAGTGGGGATCAGTGTGGCGCGCAAATTTTGCAGGAACAGGAACATCACCAGGAACACCAGCGCCACGGCCTCGATCAGTGTCGTGACCACCGACTTGATCGAAATGCGCACAAAGGGCGTGGTGTCGTAAGGCACCACGGCCTCCACTCCGGCAGGGAAATAGGGCTGCAGCTCGGCGAGCTTGGCACGCACTGCGTCGGCAGTTTCCAGCGCGTTGGCGCCGGCGGCGAGCTTGATGCCGACACCGGCAGCGGGTTCGCCGTTGAAGCGCGCCATGGTGCCGTAGTTTTCGGCGCCGATCTCCACCCGGGCGACGTCGCCCAGGCGCACTTCGCCGCCTTGTGCCGAGGTGCGCAGCAGGATGGCATTGAACTGTTCTGCGTTTTGCAGCCGGCTCTGCGCAGTGATCGTTGCGCTGAACCCCTGGCCGGGCAAGGACGGCGTGCCGCCAAGCTGGCCGGCCGACACCTGCGTGTTTTGCGCCTGGATCGCGGCCTTGACATCGGCTGGCGTGAGTTTGAAATTGGACAGCCGGGCCGGATCGAGCCACACCCGCATGGCGTACTGCGAGCCGAACACCTGCAACTCGCCGACACCGGTCACGCGCGACAGTGGGTCCTGCAGATTGGAGACCACGAAATCCGACAGATCATTCGCGCTCAGCTTGCCATCGGTCGAGGCAAAGCCCAGCACCATCAAGAAGTTACGCGCCGATTTTGCCACCTGCACGCCCTGCTGCTGCACCGCCTGCGGCAGCAACGGCAACGCGGTCTGCAGCTTATTTTGCACCTGCACCTGGGCGATGTCGGGATCGGTGTCGGCGTTGAAGGTGAGCGTTACGGTGGTGCGGCCGCTGGCGTCGCTCGACGAGTTCATGTAGAGCAGGCCGTCGAGGCCGGTCATCTTTTGCTCGATGACCTGGGTCACCGAGTCTTCTACCGCTTTCGCCGACGCGCCGGGATAGCTGGCGTTGATGGCGATTGCCGGTGGGGCAATGGCGGGATATTGCGAAATCGGCAGCCCGAGGATGGACAGCGCCCCCGCCAGCATGATGACGATGGCGATGACCCACGCGAAAATGGGCCGGTCGATGAAGAAATTAGCCATGGTCGCCTACCTCACTTGGCCGCAGGCGCTGCGGCCGGGCGTGCTGCGGCCGTTGCCGCATCCTGAACTTGCACCGGCGCGCCCGGCTTCGCCTTCTGCAAGCCTTCGACGATGACGCGATCGCCGGCGGCCAGGCCTTCGGTCACCACCCATTTGTCGTCCTTCGATTGCTCCGCCTTGACGATGCGAGCCTCGACCTTGCTTTCGGCATTCACCACCATCACGGTCGCATTGCCCTTCGGATCACGACTGACTGCGGCGTGCGGCACCAGCATGGCCTCACGGTTCACGCCCTGTGTCAGCCGTGCACGCACGTACATGCCGGGCAACAACTCGCCCTTGGGGTTGGGGAAGACGGCGCGCAGCGTCACGCTGCCGGTGGCCTGGTCGACCGTCACTTCAGAAAATTCCAGCTTGCCCTCGGCAGCGTAGGCACTGCCGTCTTCCAGCACCAGTTGCACCGGCACGCTATTGCCGCCCGCACGAGCCAGCTTGCCCGAATCGAGCGCGCGTTTCAGGCTTAGCAGCTCGGCGCTGGACTGCGTCAAATCGACATAAATCGGATCAAGCTGCTGCACTGTGGCCAGCGCCGCAGCCTGGTTCGCCGTCACCAGCGCCCCCGCCGTCACGGTCGAGCGGCCGATGCGGCCGGCAATCGGCGAGGCCACGCGGGTGTAATCGAGATCGACACGCGCCTTGTCGAGCGCCGCCTTGGCCATGCCAACATCGGCCTGTGCCTGTTTCTGCCCAGCCTGTGCCTCTTCGTTGGCCTGGGTGCTCACTGCCTGGATTTTTACCAGATCGGCATAGCGAACCGCCTTCAGGCGCGCAACCTCCAGATTGGCCTCGGCGCGTTCCTGGCTGGCGCGCGCACTGTCGTAGGCGGCTTGATACGTCGCCGGATCGATCCGGTACAGCACCTGCCCGGGCTTGACCTCGCTACCCTCCTTGAACAGGCGCGCCTTGACGATGCCGGTCACCTGCGGCCGCAATTCAGCCACCTGATACGGCACCGTGCGACCGGGTAGCTCCGCGACTTGCGCCACCGATTCTGGCTGCACGGTCACCACCGTGACCGCAGGGGCTGCCGGCGGTCCGCCTGCAGGCGGCTGTTTTTGCTCGCCGCCGCACGCGCTGAGCAGCAGCAATACGGTCAGGGTGAAACCGGCTGAAATGAATGGCAGGATGCGTGGGGTCTGCATGGAAAACCTTTCGTAAATGTGCGCTGGCTTCACCTACCCGTATAGGCGCGCCGCTACTGGAGGGGCAAGTTATATCGGATGGGCAATAAATATAGAATGAACGTTCAATCTATATTATTATTCCAGTGAGCGCAAGATAGATGATCCGTTTCAAGCCTTGCGCCTAACGACAGGAGACATGCATGACTGCTGCGAATTCCCTTTCCGCCGATATTTCGCGCGCCGACGCACGCCGCGTGCAGATACGTGCAGCCGCAGCGGACTGCTTCCGCCAGCATGGCTTCCACGGCACCAGCATTGCGCAAATATCGAAAGTAGCCGGCATGAGCACCGGCCACATCTATCACTACTTTGAAAACAAGGAAGCGATCATTGCCGACATCGTCGCCCAGGATCTGGAACGCCTGCTGACGCTGACCGCCGAACTGCGCGCGGCAAGCGATGTCAAGGCGGCGATGATCGAACGCGCCGTCGAGGGGGTGCAAGAAAATCTCGACCCGGGCAAGGCCGGGCTGCAACTGGAAATCGTCGCTGAAGCCGCGCGCAATCCGCATATCGCAGAAATCGTTCAGGCAGCCGACCGGCAATGCCGCGAGAGTCTGGCTGCAACCATCCGTGCCCAACGCCAGGCCGCCGGCCATGAAGACAACAAGGCTACGCTGGCCAGCATGGTGGAAGCCATTTCCGCGATGTTCGAGGGCTTGCGGATACGCGCCATCCGCAACCCCGACATTGATCGGGATGGCGTGGTGCTGATGTTCCGGCGCATGGTCGGCGACCTGCTTTCACAAACGCCTTAAGTCATCCGGCCAACGCAACGGGTAGGTCGATATCAGCCATCCACATGCCGGAAACCGGGGCTCATCGATACACCAGGACCGGAATGGTGCAGTGCGTCAAAACCTTCTGCGTTTCCGAGCCGAGCAGGAAGGCGCGCAGCCCGTGATGGCCATGCGACGCCATGAAGATGAGATCGCAGGCGCCACG
>MGZO01000010.1:4899-17126 GCA_001802655.1 Hydrogenophilales bacterium RIFOXYD1_FULL_62_11
ATCGCACTCGGTACTGACCAGCTCGAATGTCACGCCCTCCCCGGCCGCCACCTGCTCCACACTGTGCAGCAAGCTTGCGGCCTGCTTGTCCATCGCTGCGCGGTAGGCTTCGCTGGCTGCGGCAAAATCGAACATTCCTTCGGTCGACATGCCGTAGGGCAAGCTGGATGATTTTGCGTAATAAAACGTCAGCCGGGCACCGGTTTCCCGGGCAAACGAACAGGCGCGTTTCACCACTGCACGGGTCAATTCGCTGCCATCGATCGGCACGAGTATGTGCTGGAACATGGTCACCTCCCTTTTTTCAGCGCTCGAAGAACCGGGGATCCGAAAGCCACGTTCGCCCGGGCGCAGCGCCAACTGGCGGGCAGTCGCTGTTTTCGCCATATGGCATTGCATTCAGGTTGCCTGCGGCGGGCTCGGCTATGCGTATCCAGCATGTCGGATGATTCAATATAGCCACCCTTTAGATGGGAATGCGCTGCGGTCACGCTGACAGCGCAACGCGTCGCGAGTTGAGCATGCCATCGGTAGCCCAGCCCCCCGATTTCATCTGCTATACCTTTAAGTCAGCAGGACATCGCCTCCGTCCTTCGCCCGGACAGGACCTCAACCCGCAGGAAGAACCATGACCCATCATTCCATCGATATTGCCAGCCGCGTCAGCCCAAGCTTGTCGACACTACTCAACAGCCGGGTTCTCAACCCGGATTGCACCCAGCCCGTCACGCTCATCTCGGTGCGGCGCTTTCTCACCGACCTGCTGCCGAAGGATTTCAACGAGGCCGAACGAATGCATCACTTCGACATCAGCGAATCACTGATCGATGAACTGGATGCACTCATCGAGGAATTCGACGGCAGCGCCCTGGCGGTCGATTTTGTGAAGGCCAGCGCGAGCGAGCCTCTCTCGCGCGCGATCGAGGCGGTGGTCAATGACGAGAACCGGGAAAATCCGCCGACGCTTGCGGGGATTCGTGATGCCCTCCTCGCAGGGCTGGGCGCGCGGCTGGTGGGCGACGGTGTGATGGAAGACGATGAGGACGATTCGTTGCTGGCGGAGATCGACGCGTTGATCGAGCAGTTTGGCGCTGACAGCCTTGCCGAAGAGTTGATCCGCTACGAATAGCATCCCGGCTTCAAAAGGAGGTTCGCATGGTTAAAAATCGGCGTTCGAGGCGTGTTCTGGCCCTGTTCATGGTGGTTCTGGGTGGTGTGCTGATTTTTCTGGCACCCGAAATGTGGTTCGGTCTGGTGCTACTCGTGCTGGGCGTGGGTGTCGAACTGGTGGGCATCGCGCTGGAACGCAGGGTCTAGCCGGCACTTCGTTCAGAACTGTTTTTACCGGCAGACGAGGGTGGCCAGTTCCGGACGTAAAAAGGCAAGCCTGCCATTTTTTGTTGTCATCGAAAGGAGCACAGAATGAAAGAGCGATTCGCTGGATTCCAATCCGTCCGCCGCGACCGCCTGATTCAGGAATCCCGGCACGACCCCTACAAGGCAAAGCACAAGTTGCCGGAACCCACGGTTTGCCCGCAATGCGGTGCCGTGTTTCATGATGGGCATTGGCAATGGCTGGTCAAGCCCGCCCAGGCGAACGAAGCAATGTGTCCGGCCTGTCACCGCATACACGACGACTTCCCCGCTGGCTATCTCACTGTGGCGGGTACTTTCTTCAAAGACCATCGCGAGGAATTGCTGCACCTGGCCAGGAACGAGGAAACCCGCGCCAAGACCGAGCATCCGCTGAAGCGGATCATGAAGATCGAGGATCAGGATGGGGACACCCTGATCACCACGACCGACATCCATCTCGCCCGCGGCATCGGAGACGCACTGCACCATGCTTACCAGGGCGAGCTCGAATACCACTACAACGAACAGGAGAATCTGCTACGCGTGATGTGGACTCGCTAATGTGGACCGCTCGCCCGATCGACCTTGCACCCGACTAGCGGTTGATGCGACGCGATGCCAGCAGCAATGAACGATATGCCTGAACTGATCCGCAACCTGCGTGACCCGGCCTGCTACGACCACGCGGCAGGCCCGGTTCGCGTAATCGAGACGCATATCTCCTGGGTATTGCTCACCGGCGAATTAGCTTACAAGATCAAGAAGCCGCTCAATCTCGGCTTCCTCGATTTCAGCAGCCTGAACAAGCGCCTGCATGCCTGCTGCGATGAAGTGCAGCTCAACCGGCGTCTCGCGCCCGCCCTCTATCTTGATGTCGTACCCATCACCGGCACGCCCGCCGCCCCGCGCGTCAATGGCAGCGGCGAGACGTTCGAGTATGCCGTGAAGATGCACCAGTTTCCGCCGGACGCCACGCTCGACCGGCTCGACACGCAAGGTCGCATGACCGCGCAACAGGTCGAAGCAATCGCCACCACCCTCGGTCGTTTCCATACAGATGCCTGCGCGCGCGCCGCCTCAGACAGCCCCTGGGGCAGTGCGGAGCATATCTGGCAGCCGGTGTCGCAAAACTTTGCGCAGATCGCGCCGCGCCTCAATGACCCGGCCGAGCTGGAACAACTCAATGCCCTGCAGCGCTGGAGCACAGCCGAACACGCCCGGCTTGCCCCGCTGATGGCTGCACGCAAGCGCGAGGGCTGGGTGCGCGAATGCCATGGCGACCTCCACCTCGGCAATCTGGCCTGGGTAGACGATCAATTGCTGGTGTTCGATTGTCTTGAATTCAATCCCGAGCTGCGCTGGATCGACATTCAGTCCGAAATCGCCTTTTGCTATATGGATCTGCTGCAGCGAGGCCATGCGGATTGGGCGTGGCTTTTCCTCAATGGATGGCTGGAACAGACCGGCGACCACGCCGGGCTGGCGCTGCTGCGTTACTACGCGGTGTATCGCGCCCTGGTGCGCACCAAGGTCGCGGCAATCCGCAGCGACCAGATTGCCGGCCCCGAGCGCGACGCCGCGCTTGCCGACGTGCGCACGCTGTTGCAACTGGCGTCGACCCTGACGCGTCCCCTGCCCATCCGCCTTGACATCACCCATGGCCTGTCAGGGTCGGGCAAGTCCACCGTCACCCGCAACCTGATGCAGACCCCGGGCGCCATCCGCCTGCGTTCCGATGTCGAGCGCAAGCGCCTCGTCGGACTCGATGCCATGGCGCGCAGCGCTGGCGGCGTCGGACAGGATTTATACACGGCCGATGCCACGCGCCGCACCTACGCGCATCTGGCCCAGCTGACGGAAAATCTTCTCGACGCCGGCTGGCCGGTAATCGTCGATGCCACCTTCACCGCACGCTGGCAGCGCGACCTGCTGCGCGAAACAGCGCACAGCAGAAACGTCGCGTTCCGTATTCTGGATTTCCCGCTTCCCGTCGCCACCCTGCGCGAGCGTGTCTTGCAGCGATCACGTAAAGGAAACGATGCCTCGGAGGCCGGTCTTGCCGTGCTGCAACATCAGCTTGATACAGAAGAGCCGCTTGCTGCCGACGAGCAAGTGGACATTGTCAGGGTCGACCAATAGAAACAATAGAAATGACAACGGCCGCATCGCGGCCGTCTTTTGCGCATCGTTGATTACCGGTGGTCCGGCCCGCGATTGTCATTTTTGTTGCCTGGCCCCCTGTCTTGCGGGCCGCCCTGGCTACGGTTTTTTTGATAATGCTGCTGCGTCACGGCCTCGCGCGGCTGATAGCGGTAGCGTTCGGTGCGGATCGAACGTTGCTGTTCGACAGCACGGGGATAGCGCTCCCCCGAATAATTCCGCTGGTAGCTCGGCAACGGTGCAGGTGTCGGTGCTGCGCGACGATTCCATTGATCCCAGCCGGTTCGACGCTGTTCCCAGTCACGCCCCCAGTGTTCACCCCAGCGTGGCGGCTGGTCTGCACGCCATCCGCGGAAATACGGCGGAGGCTGGCGATAGTAGCGCACCGGAACGCGCAGCACATACAGCGGCACATAATCCCGGTCCACCCGCTCCCACGGCCCGTTGTACCAGCTGCTTGCATACCAGTAATCCCCCTGGAACACCCAGTACAGGCCGTCGTAAAAGAAGTAGTTGAAATTGACTCCAGGGCTGTAATAAACAGGATAGCCCGGCACACGGACGAGCCGCGGATAGGCCGGCAAGTTGATCCCGATACTGACGCCGGGAACGCTGATGCCGATCCCGACGCTGACCTCGGCATGCGCTACGGTCAGAGGGGAAAGCACCATCGACAATGCAATCAATAGTTTGCGCATGTTGTGTCCTCTTGTTGAATAAACAGTCATCGCACGGAGACTTGTTCGGATGGGAACTCTGCCTGCGACAAGCAAGGCAAGGACAATATTCAAAGACCGTTAGAGACGCCGACCTTGAATGACTCGAACCAGGATCACCACAATCGCGAGGACCAGCAGAATGTGAACCAGTCCGCCCATGGTGGTTGAAGTCACCATTCCCAGTAGCCAGAGAATCACCAGTACGACAACAATGGTTTCAAGCATGGTCCTTCTCCCTTTGATGGACTTCAGAATCGTCAGTGTGACTAAGGCTTCATCCGGAACCCCCATTCGCCATGCCAACGTTGCCGGACAAGCGTTCGGCAACGTTAAATAATGGCGAACGATTTGATGCGCTTACTTCAGCCGCATGTCGTTCTTGACGCCAACGACACCGCTTACGCCACGCGTCACTTCAACCGCCTTGTTGATGTCAGCCTGGGAATTGACGAAGCCGCCCAGTTGAACCACCCCCTTGAAGGTTTCCACATTGATTTCGGCCGATTTCAGCGTGGATTCATTGAAAATAGCTGCCTTCACTTTGGTGGTGATGACTGCATCGTCAATATATTCCCCTGCGCCTTCTTGCTTGGACGACGATGCGCATCCCGCCAGAGAAACCAGCAGAAATGCGGAAAGAACAGTGGCGAAACGATTGGGTTTGATCATGATGACGCTCCTTGTAGTAAGAAATGAACCTGCATTTATCTTGATTCCACGACACGATCGAAGGGCAATGTGATGCTAGCAACACTTTGTGGTTTTACAATCCAGCACACGATCGATGCTGCACCAGCCGGCTTTTTTCATGATTCAACGGCCGGATAACGTGCCTCCGATCTGCTACCCAGACCAGGAAGGCCGTTGGTCCTCGTTCAGGTCTGTGGACAACAGGGCAGTCGCGGGAGGCTACCCGCTTCTTTAACCGGCGCCACTTCACGAGCTGCCCTGGTCGCACAGCTTATCGAGGCACCACGCGGGCGTTCGTTCCGCTGCCTTCAACGCGCACGCGCATGCCTTCGCGCAAACGGTTATCCACCGGCTGTGTGATCGTGACGCTGCCGCCGGTACTCATGTTCACGACGATCCGCTGCGCGTCCTGATTGGACATTTTGCTCTCGGCATAGGTGCCCGCCACCCCGCCCAATACCGCGCCGGCCACCGTGGCCGTGGTGCTGTCGCCCACGCCTGCGCCAAGCAGGCCGCCAGCCACTGCGCCCACAGCTGTGCCGACCCCCAGCTTGTACTTGTCGTCCACCTGGATGTTTTCCAGCTGGGCAATGGTTCCGTTCCGCTCCGACTGGCTCGCCGTTGCGCTGTCCGTCTCGCCATATTGCGTACCGCCCAGACTGCCCATTTCCGCACAGCCGCCGGCCAGGCTTGCCGCCAACAGTAAAGACACCGTAATCCGCTGGTTCATGACAACACTCCTTAAATGGGTTTGGGAATTCAATATAATAGGAAATCGCAGCGCATTTATCGCGTGTCCCAGCAAACAGGGGGATTTCGGCCGGGGTAAAAGCGCTTCACGTAGCCGACTGGGTCAGCATGAGCCAATCGGTCACGGGATGCGGGGATGGGCGGCACATTTTCTTGAAATGGGTAAGTGAGCCGACTGGCACCGCTCTATTTCAGAAAGCGATCCCAGCCGGCGATCGGTGTTGGCTTCCCGAACAGAAAGCCTTGATAGGCCTTGCAATTGTTCTGCAGCAAAAAATCCCGTTGCGCCTGAGTTTCGACGCCTTCGGCGATCACCTGCAAACCCAGCGTGTGACTCATGGCCAGGATGGCTCGCACAATGGCGGCATCGTTTGCGTCCTCCGTCACATCACGAACAAAGGACTGGTCAATTTTCACCTGGTGCAACGGCAGGCGCTTGAGGTAGGACAGCGACGAATATCCCGTACCGAAATCATCCAGCGAGAACCCCACCCCCAACGCATTGAGCTGCTGCATGCGGTCGATGACCACATCCACGTTGCCGAGCACCACACTCTCGGTCAACTCGAGTTTGAGTCGGGCTGGATTGATCCCGCTCGAAACCAGGCTTTTCTGAACATTTTCAACGAAGTCATGCTGGTGAAATTGCCGGGCACTGACGTTGACCGACATCTGCAAAGCCTGAGTGCGCGCATCGCTTTCCCATGCCTTCAGCTGGGCGCAAGCCGTATCCAGAACCCATTGGCCGATCGGCAGAATGAGTCCGGTTTCCTCGGCCAGCGGAATGAATTCGGCCGGAGAGACCAGCACCTGGTTCGGCAACACCCAGCGCAGCAGGGCCTCGGCGCCGATCAAGTCGCCGTTCTGGTCAACCTGTGGCTGGTAAAAAAGCTGGAATTCTTTCTTTTCCAGTGCCCGGCGCAGGGCGGATTCCAGCGCAGTGCGCGAATCAATCGCAGCCTGCATGGCCGGGTTGAAGAATCGAACCAGGTTGCGCCCGGCATCTTTGGCCTGATAAAGCGCCACGTCGGCCTGTTTCAGCAACATGTCGACCGTGGCGCCCTGCCCCCGGAACAGCGTCAGACCAATGCTGGTGGCGCTGTGAAACCGGGTTTCGCTGGTGCTCAGGGAATAAGGCTGGTTGAGCGCGTGACGCACTTTTTCCGCGATGGCCTCGGCCTGTTGCGCCGCCGGTTCTTCGTCTTCTCCCAATGCTTCGAGAATCACCACGAATTCATCGCCGCCCAGACGGCAAACCGTATCTTCCTGGCGCACGTTGGCATTCAGGCGTTGTGCCACTTCGATCAGCAGCTGGTCGCCCACATCGTGGCCCTGAGTGTCATTGAGCACCTTGAAATGATCCAGGTCGAGGATCAGCACCGCGCCGAACTTATGGCTGCGATGGCTGGTGATCAGCGCCTGGTTCAAACGGTCCATCAGCAAGCGACGGTTGGGCAATTGGGTAAGCGGGTCAAAATAGGCCAGGCTTCGGATCTGTTCTTCTATCTCCCTGCGATCCGTGATGTCGCGCACCAGGCCGAGAACATAGGCCTGCCCCGAAAACTCGAAATAATTGGCGTTGATTTCCACGGGAGTAAAGCACCCATCACGCGTCCTGTGGTGGCTCTCGAACGTCATGGTTTTTGTCGTCTTGAGTTGATCCCAGAACGCCTGCCACTGTTGCGGCTCGGTGGTGATGCCATCGACGTCAATCACCTGCAATGTCAGCAGTTCATCCCGCGTGTGACGAAGCGACCGGCAGGCCTCATCGTTCACATAGTGAAAATAACCTTGCTCATCAGCCATATAGGCGGCTTCTTTCACATGGTTCAGCGCGAAGTTCACCAGTGCCAAATGCCGGTTTGAGCTTTCGCGTTCGGTGATGTCGCGAGCAATGCCGAGCACGCCGATGACGTGTCCGCCCGGATCGAGCAGAGGCGTTTTGACCGTTTCGAGCAAGGCGCGATGGCCATCCGAAGCAAAAACCACCCATTCCTCATTTTGAGTGGAATGCCCGGCCGCCATGGCTTCCCGGTCTTTCTGCTGAAAAAAGCGCGCCAGTTCGGGTTCGACAAAATCAAAATCGGTTTTGCCCACGATGACCGACTCCGGTGCGCCGAGTAAGCGTTCGAAACCGGGATTGCACATCTGAAAAACCCCATTCGCATCCTTGAGCCAGATCAGATCAGGCAAGGCCTGGAGAATCAGGTGTTTTTGCTGCTCGCTTTGTTGCAGATTCCGGCTGACGATTTTCAGCAGATCATGCTCGCGCACCAGCATGCTTTGCTTGAGCATGGCCAGAATGACCACGACCAGCGCGCCTGCCTTGACCGCATAACTGACCGCCGGGGACACGCCCGTGTGGGGATCCGACAGGATGACCGCAAGGCCGGCAAGCACAACGGCCGCCAATGGCAGCAGACGCAGGAAACCTTCGCACCATCGTTCCCAGGCCGCGTTACGCGAGGGCTCGACTTTCCAGTACAGCGTAGCCAGACCCATGCCCATCACCGACAAGGAAAACAGGCTGTTGAGCGCGATGCCGTCAGTGACTGCACCTTCCAGCGCCAGGGTGTTCCACAGCATCCAGCATCCGCCCGTGACGACCAGCGACAGCAGGAACAATCCGTAGCCTGAGGACCATTTCAAACGCAGGGTCGGAATGGCAATCAGGCCAATACACGCCGCTGCAAAAACACTCGCGGGATACGCCACCAGCACAGCCAGTGAAAGCAGCGACGTGTCTCCACGCCTGGGCAGATACAAGGCCAGAACCAGGGTCAACGCGGCAATGGCAAGGGTTGCGGCATCCAGCAGCAGGGTTTTACGCTGAACGGGGTCGGCCAGACGGAAGGACTCGATCAGCAAGCCCGCGCCAATACAAGGACCCAACCACAAATAAAGGAAGTCGGAAGGCGACGGGAAGCCGCTAAAACCGGTTACCGCCTGAACGTCCCAGATGACCTGACCGCATGCATAGGCCGTCAGGCCGATCGCAATCCAGCGCAGCCCTCTGGCACTCTCGGCCTGCGCCGCGCGCTGGCCCATCCAGGCAAGTGCTACCGCGGTAAGCGTGCCTACCGTCCAGTGCAGGTTGTCGAAGAAGCGGATCCAGTGCACATCCTGCGCGAAACGGACACCCACCGCACCAACCAGAAGCCCGGTCATGCCCGCGATGAGTGCCAGGCGCACGTTTGCTGAGGGGTTGGCTCGGCTAATCGGATGCATCGATTGAGTCTACCCTGTCTAAAAACCATCAATAAAACGCTGGCAGCGAAATG
This sequence comes from Hydrogenophilales bacterium RIFOXYD1_FULL_62_11, assembly GCA_001802655.1. Lineage (GTDB taxonomy): Bacteria > Pseudomonadota > Gammaproteobacteria > Burkholderiales > Thiobacillaceae > Thiobacillus. The sequence goes on from MGZO01000010.1 coordinate 13,856, forward strand.
CACCTCACCGTCGTCCCATATGGGCACTGCCACCCAATGTCTATAACGGCAACAATCAATCGGTCGATAGACTTGCCAGCACTCAGTTCGTGGCCGCCAAAGCCGGGGTGGGGACCGAAAGCCGCGAGTCCGGTTTCCGCTCACAACAGACCGGATCACCGACCTGGATAATACCCTCTTTCATAACACGGGAATTCACACCACCATGACCGCGCATCGCGTTATAGCCCCCCTGCCCCAATACGGTTTCCATACGCGAGCAGGGCGCGCAATGGCCGGTCACCTCCAGCACCACGTCGTTGCCGATGCGCAGCAGCAGGGGCAGATCACGAAACAAGGCCTTTGCCGCCAGCAGGTTTAATCCCGACACCAGCAGATTGCGCCGCAACACGGCCGGATCGATGCGTGCCTGTCCCATCAAAGCCGCCACAGCAGGCAGATGCTCCGCCTGGATCAAGGTGACTTGTCTGGAACCCCCCGCCACGCGACGCCCGCCGCCACTTGCGTAGTGATCGCCCTGCAGGCCGCACCCGGCAATGGCCAGAACGTGATCCACCGCGTGCACCGCTGAACGGCGCTGTGGGCGCAGATAAATGGCCTGGATCTGTCCGGGGCGGGGAAAGCGGCTTGCCAGGTCGCGTAAGTCTGCGTTGTCAATCCGGGTGATGTCGTCGCTCATGCCCAAGGTTACGAAATCCGCACCTCGGTTCCTACCGGCACCAGCTTGAACAACTCCGCCACGTCCTCATTCTTCATGCGGATGCAGCCGTGCGATGCGGGCGTGCCGAGTTTGTGCTCTTCGTTGGTGCCGTGGATGTAGATGAAACGATCGTGCGAGTCCACGTTGCCGCCCTGGTTTTTTCCCGGTTCCAGGCCTTCCAGCCACAGGATGCGCGAGAGGATCCAGTCGCGCCCCGGGTTTTCCACGTCCAGCTCGGGGGTCCAGATTTCACCGGTGGGCTGGCGCGATTTGAACGCCGTTCCCAGCGCGGCATCCGCGCCAATCTTTTCCACAATGCGGTGACGACCGCGCGGCGTGCAATGGCTGCCGATCAATTCCCCCAGCCCATTTGCTGCAGTTGAAACGGCGTATTGGCGAATCAGCATGTCGCCATCGGGATACGGCTCCCATAGATACAACTGCTGCAGGCGGGAATCCACCTCGATAAACAGCTCGTTCATTGCGTCGCCCCCTTCTTTTGCTGCCGTCGTGCGTCGAAGAACCCCGAGATCATCGCCGCGCATTCGTCTGCCAGCACGCCGCCGATGATGTCGCAATGATGATTCAAACGCGGCTCGGCGAACACATCCATGATGCTGCCATGCGCGCCGGTCTTGTATTCGCGCGCGCCGTATACCACCCGCGCCACCCGTGAATGCAGAATCGCCCCCGCGCACATCACGCACGGCTCCATCGTGACATACAAGGTGCAGCCCACCAGCCGGTAATTTGCCAGCCGCCCCGCGGCATCGCGCAGCGCCATCACCTCGGCATGCGCGGTCGGGTCATGGCTGGAAATCGGCTGGTTGTAGCCGCGCCCGACGATCTCGCCGCCGCACACCACCAGTGCCCCCACCGGCACCTCGCCCGCCGCCCAGCCCTGGCGGGCGAGTTCGAGTGCAGTGCGCATGTAGTCTTCGTCCGTCATCATCGATCCAGCGGGCTCATCACCCCGCGCCCGCCTTTGTTCAACACATGGGTATAAATCATCGTCGTGCTCACGTCGGCGTGACCCAACAATTCCTGCACCGTGCGAATGTCGTAGCCACCTTCCAGCAAATGCGTGGCGAACGAATGGCGCAAGGTATGGGGCGTGACCAGCTTGACCAGCCCCGCCTGCCCAGCCGCACGCTTCACCGCACGTTGCACTCGTTTGTCGTCCACATGATGCCTGCGCACCGTACCTGAACGTGGATCAACAGAGAACCCCGCTGCTGGAAACACATACTGCCAAGCCAGCACCTTCGGCGCATTGGGATACTTCGCAGCCAGAGCATCCGGCAACCATACCTCGCCCCGGTTCACCGCCAAATCTTGCGCATGTTGCCCCTTCACAAATTCCATCTGGGCGCGCAAGCGATCAGCCAGGCTGTCTGGCAACATCGTTACCCTGTCCTTGTTGCCCTTGCCCTCCCGCACCACGATTTCACGTCGCGTGAACTCCACATCCTTCATCCGTAACCGCAGACATTCCAGCAAGCGCATCCCCGTTCCGTACAGCAAGCGCACAATCAGATCCATCAAGGGATCGTCCAGATATTTGAATAGCTGCTTCACTTCATCGGTCGTCAACACCGTCGGCAATCGAACGGGCTTTTTTGCCCGCGTCACTTCATCCAGCCAGGGGAACTCCAGCCCCGACACATCCTTATACAAAAACAGCAGCGCAGACAGCGCCTGAGTCTGCGTGGACGCGCTCACGTTTCGTTGAACGGCCAAAGATGTCAAAAACGACTCCAGCTCTGGCTTTCCCATCTCGGCTGGGTGCCGTTTACCGTGAAAAATAATGTATCGTCTGATCCAGCCGACATAAGCCTACTCAGTACGCAGGCTGTAATGCTTCAAACGAAGACGATCACGCACCTGATCAAGCAGCTTGGGCGGCGTAGCAGCACGTTTCTCTACCGGCTCGGCAATATCGGGCATATTCTGTCTTATTGGACAATGTGGCTTATATGAATCAACAGCTTATCACTCACCCCAAGATTATCAGCCATGTCCAATAATCCTATATTCCGTCACGTGACGGCTATTTAACGTTAGGAACAACAGCCGTGCTCCCCGGAATGCTGTCTTCACGCGAGGAACAAATCAAAGAGCTTGAGCGCTTGGGGGAAAGCCATGTCAGGTATCTACTGGCTGACATCACAAATCGACCAACCTTTGATGAGCGGATTGCGGAAGAGTGGTTGCGGCAACAAGTGTTTGCACGGGAGTCTGCGGCTGCACTCGCTCGCGATGCGCGTGAGGAAGAAACCCTCTCTATCGCGCGCGAAGCCAACAAGTTCGCCCGCAACGCTAATATCTGGGCGGCAATAGCAGCAATAATTGCTGCTATTGCAATATACGTCGCGAAATCGTGACGGCTTATATCAAACAGTCCTAACATGGCGCTCAACCTCGCTCCCTTCGGTCGCTGGACGGCGCTGAAGCGCCGCCGGTTAGCTCTACGTTAGAAGGATCGCCCTTGGCCCCACATCAATTCATTGCTGTCGTTGTCCGGCTTTTCGCCATCTGGTATGCGATTTTTCTTATTAAACAATTACCCGC
>MGZO01000010.1:17174-21285 GCA_001802655.1 Hydrogenophilales bacterium RIFOXYD1_FULL_62_11
AGTTGGTATTGCCGTCTTTCTAGTTCTGCTCGGTCTTGTGCTCTGGTTTGCGGCCAACCCTATCGCTCGAGTTATTGTTCCGCGCCCGGCGACGGAAACACCCCTACCGTGGACTGAAAACCGGATGCTGACTATCGGATCCAGCCTTGTTGGTTTGTGGGTTATGTCAGACGCCTTGAGTCCAATCATTTACTACGGCACGCTGTGGTTCCTATCAAGCAAAAACCAAATGCCGGGCTGGGAAACTGAGCACACCATCTCATTGGTAAGTTCATTCGTTGTGTTTGCTGTCGGAGTTTGGTTATTTGTCGGCGCCCGCGGTCTCTGGTTAGTTTGGGCGCGGCTCCGTGGGAGAAAGGTAAATTAACCCTTCTAACCCGGCGCTCAACCGCGCTCCCTCCGGTCGCTGGACGGCGCTAAAGCGCCGCCGGTTAGCTCTACGTTAGGCAGACATGTCAGTCGACTTTATTTGAGACCCTAAATAATGAGAGACCTCCTGCCATATGTCTTCTTGCTAGCTGCTTACGGATTCGGCACGTTTTTCGGTCGCTCAACCAATAAGCCACTGTGGGTTGGCGCAACAATTCCGGCCGTAGTGATGTCAGTGATTTGGTTCTTTTCAATTGCCAGCAATGAAAGATTTAGTCGTTGGGGTGAGTTATTTGGAATAGTCGGTGTATTTGTTATCGGCTATAGCATCATCTTCGGGGGCATAATTTATTGGGTCGCGAAGCGCGCTAGGAATATCAAGAACAATATTGGCGTGAGCAGTTTCACGTCTCCCGTAACGCGGAAGGCCCTTTACTTTATTGTTGTGGTAATTGCCATCTCATTTGCCATGGAGGCATGGCGTAAATACCACGCCTAACCCGGCGCTCAACCTCGCTCCCTTCGGTCGCTGGACGCTGCGCGATAAAGCCGCGCAGCGCCGGTTAGCTCTACGTTAGCCCCAAGGCCAGACTGATGAAATGTCCGTGCTGTGGAAAAGAAGTTGAGCCGCATCAAATGGATGTGGCGTTTGGCCTTCCTGATGCCATATTCGCCTTATCCGAAGAACAGAGAGAGGCACGCGCAAAAATCCACACTGATCTTTGCTCGCTCGATGACAGGCGCTACTTTATCCGTGGTGTTGTGTATGTTCCAGTCCAAGAGTTGGGTACAAATTTTGGCTGGGGTGTCTGGGCCGAAGTCTCCGAGGACACCTTTTATCGGTATTACGAGCTTTATGACAAAGACGGTTCAAACGAGCCGCCTGGTTACGCTGATGTAGAGCAACCGCTTGAAATTCACTTTGGGCCACCAGACAAACGCCCAATATTCAATCCAACTCCTGCGGAAAGTGAGTTTTTCCATGAGCAAGTCGATGGCCTGCCGCTTCGCAAGTGGCACGGCATTATTGAGCGCTATGTGGGCTAACCCGGCGGTCAAGACCGCTCCACTTCGTTCCGCTGGGACGCCGCTGAAGCGGCGCCCCTTACCTCTACGTTAGAGGTATTCATGTCTGATCCCTGGCGCACACAAGGTGAGTACCAACAAGACCGCTTCCGCATGAAGCTCATGGTCATATCTGCAATCGTCTCCGCTCTCGCTGCGGTGGTCGCCTCATGCGTTGCGGTTCTTGTGCTCATTTCTCGCAGTTGTCCTTGAGCCATGCAATCACCTCGTCAAGTCGCTCAAAAGCAAATGTCTCGCCAGTGTCTGTCCTTATCACCCACCTTTTGTTTGCTGTCGGGTAAATCTCTATGCGCCCATATTTCATGTCGTGTGCTCCCAAAAAATACCTCTAACCCGGCGGTCAAGACCGCTACGCTGGGACGCCGCTAAAGCGGCGCCCCTTACCTCTACGTTAGGAGCTTCGTAGGCTCATGTGGGAATCCATCAGTCGGGAAGAGATCGAGGCACTTATTGCCAAGGAGTTGGCTCAATGCACACCTGAGCAACAGCAGTTCTTCAATTCAATTAGGGTTGAGCTCACCAAATGGCAGCTTGAGCCGTGGGGCAATGAGGGTGGCGGGTTCTGGGTTGTGGCGAAAACCCCCAGCCTGGTGCTGTGGTTCAACGACATTGAAGATGGCTTTAACAGTTCTACCTATGTCACAGATGGTGTTATTGGCGAGTACTGGTGCAATCAAGACGAGCTGCGGCACGCCCTGCATGGACTGTTTCATCCGACCATGAAGTTAGGGGCACCCCAGCCGCTGCGGTAAGCTCCTAACATGGCGCTCAACCTCGCTCCCTTCGGTCGCTGGACGCTGCGCCATAAAGCCGCGCAGCGCCGGTCACCTCTACGTTAGGCCTCATGATCTTCGCCGTAGCCACAGACGAACGCACATTGATCGCCTTCGACAGCGAGGCAGCCGCGGTGGCCGCCTGCGAAGGTCTCGACGTCGAAGCTGCGGACTGGCTCTTTTGGGATGGTCGGGGCAACCCGCTAGAACCGCTGTTCTCCGTCCCGAACAAGCGCGGCTTGTTTGTGGTGCAGAACGGCGTCTACTCACTCGTGCCAGCAAAGCGCGACCATCATGCGAATCTGGACGAAGCCTTGGACGAGGTTCTAAACTTCGAGTCACCTCCACCGTTCAACAACGCCGAAAGCGTGCGCGAATATCTCACCGGGAGAGCTGGCGGCAATGAGGCCTAACAATTCGTTCAACACCGCTCCACTTCGTTCCGCTCGGACTGGCCGCCTGCGGCGTCCAGCCGGTTAACTCAAACGTAAGGCGTCGGAATGCCCACCTTTGTAGCTCTGTTGCGTGGCGTCAATGTTGGCAAGGCCAAGCGCGTTCCAATGGCTGAACTCCGAGCTTTGTTAGGTGAGCTTGGCTATACGAATGTGGCCACGCTTCTTAATAGCGGCAATGCGGTGTTCCGAGCAACCAAGGGAACGCCTGTCAAGCACGCCACCGAGATAGCCAGCGCAATCGCATCCAAGCTAAAGGTCGAAGTACCGGTGATCGTCAAGTCAGCGAAAGAGCTGGCCACCATCGTGTCCGAGAACGCGCTGGCTCAGAGGGCCCAAGACCATTCACGTCTGTTGATCGTGTTCGTACAAGATCCCAAGTTACTACCTGGGCTCGCTGCCATCGAGCCGCTAGTGGCACCGTCGGAACAGTTCCTGGTCGGTAAGAGTGCCGCGTACCTCCATTGCGCGACCGGCATACTGGAAAGCAAAGCTGGTGAAGCCCTGCTTGGGAAGGCCGGCAAGGCAGCCACTACAAGAAACTGGGCCACCGTCCTCAAGCTACAGGCGTTGGTAAGTGAATCCGACGCCTAACTTTTCCTTCAAGCGGGGCGCGCTAAAACGCGCCCCTTGATTCGTTATGTATCTCAGGAGTGTTGCCCATGAGTACTAGGGCTTCGGTGTTCATTGCCACCAGCCTAGATGGATTCATCGCCAGACCAGATGGAAATATTGACTGGCTCAACGATGCGAACGCAGTTGTGCCGAGCGGCGAAGACTGCGGCTACAACGAGTTCATGTCGTCTGTCGATATTCTCGTAATGGGCAGAAACACTTTTGAACTGGCGTTGACTTTTGACGCTTGGCCCTACGAAGGCAAAAGAGTTGTGGTGCTGAGTAGCAGGCCGCTAATTGTCCCCGCTGGGCTGCCGAACACGGTCTCTGCATCTTCCGAATCCCCGGACGTGTTGGTTAAACGCTTGTCTGCCGAAGGTGCCCAGCGCCTGTACGTCGATGGCGGCATAACCATTCAGCGTTTCCTGGCCGCCGGGCTAATCGATGACATCACCCTTACCTTGATCCCGGTGATTCTTGGCCAGGGAAGATCGTTGTTCGGCCCAATCAAGAATGACATCCCTCTCGTCCACGTGACGACCAAGTCATTCGAGTTCGGTTTCGTACAGATCAAGTATCGTGTTGCACACGATGCATAACATGGCGCTCAACCTCGCTCCCTTCGGTCGCTAGTCCTATGCTCACAGTCGACAAACTGAGAATCTACGAGCAGTTCGATGGTGACATTGATGGTTGGGCACGCACTTCTAGCGGTCAAGCGACCACCGGCATGACGGACGAAGACTGGTATCTCATCGATGAGCTACTCATGGGTCTCGCCACAATCAAGACCGGGGTGGCATCAGCGTCGTATGC
>MGZO01000010.1:21301-23711 GCA_001802655.1 Hydrogenophilales bacterium RIFOXYD1_FULL_62_11
GCACAATGCGGCCTAACCCTTCGCTGCAGCCGACGTGCTACGGCCTGCGGCCTCCGCACGCGGCTGAACTCAAACTGCATGGATTCCGCCTGTCACGCAACGGTAGTGGACGTTGTTTACCGCTCGTGCTCATGCCGCCCGACTTGCCGGCGCTATTGGCCTGCTCATGGCCGGGGTCAGCTTTCTGATGCCCGTTTCGGATTTCCTGTCACAGAAAAGTCTTTGACCTGAAATATTACAACTGCAACAAATCTGCGTTAAATTGAAGCAGTACGCAACCATTGGGTCTGTATTGCCCCGGCCCGCTTGATCCTGGGCCATCAATTTATACGGAGTATCAATCGTGTCTTTTCCTCATCGCTTGTCCCGCCTGAATCGTGATGCCGGATTCACTTTGCTCGAATTACTGGTCGTCTTGGTGATTTTGGGTCTGCTGGCCGGTTACGTTGCGCCCAAATACTTTGCCCAGGTTGGCAAATCGGAAGTCAAAACAGCTGCTGCGCAAATTGTCGCGCTGGAAAAGGCGCTGGACCAGTACCGCATCGACACCAGTCGCTACCCGAGTACCGAGCAAGGGCTGGCCGCCCTCAACACCAAGCCTGCCGATGAGCCGCGCTGGGATGGCCCCTATCTGAAAAAAACGGTTCCCAACGACCCCTGGGGCAAGCCCTACCAGTACCGCATGCCGGGCGAACACGGCGAGATCGACCTGTTTTCGTATGGCCGCGACGGGGTGCCGGGCGGCACGGGAAATGACGCTGATATCAATAACTGGTAAACCCACGCCATGCGTTATCGGGTAAAGGCGCTGCGCCCCGGCACAGGAGTGACGGCTTTGACGATCGAGGCACTCGACGAGAGTGAGGTCACTGCCCGCCTGCAGCGCGAAGGCGCACAGGTGATTTCGATCACGGCGGAGCGCAGCGGCATGCTGGCGGCGCGGCGCGCACGCTTTCCGCTGCTGTTGTTCACCCAGGAACTGATCGCGCTGCTGGATGCGGGACTGACGCTGACCGAGGCGCTGGAAACCCTGGTTGAAAAGGAAAGTCGCCCCGAATCGCGCCAGCTGATCGATCGTCTGCTCACCACCATGCGCGAAGGACGGCCCTTTTCTGCGGCACTGGCCGCGCAAGGCGAAGCGTTTCCGCCGCTGTATGCGGCCACGGTGCGTGCGGCCGAAAGCACGGGTGACCTGTCCCCCGCCCTCGCCCGCTATGTCGGCTATCAAAACCAGATCGACACGGTGAAGAAAAAGGTGCTGTCGGCATCGATTTATCCCCTGCTGCTGGTCGGCGTCGGCACCCTGGTGATCGGCTTCCTGCTGACCTATGTGGTGCCGCGTTTTGCTTCGGTGTATGCCGATTCCGGACGCGATCTGCCCTGGATGTCGCAGATGCTGCTGAGTTGGGGCGAGATGGTCGAGGCGCACGGCGGCTGGATCGCATTGGGTGTCGCCGGATTCATTGCTGCGACCGTGCTGGGTTTGTCGCAGCCCGCTACCCGCGCCGCCCTCACCCGGCTGGCGTGGCGCACCCCGGCCATCGGCGAGCATTTGCGCACCTTCGAACTCGCCCGTTTTTACCGCAGCCTCGGCATGTTGCTGGTGGGCGGCATTCCGATTGTGCCGGCGCTGGGCATGGTGTCGAGCCTGCTGTCCGCCCATTTGCGCATGGGTGCGACCACAGCAGCGGACGCGATGCGACGGGGCGAAACCATCTCGGCAGCCTTTGCCCGGGGCGAACTCACCACGCCGGTGGCGGCCCGGCTGCTGCGCGTGGGTGAAAAAAGCGGCCGCATGGGCGAAATGATGGAGCGCATCGCCATTTTTCACGATGAGGAAATGGCACGCTGGGTGGACTGGTTCACCCGCTTGTTCGAGCCGCTGTTGATGATCTTCATCGGACTGACGATAGGTTTGATTGTGGTACTGCTCTATATGCCGATTTTTGAACTGGCAGGATCGATCGAATGAACGCGGCCCTCCCCACGCTGAGCGCGGAAACGCTCGCCAGTCTGCGCCAGGAGGCGCGCACGACCGGTCAGACGGTGATGCAGCGTATGCAGGAACAGTTCGACCTGGACGCAGATGCCACCCTGCATCTGCTGGCCGGGCATAGCCATCAGCCTGCTTTCGGGATGGCGGCCCTCAATGAACTGACAGCCGATTTCAGCCAGCTCAGTTTCAATGAAGCCGCGCGGCGGCACTGTCTGGCGGCACGCGATGCGGATGCCCAGTTATGGCTGCTGCTGGTCGATCCCTGGGACAGCGCCAGCCGCGCCTATGCGACGCATGTGCTGGGGACACCGTTCAAAACCGCGTTGACGCACCCTGCCGACCTCGCCGCCCTGATGGCGCGCCACGAAGAAGGGCTGCACGCGATGGAAGGAATGGGCGGCGGCAGCACACTGG
>MGZO01000011.1:0-1941 GCA_001802655.1 Hydrogenophilales bacterium RIFOXYD1_FULL_62_11
GGGCGCCTGTCCCGCCGCGCTGGCGGGCAGCACCATGCGCCCGGGCAGCACGCCCGCAACGAAGCCGAGCCGGGCCGCGTTCTGCGCCACATAACCGGGGCTCCAGGCGCTGCGACGGGCACGCAACGTGAAGCCCAGCTGGGCATCGTGGCCGCTGGCAAAAGCGTCCAGTTCGCGGGCGCGGGCCACCTCGGCGCGCATGTCGGGAAAATCGGGCGCGGCGCCCACCGCGTCGGCAAAGGCCTGCGCCTTGACGACGAACTCGGAAAACTCGATGTCGTTGAGCGCGCCGGCACGGTTCGCCAGCTGCACGCCGGCCTGCAGCGCGTGGTAGCGCTGCCCCGGCCGCGGGCTTTCCCATTCACCGCTGGTTTCGTTCAGGCCTTCGACGGCAAACGGCTTGCTGCCGACCCGGCGCGTACCCGGCAGCGCCGCCAGCAAGGCATCGCCCGACACCGGGCCTTCCACCGCCAGCGGGGTGATGACGTCGATCAGGGCGTCCAGCCCGGGCCGCTTCTCGGGGGGACTCACGACGTTGTTGAGCGTGACGGGCACCACCACCGGCACACGCGCTTCGCCATCCACCACCACCTGCGGCTCCGGCTCCGGCGCAGGCTCGAAGGGGTGTCCCATGACCGGTTCGATGCGCTCCGATATCCCATCGTGGTCGGGCTCGATCACCGGACCGGTCAGCGGGCTTTCAAAGCTCTGGGGTTCACCCGCACCGTCCAGTCCGGGGCGTTCGCTGGCGGTGCGCGGAGCATTCTTGCTCGTGACCCAGGCGTTGTAGGCCACGACGCCCGCCAGCACGAGGCCTCCGATGATGGCCAGACTGATTTGCAGAGTGCTCATGTGTGTTCAACGGTGGGTGGCGTGGTCAGACGGATTCCAGCATGCCGGCAGCGGACTCCATGTCCACCGCGACGATACGCGAAACGCCCTGCTCCTGCATGGTCACGCCGATCAATTGTTCGGCCATTTCCATGGCGATCTTGTTGTGGCTGATGAACAGGAACTGGGTGCCCTGCTTGCTCATGCTGGTCACCAACCGGGCGTAACGCTCGGTGTTGGCGTCGTCCAGCGGCGCGTCCACCTCGTCCAGCAGGCAGAACGGCGCCGGGTTGAGCTGGAAAATCGCGAACACCAGCGCGATGGCGGTGAGCGCCTTTTCACCGCCCGAGAGCAGGTGGATGGTCTGGTTCTTCTTGCCGGGCGGCTGCGCCAGCACCTGCACACCCGCGTCGAGGATTTCTTCACCGGTCATCACCAGCCGGGCGTTGCCGCCGCCGAACAGCTCGGGGAACATGCGGCCGAAGTGCTCGTTGACGGTGTTGAAGGTGCTGCCCAGAAGGTCGCGGGTCTCGGCGTCGATCTTCTTGATCGCGTCTTCCAGGGTGGTCATGGCTTCGACCAGGTCGGCCGACTGCGCGTCGAGGAAGGTCTTGCGCTCGCGCGCAGCGGTGAGTTCGTCCAGCGCCGCGAGGTTGACGGCGCCCAGCGCCTGGATCTCGCGGTGCATGCGGTCGATCTCGCCTTGCAGGCCCGTCAGGCGCACATTGCCTTCGGTGATGCTCTGCGCCACCGCGGCCAGATCGGCCTGGGCCTCTTCGAGTTGCTGGCTGTATTGCTCCACACCCAGGCGCGCGGCCTGTTCCTTGAGCTGGAAGTCGGTGATGCGCAGGCGCAGCGGGTCGAGCTCGCGCTCCAGCTTCAGGCGGTGTTCGTCGCTCGCGCGCAGCTTCATCGTGAGGTCGTCGTACTGGCTGCGCAGGGCGCCCAGGGTCTGCTCGCGTTCGAGCTTGACGGCCAGCACGTTCTGCAGCCCGGCCTGGGCCGCGGCGTCGCTCAGGCGGGCCAGTTCTTCGGCGGCCCGCTGCTCTTCGTCGGCGAGCGACTTTTCCTGCGAGGCCGCGGTTTCCAGCGAGCGCTGCAGCTCTCCCT
>MGZO01000011.1:1949-2657 GCA_001802655.1 Hydrogenophilales bacterium RIFOXYD1_FULL_62_11
TGCAGGCTGCGCAGGGCGAAGGTGGCCTCCTGCGCGCTGCGCTCCAGCGAGCGTTGCTGCTCGCGCGCCGCATTCAAGGCGCGCTCGGCATCGATCACCTTGTCGTCGAACTGGGCGTGGCGCTCCTGGCTGTCGGCGAGCATCATGTCCAGCTCTTCGAAGCGGGCCTCGGCCGTCACACGGCGCTCCTGCAGGTCTTCCAGCTGGGCATCCACCTCGGCCAGATCGGAAGCGATCTGCTCGCTGCGCGCGCGGGTCTGTTCGGCGAGTTGCGTCAGACGCAGGGCCTCGACCTGCAGCTCGTGGGCCTTGCCGCGTGTTTCGGCGCCTTCGCGGCGCGCGCTCACGAGCCGCTGCGAAGCATCGCTGTAGGCGGCTTCGGCGCGTACGAGCGCGGTCCGGGCCTGCTCGGCGATCAGCGCCTGGGCCCGCAGCTCTTTCTCAAGGTGTTCAATTTCCTGCGCGCGCGCCAGCAGGCCGGCCTGCTCGCTGTCGGGTGCGTAGAAGCTCACGCTGTGGGCACTGACCCCGTGGCCGCTGGGTACGTAGATCACTTCGCCGGCCTGCAGCTGGGCGCGCTGCGCCATCGCTTCGTCCAGGCTGGCCGCCGTCAGGCAACCCTGCAACCAGTCACCCAGCAGGGCCTTCTGCCCGGCGTCGTTCAGGCGCAGCCAGTCGGCCAGCGGTTTGAGCCCGCTGTGGCTGGCG
>MGZO01000011.1:2693-3885 GCA_001802655.1 Hydrogenophilales bacterium RIFOXYD1_FULL_62_11
CCGCGACACCTCGAGCGCGCCCAGGCGCTCTCGCAGCGCGGCTTCGAGCGCGTTTTCCCAGCCGGTCTCGATGTGGATGCGGCTCCACAGGCCCTGCAGGCTATCGAGCCCGTGCTTGGCCAGCCAGGGCTGGAGCTTGCCGTCGGTCTTGACCTTCTCCTGCAGCGCCTTGAGCGCTTCCATGCGGGCCGACAGGTCGGCCTGTTTCGCGGATTCCTGGTTCACCGCCTGCTGGGCGGCGCGCCGGTCATCGTCCAGCTGGGGCACGCTGTCCTGCAGCTCGTGCAGCACCGCGTCGGCCAGTTCGGCGGCTTCCTGCGCCACCACCAGCTGGCTCTGCGCGTCGAGCAGGCGGGCCTCGTCGGGCGCGGCCAGGGCGTTGCGGTCGGCGGCCAGGCGTTCGCGGCGCTGGTTGAGCTGGCGGCTCTGTTCTTCGATGTTGCGCTGTTCGGCGGCCAGCACCTGGATCTGCTGCTGCACCTGTGTGACGCTGCCACGCTGTTCGTTGGCGCGGTTCTGCGCCTGGCGCAGGCCGTCTTCCAGCGCGGGCAGGGCCGCGCCCTGCTCTTCGCCCTGGGCGGCGAGCACCACCGACTTTTCTTCAGCCTCGACCATGGCTTCGGCCAGCTGCTCCAGCTCCACGCCGGCGTCCTGGCTGCGCGTGGTCCACGAGGCCATCTGTTCCTTCAACTGCACCAGCCGCTGTTCGACACGGGTGCGGCCTTCGATCACGAAGCGGATCTCGGCTTCCAGCTTGCCCACCTCGGCGCTGGCCTCGTAGAGCTTGCCCTGGGCCTGGTTGACCTGGTCGCCCGCGGCGTAGTGCGCCTGGCGGATGGTTTCCAGCTCGGATTCGACCCGGCGCAGGTCGGCGGTGCGCGACTCCAGGTCGTTCAGCGCCTGGGCCGCATCGGTCTTGACCTTGATCTGGTCGGCCTCGGCCTCGCTGCGTTTCAGGAACCAGAGCTGGTGCTGCTTGAGCGTGGCGCCGGCCTGCAGGGTGTTGTAGCGCGCAGCGACCTCAGCCTGCTTTTCCAGCTTGTCGAGATTGGCGTTGAGTTCGCGCAGGATGTCTTCGACCCGGGTGAGGTTTTCGCGTGTGTCGGCCAGGCGGTTGGCCGTTTCGCGGCGGCGTTCCTTGTATTTGGAGACGCCGGCGGCCTCTTCGAGGAACAGGAGCAGCTCTTCGGGC
>MGZO01000011.1:3977-5677 GCA_001802655.1 Hydrogenophilales bacterium RIFOXYD1_FULL_62_11
GCGGCGGCGCACCGGCTGGTTGTTGATGTAGTAGCTGCTGGTGCCGTCGCGCGTAAGCACGCGCTTGACCGCGATCTCAAGAAACTGGCCCCACTGGCCACCGGCGCGGTGGTCGGCGTTGTCGAACACCAGCTCGACGCTGGAGCGGCTGGCCGGTTTGCGGTTGTTGGTGCCGTTGAAGATCACGTCCTGCATGGACTCGCCACGCAGCTCGGACGCCTTGCTCTCGCCCAGCACCCAGCGCACCGCGTCCATGATGTTGGACTTGCCGCAGCCGTTGGGCCCCACCACGCCCACCAGTTGCCCGGGCAGCATGAAGTTGGTCGGCTCGGCGAAGGACTTGAAGCCCGATAACTTGATCGAATTGAGGCGCACGGGAATTCGGTCGCGGGAAGCTAACTGTTTGATTTGTAACGATAATCCTCCCCCGAGCGGGGCCGGACCGCAAGCCGCATGATACCGTGTCCGCCTGGCCTTGAGCCCGTCCCGGGAGGGCCTGAAGCGGCCTTGGGATAATCGGCGCCATGAATCCCAAGTTGTCCCTCCTGCAGCCCTACCCGTTCGAGCGGCTGCGCCAGCTGTTTGCGGGCGTCACACCCAACCCGGCCTACCGCGCGATCAGCCTGGGCATCGGCGAACCGAAACACGCCACACCCCAGATGCTCAAGGACGCGCTGGCCGCCGCGTTGGACACCGGTCTGACCGGCTACCCCGCCACCGCCGGCGAGCCAGCGCTGCGCGAAGCCTGTGCGGCCTGGCTGCAGCGGCGCTATGGCGTCACCGTGAGCCCCGCCAACCAGGTGTTGCCGGTGAACGGTTCGCGCGAGGCGCTGTTTGCCTTCGCCCAGACGGTGCTGGACCCGACCCAAGCCGGTGCCACGCTGGTGTTTCCCAATCCGTTCTATCAGATCTACGAAGGCGCGGCCCTGCTGGGTGGCGCCCAGCCGTACTACGTGCCCAGCGTGCCGTCGCGCAACTTCGCGGTGGACTGGGACAGCGTGCCGGAAGACGTCTGGGCCCGCACGCAGCTCATCTTCGTCTGCTCGCCCGGCAACCCGACCGGCGCCGTGATGTCGCTGGACGAGTGGAAAAAGCTGTTCGAACTGAGCGACCGCCACGGCTTTGTGATCGCCTCCGACGAGTGCTACTCCGAAATCTACTTCCGCGACGAACCGCCGCTGGGTGGGCTGGAAGCGGCGGTGAAGCTCGGACGCACCGACTTCAAGAACCTCATGATGTTCACCAGCCTGTCCAAGCGCAGCAACGTGCCCGGGTTGCGCAGCGGTTTTGTGGCCGGAGATGCGGCGCTGATCAAGGCCTTCCTGCTCTACCGCACCTACCACGGCGGCGCCATGAGCCCGGCGGTGCAGGCTGCGAGCGTGGCCGCCTGGGGCGACGAAGACCATGTCATCGACAACCGCCGGCAATACCGGGAAAAGTTTGCCCAGGTCACGCCGCTGCTGGCCTCGGTGATGGAGGTGGCGTTGCCCGACGCGGCGTTCTACCTCTGGGCCGGCGTTCCTGAGGCCTTCAATCACCGGATTCCGGGCCTGAGCGCCGACGAAGCGTTCGCCCGCGAGTTGCTGGCTCAATACAATGTGACGGTTCTGCCCGGCAGCTACCTGGCTCGCGAGGCCCAGGGTGTCAATCCGGGCCGCGGCCGGGTGCGCATGGCCCTGGTGGCCGAACCCGCCGAATGC
>MGZO01000012.1:0-12004 GCA_001802655.1 Hydrogenophilales bacterium RIFOXYD1_FULL_62_11
GGGGGCCACAAAGGACGAACCCTTGTGGCCGAGGTGATGGTCCCGGACCTTGCCTTCATGCAGGAGTTCCGTGCTCACGGAAAGGTCGCAGCACGCGCCTATTGGCGCGAGCAGATGCGGGGCATCACCAAGTCCGACCACATCGTCCGCAGGGTGAACGAAGGCCTGGTCGATCCGCTGGCGGCCGAGCGGGACGTCGGCTTCACTCTGGATTGGGAGGTCCGGACGAAATGAACAGCCTGGCGGCCAAGGCTGGGACTCTAGATGTGGCCGGATGGTTCCGTGATAGGGCCATTCGGGGGAGCTTCGATGTTCCCTCGCGCATCAAGTTCTATGTGCAGCTGGGTGTGCTCGTAGCCAACAACGTCCAGATCATCGAAGCGTTGGAGACGATATACGAAGGCGCATCTGATGACGGGCTCCGACCTAATCGTCCACAGGCATTGCTCATTCGGGACGTCATCGACTCGCTCAAGCGTGGCCAAGGCCTGGGTAACTCCATGGCAAAGTGGGTCAGCCGCGAGGAGGTGGCCATCATTGCCACTGGTGAAGCCAGTCATTCGCTGAAAAGCTCTTTCCTGGAGATCAACCGATTGCTCGAGCACCGGCGTCGGATAACAGCGGCCGCGCTAAAGATGTCGATATACCCCGGCATCCTGTTCGTTGCTGTTGCCGCGATCCTCGTGATCGTGGCCTATCTCGTGGTACCCAAGCTGGAGCTGATCGTTTCAGCGGACCAGTGGGTCGGTTTCGCCGTAGTCCTGCGGAAACTGGCCTACACGGTCACTACCTTGGGCCCCGGCATCCTGACGATGCTGGGAGCAACAGCTGTCGCCGTGGTGTGGGCGCTGCCACGGTACACGGGTGAGATGAGGAACGTGCTGGATCGACTGCCGCCGTTCTCGATCTATAGGCGCTTCAACGGCGCCCTGTTCCTTCTGGGTCTGGCCGTCATGATTCGTTCTGGCATCCCCCTTCAGCGGGCTCTGAACACGTTGGCTGAACACGCAAACCCATGGCTCCGACAACGAATCAATGGAGCCCTGCTGGGAACCTCCAAGGGGCTGAACCTGGGTGAAGCCCTGGCTCAATCGGGACACGACTTTCCCGACAAAGACACGATTCGTTTCGTGAGAACGCTAGCGTCCAAATCTGGGTTCGCCGAGAGCCTCAATAGCTACGCCGAAACGCAGATGGAAGAAGAGGTCAAGCAAGTCGAATCAGGGGCAAAGGTCTTCGCCGGCGTTGCCGTGGTGATCGTCGTCTTGATCGCTCTTCTCATTGCAGCAGCAGCGTTCGACATCCAAGCCTCCGTCGACATGGCGATCGGTCGCTAACCCGCCTTCTATCAAGGCCGGTTACGCGACTAATAGAGGCTCTCCGGCCTGTAAGGTTCCCGCAGCTCAATGCATACCTGCATTCGGGCGGTCCTCTCAAGCGAATGGAACCCTACTGATGAACTTTACTGCCAGCCGCCGCCAGCGCGGCTTCACCGACAGCCGCCGCCAGCGTGGCTTCACCATCCTCGAGCTGCTCGCAGTTCTCGTGATCGGTATCGTCGTCGTGGCACTTGCCGCGGCAGGCATCGGCCGCGCCTTTGCCAGCAACGAAGCCAACACCGAAAGCCGCAACATCAACGAGCTCATCACCAATATCCAGACCCTCAAGGGCCGTGCTGGCTATCCCGCCGACATCGTTCCGGTCCTCATCTCGTCCGACGGCCTCCCCGGCAACTACGTCGTCGACTCGGGTGCAGTAAGCAATTCCTGGGATGGCGCGGTCACGGTGGCCGGCAACGGCAACTCCTTCACCATCACCTACAACAACGTACCCGATCCGGCGTGCATGACGATTGGTACTCGCCTGGCCGAAGCTGCAGCTGTCCAGGTGACGGTCAACGCAACGGTTCTGGGTCCGCAGAACGCGTCGGCCGACGCAGCGGCCAACTGCAATGCCGATGACAGCAACGTCATCGTGTTCACGCACAACCCGCCGGCGGCTGTGACCTGATCGTCTACGAGTCATGTTGCATGAGCCCTGCAGAAGCAGGGCTCCCTCGTATGTTCTACGCATTCCGAGCTATCGACCCGATGATGAAGAATCGCAACCGCCACAAGTCGCTGGGCTTCACCCTGCTTGAGTTGATGGCGGTGCTTGCTGTGTCGCTTGTGCTGATGGCAGCAGGTACGACTTACGTTGTGCGCTATCTGGACAACGTCGCCAATGACGCGGCTGCGGATCACATCAAAGTCATCGCAAAAGGTGCGTCAGAGTACGCACGAGCAAACGAGCAACAGATACTGGCAACACTGGACGGGGCGCCGGTCGCCACTGTGAGCGTCGAGACGCTCAAGGGTGAGGGGTACATCAATCCGGGCGTGGCCACGACGAATAACTTCGGGCAAGCCTACGCGATTCGCTTCGTTCGAAAGGGCCCTACGTCCTTTGACGGTCTGCTCGTCACCCAGGGTGGTGAGCCGATCTCCGGACTGAACATGCGCAAGATCGCTGGCGCCCTGGGTGGCGCCGGCGGACATATCAGCGAGGATGGCACCTCGCTGCGCGGGACCGTGTGGCAGCGAGACCTGGCTGACTTCGGACTGGCTGCAGCAGACCAGCCCGAGCTGGCGTATGCGCTGTTCGTGGACGACGCAATCGAGACGGCAGCGCCCTTCAGCGATCAGTACCTGTCTAGGCGAGCGGTCGACGGGCTGCCTGAGCTCAACACCATGCTCACCGACATGGACATGGGTGGTAACGACCTGTCCAACGTGGCGGAGCTGTCCTCGTTCAACGTCACCACCGACGGGTTGACTGCGAACGAGATTGACGCTGAGCACATTAGCGTTCAGGACATAGAGGGACGAAGTGTTTCCCTCACCGGCGGCCTGGAGGCACTGGGGACTATCCAGGCGAAGTCCCTTCTGACGGAGCATTCCACCAATCTCACTGCGTCCGATCACCTCGACTCGTTGCCCGGGACAGGCTTCTACTCGGGCATTTCGCCGGCAGGCATGCCTGGACCGAGTGGCCGGTATTACATCCAGAACATCCAGAGGGGTACAGGTGGCGATTACACCCTGCAGCTGGCATGGCGGGAAGCGGCCACAGAGGAGTCCTATTGGCGGATCCAGTCGGCAGGCGGATGGGGCCCGTGGCGCGTCAACCTGCACTCGGGCCTGGTTGATCCAGACAACATCGTGACCCGCACAGGCGATCAATCGATCGCCGGCGAGAAGACCTTCACCGATCGCGCCTACTTCAATGTGACCGGTGGGCTCGGTCCTGTGGTCACCCGGCCAGATGCGACGATCAACTCAACGATCGAATACCGGGTCCAGGGATCGGTCGCACGAGCTGGTCTGGCCAGGCAGGGCATCTGGGGCATCGGCAATGCGCTTGATCTCTCCATTGCATCCAACAGGTGGCTGTCGGTCTCATCCGCGCTTACGGAAGTACCTGGAGATTTCGTAGCTGGTCGCGTGCTGGTGGGCACCAACGAAGCTTGGCACCGCGGAAATTTCAATCCTGATCTAAAGCTCGACGCGGTTGCGTACAACGCACCGGACGTATTGGCAAAGCTCAAAACTGTCGATGGGGCCGGCAGCGGACTCGATGCAGATCTGCTTGATGGACAAAGCGGTGCGTTCTATCGCAACGCCACCAACCTCAACGCAGGCACGATTCCCAATGCCCGGCTCCCTGGTCGTTTGAATGTCAATGCGACCACGCTGGTTGACTGGAACGATGGGATTGAAACTGGTTGGTGGCAGGGGCTAGATGCGGCTAACTCGCCACGCACTGGCTGGATTATTGGTGAGGTTGTCGCGCACAACTCTAGCTACGTCACCCAAACCGTCCACGCCTTTACGTTGGACAGTGGTGCGGATACGTGGTCGTACCGCCGCGACCGCAATGGTGGCACTTGGACACCTTGGTCGAGACTGCGGATAACAGCGGAAGAACAGGAGAAGCTTTGGGTCAACCAGGCTGGCGATGCCATGTCTGGCCAGCTGTCGATTGAAGGTACGAATCGACCGCTAGTATTTAAGTCTGGAGCCATTGGGCACTCCTTCATGGAGTGGTACGTCAACCCAGATGCTCAGAACACCAGGTCTGGCTACCTCGGGTTTGGTTCTGGCTCAAGCTCAACCATGACGATGGCTAACCAGAAGCCTGATGGCGGAATCAACCTTGCCACTACGGGGACTGGTCAGGTCATGGCCAATGGCCATGCGGTGTGGCACGCCGGAAACTTCAACCCGGACACCAAGGCAAATGTGTCTGACGTAGTGACGCTTGCTGGCACACAGACCATCACTGGCCGCAAGAGCTTCAACCTGAGCCCGATCTTCAACGTCACCAGCGGCGATGTCCCACAGGTCAAGCGCACCAATCACACGGCAAACGCGAGCATCGAGTTTAGTTCGACAGCGGGCTCAATTTACGCTGGCTTGGGTGCGCCCTCGACGTTTGCGGTCGGGCCTGTTGCGGATCTGCAGGGTTCACCTTGGTTCACCGTCAACGCCGCTGGCGCGAAGATCAACGGTCAGGACGTCTGGCACCGCGGCAACCTCGATCCCGCTTCCTTCATCCAGGACAAGGGTTCGCTTGGGGGTGGGGTCAACCTCAACAACATTCGCGACACGGGTATCTACCACCAGCCAGCAAATGCGAACGCCGGATCGGGTGTGAACTACCCGGAAGCCGTCGCAGGGATGCTCACCGTCTACTCCAGCTCGGTGATGACGTATCAGACCTACCAGCGCTACAACGCGCCGGAAAGGTGGCACCGCTCTTTTTACAACGGTGCGTGGAGCGGTTGGGCGCTTGAGTGGAACTCCCATACGTTCAACCCGGATACAAAGGCTAACGACAGCGACGTTGTGAAGCTGAGTGGGGCCCAGTACGTCACGGGGACGAAGACGTTCTCTCACCAGATCATGGCGAATGGGGGGATACATGGACCTTTGCACCACTCAAGTGGCTACCTGACTGTGGGGGCCTATGGCGGTACGCATGGCACCGGTGACGGCCGGCTCTGGTACAGCTCAGCCCTAAACCAGTACTCCTTTCAAAGTTCAGGCAATGCCTTGTCCACTATCCGCGCCGGCGCCATCAACGTCAGCGGTGATGTGGACCTTGGGGGCAACATCAACACCACCGGAACGAGTGGCTGGCGCTCGGCACACGGTGGCGGCTGGTTCATGCAGGACAGCAGCTGGATACGCGCCTTCAACAACGTAGGCATCTACACGGGTGGAGAGATCCGAAGCAATACCTTAGTGCATTCCAACAACGATATCACTGCAAATCGCGACATTGGAGCAGCTCGGAATATCACCGCTGGAAACGCCATTACAGGTGCATATCTCCGACCTACCACGGTCGCTTCTTGTGGTGTGAGCTGCTCAGGAGCCGGACTTATCGCAAGGACTTCCTCAGGCGCTGCCTTGAGCTGCGATGGAGGAACATGGAAAGGTTACTCGTGCAGTTCGGGCGGTGGGTCAGGTGGCGGCGGATACTGCGATACCTGCCCAGCCGGCTACACGCCCGAAGGTAGCGGGTGCCGCCAAAACGTCTATCCAAATGAATTCCGAGTATGCCCATGAAGAACCCATCGAAAATTTTCAACTTAATGCGCACCGAAAACCTGGCCATTGCCAGCTTCGCGGGCCTGGCCGTTCTTGTTGCCGCCATCGGCGGTGCCGTCATTTTCTATGGAGATCAAGCGAAAGCGGCGATTTCCAAGGTAAGCAGTGGTGGTGAGGGCAGCGCCGCCCTGGTCAAGGTTGCCGTGAAGACGGCAGATCCTTCCGCTGACATCTTCCGGTTGCGTGCCGCGCCCATGCAGGGCTGGACTGAGGTGTCTCTTACCACTGGTGAGGGACAGGACCAGCTCATCTATGTCGCCAACGATGGTGGGCAAATGATCGTTGGCAACGTCATAGACGTAGCGGCCAAGAAGTCCCTGACCTTCGAGGCCGTCAACAAGGCCCGTGTCGAACTGGTCGCTAAGGCCCCCGCTGATGCCCGGATCACCTTCAAGGCACCTGACGAAAGACGGGTGCTGTACGCGTTCACCGATACCGACTGCGATGCCTGCAAGGTAATGCACGACGCAATCGGCACTCTGAACTCGGCGGGGGTGACCGTTCACTACCTACCGTTCCCGCGCGGGGACTTGGGTGGCAAAGGCTTCGGTGAGCTGAGTACCGCCCTGTGCAGCAAGGAACCGACCAAGACGTTCACCGCGGCAATCGCCGGGGACATTGAGGTGACCCCGGAGTGTGCCCAGAAGGTGCTTGACGGCTACCGGCTTGGCACCCGCCTAGCGGTGGAAGGGGTCCCTACCCTGGTGCTCGACGACGGCCGCCAGCTGCCTGGTTTCCCGGATGCAGCCAAAGTTCTGGCCGAGATGGGCCTGGCGGTACCGGCGAGCGTCACTGGCTCCTGATCCGCGATGAAGACCTTCTACCTGGTCGCCATGCTGCTGTTCTTCGGCTGGTATGCAGTAAAGCTCACGGCGGCAGATGCCAAGGCGATCCACGAGGCGAGCGCCACTGAGGTTGCCGCGCGGATCACCGCATTCTCAGGCTACGTCCGCGCGTATCAGCTGGATGGGAACGTGTTGACTGAAGGTACAACGCCTGGGGGCTCAATTCCTGTCCCGTCGTGGTTCGACGGAGCCAGTCACTTCTCGGTCGTGACTGAGGCTGGATCCACTTACGTTTTCATGGCCATGCCTGACGCGGCCCATGCCGCCAGAGTGCTGACGCAGATCCAGTACAAGTCAGCATCGTGGGACAAGTTCCTGGCCGGTAGAAATGCTGGCGGGGAGCTGGTGACTATCCGGCCTGCATACGATGGCGTTGTGATGGTGCCGGGGTCTATTCCGGACAACGCTGTGGTTGTGGGAATTTGACGATGGAAGCGACCGCGCGTGCGCCACGGTTTCAGCCTACCTCTCTCGCGGACATCGATCGCATCATTGACCTCTATTACTACGAGGCCGCCCCTGAAGGCGAAGGTAAGCCCCGTGTCGGCGGCGCCGGAGCCTACTGCTATTTCGGGACTCCAGAATGCGGGGTATTAGGAGGGACCGAGCTCGAGCCTTGGGTCAATTCTCTGATGAGCCACGTCTCCACGGGCCAGCAGGTCGGCGAGGACTTCAGGGTTGAGTTCGAAGGTCGCGCTTGGCGAGCATGCCGAGACGTCTCCGAGCAAGGGACTCAGATCAGCCTGCGCCGGCTGCCCACCAGCGCCCCAGTCCTTACCGACCTGAAGATGGAGGAGATACGCTTTCGCGACATCCTCCAGTGCGAGTGGTTGAACGAGGGCGGCTTGGTGCTGGTCTGCGGTCTTACCGGGCAGGGCAAGAGCACCATCGCCGGTGGCACTGTCGTGACGCGATTGAAGCGTTACGGTGGACGTTGCCTGACCGTGGAGGACACCATCGAGGTGCCCATGGAAGGGCTGTGGAACCTTGGCTCATGCCGACAGCTCAAGGTCGACTACTACGCTGAAGATGAAAAGCTGCGCGGGTTTTCAGGCGCCATCCGCCGGGCCTACAGAAGCATGCCGGCCACTCGGCCCTCGATGCTCTTCATCGGCGAAGTGCGCGACAGTGAGACTGCGGTGGAGGTACTGAAGGCCGCTTCCAACGGCATGTTGGTAATCACAACGATCCACTCTTTCGACCCTGCCTCCGCCCTGCTGCGGCTCGAGAGCCTGGCCAGATCAGCCATGGGTGAGGCGGCCACGATGGCATTGAGCCAGGCTCTGCGGGTCGTGCTCCACATGCGCCTGCAGCTCGCCCCGGACAAGACGGGCTGGGGCAGGGGTCATTTCACTGGAACCATGCTGGTATCGGATGGCTCCAGTCACCCGCTGGGCAATGTCATACGCAGGGCGGACTACGCGCAAGTGGCCCAGATCCAACAGACCCAGCAGATCCGTCTGAAGCAAGCCGGTGCGTGCGTTCCTGTTGAGGATCTTCTGAAGAGCCTGAACGTCAATCTGGACTAGGCGAGTCCCTGGTGATTTCCAACCGGGCCTCAGACAAGGCCGGTTACGAACCCTTTCACGGGTTCCATGCACGCAGAATCTGGTCTGTTGATCACTGCCTGCGCTCGTCATGTCCAACCTTCCCGAGAATCCGTCTGCACCCACCGCTTATGGGACCCAGCCCCAAGCCGGGTACCTGAAGCGCCTGGCCAAGGAGAAAGGCTTTGCCGATGTCGATGCGGCCCTTGCCAGTCTTCAGTTGTCGCCACCGTTGAGTATCGAGCAGGCCAGCGCTGTGATCGACAAGTTAACCAAGCTGCCCGGCGCAACGGAATCAGGTGCCAAGGAGGTTGAGCGGAAACCAAGGCAGCGATTCCTAACCGCGCGTCACCTGCTACAGATCCACAAAGGCGAGCGCAGCGTGCCGGAGGACATCGACCCGGATGCAGTTGAAGTAATCCAGCGCCTGGCTGCGCTGCGCGATGTCCAAACGGTGTTGGGCGGATTGACGGCCCAGAAAGGCGTAAATGCAGGTGGCCCCATCCTCGTACAGCAGCTCATTGAGTACTTCGGTTCTGCCGAAGCGGTGGCCTCCACGTTCCAGGTCAGCCTGGAGACCGTCAAAGGCTGGGGCGCCGAGCTTCCGCAGAAGCGCGAATTTGAAGCCCAGGTGCGCACGAGGGGGTATGTATGCGCTCGCTGCTGATCGCCGCCGCCTTGCTTTGCTCGCTGCCTGCCCACGCGGCGCAGATCATCATCGACACCGGCCACTCTCCCTCATCTGGCGGCAGTACTGCCTCGGACGGCACGCCGGAGTTCAAGCTCAACCGCGCCATGGCTGAGCAGGTGATTTCGGGGCTGACCGCGCGGGGCCACCAGGTCGTGGACGTTCACGCCCAGGGTCTGGATCGAAAGCTCCTGGACCGGACCAGCCCGACGCGTGGCGCCGACCTGTTCCTGTCCATCCATCACGATTCCGTCCAGCAGCAGTTCCTTGATGAGGGCAGGGCGGGTGAGTTCGCCGGCTTCGCGGTCTTCATTTCTGGAAAGGCGAGGAAGATGGAAGGCACCCTGAAGTGCGCGGTGCACGTTGGGGATGCCATGGTGGCAGCAGGCGAGGTGCCCTCGCGCTACCACGCGGCACCGATCCCAGGCGAGAACCGCGAGCTGCTCGACGATCGCCGCGGCATCCATCGTTTCGACGGCCTGGCGGTGCTGCGATCTGCGCAGAGCCCCGCGTTGCTGCTTGAAGTGGGCGTAGGCGTGAACCCCTACGAGATCGGAAAGCTGACCAATCCGGAGTGGATAGCCGGCACGGCCATCCACATCGTCGACGGCATCGAACGCTGCCTCAACTAACTTTCGCGCGGGCCGGGATCGTGTAGAGCAGTACGGAAGCTCTTCAATCTCACCAATTAAGACTCGCCCGCCATGAACCTCGAAACCATCATCGGCACCTGCTTCGTCATTGCCCTGACGGCAGTGATGCTGTGGTTCCTCATCCCCTCAACCGGTCCTGTCAGGACCGCGGGGATGGACGCCGAGTCCTACGAGGACGGGGAGCGCGCACGCATGCCCCTCGAGATCGCTCGAGGTCGGCTCGTGGTGAGCGAGAAGACGTTCTTCCGCCGTGGTCGGCGCCCGTTCGCTGCCAAGGTGGATCAGGGCTTCGTCACCCCGGATGGCTGGTTCGTGCTGGTCGAGACCAAGACACGCCGCAGGATCTCCCCGTCCGACCTCGTGCAGATCACGGCCCAGGCCATGGCCGTGGCCGACAGCCCGGGCAATGCATGGAAGGTGGGCAACTGGGGGTACATCCGACTGGCCCCCGCGGGTAAGAAGCCCTTCTACCAGCGCGTTGACCTTATCCATCCCGACCGAATGGATGTGCTCTGGGACCGCTGGCACGCCTTGAAGACAGGCCGGGCCGCGCCGATCGCGCGTCCGCAAGTCCGTCGGTGTGATCGGTGCGCCCTTCGTCGCACATGCCCAGACGCGATTCTTCGCTGACTGTCCGCACTGGACTACGTCAGGGCTCCGCGCAGGTCTCGACACCGATCTTCACGCAGAAACTTCTAACCCGCCTCGCATGGAGGCCGGTTAGACCGCTGTTCGCGCCCACTGCATCCCTACGATGTGCAGGTGCGAGGGCCCCCGTGCTCCCGCGAAGACGACATCCTGGAGATCACGCATGAACCACCGCTCCTCAGCGGTCCTGGCGGTACTGCTCTGCATCGCGGCCCCGGCC
Source organism: Hydrogenophilales bacterium RIFOXYD1_FULL_62_11 (assembly GCA_001802655.1). Taxonomy (GTDB): domain Bacteria; phylum Pseudomonadota; class Gammaproteobacteria; order Burkholderiales; family Thiobacillaceae; genus Thiobacillus. The sequence goes on from MGZO01000012.1 coordinate 10,256, forward strand.
GCGCTGGCCCAGCAGTCCACCCTCCGCCCGCTGGATCCGGCGACGGCCAACCTGGTCAATCCGGCCAGCCGAGCCCCGGCCATCGAGCCGAGCCCGCGCGAGAGCGTGCAGCAGCTGCAGGGACAGCTGGGTCCCCAGCGCCAAGCGCCGGCACCCCTGCCGGCCACTGCGGTTCTTCCGGCGGGCTCGCGCCTGTCGACGGCACTGGAGCGCTACGTGCGCGACCGGGGCTGGGCCCTGCGCTGGAACATCGAGGAGGACTACGTCTTGGACGTGAACCTCCCGATCCCGACAAGCGAACTCATCGACGGCGTGACCTGGGTGGTCCATGCCTACCAGTCGCAGGGGGGGATGCTTGGTGTTGTTCCGCGGTTCGCCCGTGGCAACAACGTGGTGGTCATTGAAAAGATGGATGTGAGGGAGAGCTACTGATGTTGAAGGAACTGAAACTCGTCGGCGCGCTGAGCCTCGCCCTGGCAATCGGTGGCTGTTCGACCATGCAGGACATCAAGAACGATGCCGTGCATACCAACCAGCTCGCGGGAAACAATGCGCAGGGCCTGCTGGACAATCGCCCCTCGCGTGGCATCGGTGCAGCCCGCGGCCCGATCGTGACCGACGTCCCCTTCGTCGACATCACCCCGGTACCTGTCAACGCTCGCTATCCCATCACGTTCAGCCGCGTCGTCGAGTTCAATGCGCCCAGTGGTATGGGGATCGGCGATCTGTCCTCTCGGTTGCAGACGATCATCGCCATGCCGGTGATCTACGAAGATGAGATCGGAAGCGCCCGGGCCGGAAGCGGGGTGGACGGATCCGCAGGCGCAGGCTCCTGGCAGAACCTGCCGCAGCTCCCCGGCGGCATGCCCAACCTGCCCAGTCTCCCGATCTCCGGGATTGGCGCCCCGTCCGTGGCAACCGGCGCCCCCGTCGATTACTCCGGTTCCGTACGCGGCCTGCTGGACACCATCGCTTCCTCGACCAACTCGGCCTGGGAGTTCGACGAGAGCCGTCAGCGCGTTCGCTTCTATCGGTACAAGACCGAGAACTTCCGCATCGCCAGCGTGCAGGGCTCGACCACGAGCTCAGCGTCGCTCGGCGGTGCCAGCTCGAGCTCGACCAGCTCGCCGGGCGGCGAACCGCTCGATACGGCAGAAGCGCAGGCCAAGCACACCACCGAAGCGAGCCTTTGGACAGGTGTCGAGTCGGCCATCAAGCAGCTGATCTCGAAGGAAGGCGTCTACTCGGTCAACCAGGTGGCCGGAACGATCGTCGTGCGCGATCTGCCCGCGAACATGGAGACGATCCGGCAGTACATCGAGGAGACCAACGCGGCCATGAGCCGTCAGGTCGACGTGGAGGTCAACATCTACCGCGTTCTGGTGAACAACCGCGACACCCGCGGCCTGAATTGGAACGTCCTGTTCCAGCAGATGATCGCCAACTCCCCCTACGGCATTGCCCTGGACACGCTGAATGCCCGTCCGGAAGTGATCGGCGAAGGGCTGACGTCGGCCATCATCAAGGTCAAGGACACCGACGCCAACGGTATCCCGCACCGCTACGGCGGAAGCGCACTCTTCATCGACGCACTCTCCTCGCTGGGCGAGACCACCGTCGTGACCAATACCTCGGTGCTGACGGCCAACAACCATCCGGCGCCGGTAAAGGTGGTCAAGCGGACAGCCTATCTGGCTGAAACAGCGCCCAACTTCGCTACCGGCGGGATCGGCGGAGCAGTCGCAGCAG
>MGZO01000012.1:12104-17537 GCA_001802655.1 Hydrogenophilales bacterium RIFOXYD1_FULL_62_11
CCGCACGTGCAGGACGACGGCAAGCGAATGCTCCTCAAGCTGATGGTGAGCCTCAGCACGCTGGAGGAAATGGCGACGTTCACCTCTGGTGAATCGTCCATCCAGCTGCCCCAGGTGGCAAGCCGCGAGTTCAAGCAGGAAGCATGGCTCAACAGCGGGGAGACCCTGGTCTTGGCCGGCTTCGAGCAGATCGATGCTGGGCTTGAAACCCGCTCGCCCTTGGACAAGTCGCTCTGGGCCCTCGGCGGCAGCCGTAGCGCCAGTAAGGGCCGCGAAATGGTCGTTGTGGCCATCCGTCCTGTCGTCACCGCAGCACGTAGCCGTATCTGATCGAGCACCCCTATGAACAAGTTCATCGTTCCCGCGTTCATCGCCCTGCTTAGCGCTTCGTTCTCCCTCCTGGCGCAGTCACCCCCGCTGCCGGAGAAGGGTGCCACTGGCACACCGGCTTCTCCCCCGGTGGTGGCTACACCTGCGGTCGACCCCGTCCAGGCCGCTCTTGCGGCGGCCAATTCGGGCTCGGGTGAGCCGATCCCGGCGACCGTGTCCAACAAGATCAAGCCGCTGATGCTCGCGCCCAGCGAAATGGACTTCCAGGAACGGGAAGCCGACCTGGTACGTGAGATCCGCCTTCTGGAGTTGCAGGAGCGTGCGTTCGATCTGCGCAAGAAGATGGCCGGTGCGCCCGTGGCCGACTCCGTCAACACCGCCCCGCCACCGCCGATGGCGGCGGCGAGTGTGATCGACGTGCCGCCTCAGCCGCCGCTGCGGGTCATTGCAGTGTGGGGTGAAGGCGGAAACCTCAATGCGGACGTCCTGCATCGCGGCGCCCGCTCCTCGGTACGCGCCGGGGATGTGGTGGGCGGCTGGCTGGTCCAGGGGGTCAAACGCGAAGCCATCTCCATCCGCAAGGGCGGTAAGTCCGTGATCGTGCAGGTGGGCATCTAAGATGCGCCTTGCGCAGATCGGCAAGCGGCAGTTTGCCTTCGAGCTTCAGTGGAACGACACCTTCGTTGATCCGAAGGAGTCGGTCCGCGATGCCTTGGGCGAGGACGTGGCTGCGCTCTTCACCACCCACAAGGGTAGTGACGGTACGGAACACCTCGCGTTTGCCCAGGTGCCGGTAGATGCCCCGAAAGGGTCGATCTACAGCTATGCGGTCGCCTTGGCGAAGGCTGGCCGGGACGGGATCTTCGTTGCTGAGGTGGACGAAGACCGTCTTTGGTACGTAGTGATTCAGCACGGCCAGGTCATGGCCGGCACGGATCGCTCGGGACCTGAGCACCTGGTCGTCGACAGCGTCGAGACGATGCGAAACCACTTCCGCCTGTCGGTCTTCAGCTCGACGGACCGGGTGGCTGATGCCATCCAGTTCGATCCGATCGCCGCCGTGGCAAAGGTACGCATTAAGCCCATGAAGCTTATGGGCGGCAAGGAATCTAGCCTGGTCGGCGCACTCGTGCTGGTCGCGGTCGTTGGGGCAATCGGCTTCGGCGTGTGGCACCTGTTCTTGAAGAAGACTGAAATCGCGGTCGACCCTGCCCAGCAGGCTGCCGAGCAGCGAGCCCTGTACGTGGCGAGCGTCCAAAGTGCCCTGGGGGTGATCCCCACAGAGGCTGGCTGGGCATCGACCGCTTACCGGCGTGCTCAGCAAAGCTTCCCCCCGGTAATCGCCGGTTGGCTCCTGGATGGGGTTTCATGCGTTCCCACCGCCTGCACGGGCGCGTACTCGCTGCCGGCCGGTTCGGCCGGCTACACCATCAGCCCGGTCCAAGCACATTTCGGAAGCGGCGCGGTGTCGATGCTGCCTGACCACCGCAGCTTCAATGCCACGGTATCGCTCGATCAGGGCGAGAGCCTGGCTGTCGACGACGCCTTTGTTTACGGGCCGGCGGAAACGGCTATTCCATTGATCGATGCCGTGGGTCAGCTGGGCATGAATTTCGCGCAGGTCACGCTCGATGGCGATGTCCGCATCGAACGCCTCAACACCGATCTGACGGGGCCGGCCGATGCACCTTTGCTGGTGCGCGAGAGCCTTGCAACACGACATGACAATGCCTTGGACCTCGTGATGTTGCGCACGCTCACCGCGTACCTGTCGAGGGCCGAGTTCGTGCCCACGTCCCTCAGCTACTCCAGCGGAATTGGCGCCGTCCCGGCTGCCTGGCGGATGGAGTGGACCCGCGTGCATGGTGGAGAAGCACAATGAATGCAGTAGCAAAGGACATCACCGTTTTCGAAAACGACGGTGGCGATGAGTTTGTCAGGCTCGGCATCTGCGATGGAAAGGCCCTCGAGCGCGCTCGCACTGAGTCCGTGCTCCAGGGCAGGACGCTGGTAGATCAGCTCTTCGCCCAGGGTGATGCGACCCGCGGTGACGTGATCGAGGTGATGCTCAAGCAGGGGCTGAAACCCGGCACCCTGGAACGGAAGTCGGACCTCCCTGAGTGGGACGTCGTACTCAACGACGCCGGCCAGAAGCTGGGCGTTGGCGCTGCACGCGACCCGAACATGGCCATCGTTGCCAATGAGACCGGCAAGAATCGCCGCTGCTTTTTCTTTGCGGGCCCAGCAGCCACCCAAAAGGGCATCCAGAACGCTATCGCCAAGGTGTTGCCGCACGGCTACCGAATGGGGGGCGTGCTTCAGGTCACCGATGAGCTGCTGAAGATTGTCTACAACCAGTGGGACCTGGCCAACCAGTCCGGTCGGCGGAAGGCCGATGACTCCGAACTCCAGAAGGAGTTCGACGAGATCGGACTGGACGCAGTTCGAATGAAGGCTTCGGACATCCACATCAGCGTCACTGCTAAGGGCGCTGAGATCAAGTTCCGTGTTCATGGTGAGCTGGAGTACTACCGGGATATCACCGCAGAGCGCGCACACGCGTTGTGTTCGTCGATATACAACACGCTCGCTGAGCAGGGATCGACGAAGGACGGATTCATGCCCGAGAAGATGCAGGATGCCGTTATCGAGCGTCACTTCGATGTGGGCATGGTCAGGTTCCGGTACTCGGGTTTGCCGATTGCGCCGAGCGGCTTCGACGTGACGCTTCGTGTGATTCCGATCGGTGTTGAAGCGCGTCGCAAAGAAATGCACGAGCTCGGGTATTCGGGAGACCAGTGCGACGTGCTGGAGCGCATCTTCAGCTACTCCTCGGGTCTGATCCTGTTCGCGGGCACGACCGGCTCTGGCAAGTCGACCACGATGGCCAGCATGCTCGGCAAGGTGGCAGAAGACCGGCCGGGCAAGAAGATCCGGACGGTGGAAGAACCGGTCGAGTACAAGATCGCCGGCGTCTACCAGTCGCCCGTCAAGCGCTTGAAGGGCGACAAGAGCGATTTCCTCAACGCTCTTCGCCAGATCCTTAGGGCCGATCCCGACATTCTCGGCGTCGGTGAGATCCGCGATGGTGACACGGCGGACCTGGCTATCCAGGCGGTTCGTTCGGGTCACCTGTGTGTCTCGAGCATCCATGCAGACAGCGCCCCGATCTGCTACGACCGGTTGATCGGCATGGGCATCAATCGCCTGGACCTGTGCTCGGTCGGCCTGGTGGGTGGCCTCATCTACCAGCGGCTCGTCCAGGTGCTGTGCCCGAACTGCAAGACGCCAGCCGATGAGGCCTACATGGCTCCCGGCGATCCAATGGAGCGCGTGCTGGGTCGAGTGGAGAAAGTGCTCGGTAGCCTGGACGGGATCTACGTCCGGAACACTGAAGGCTGCCCGGAATGCGAGCAGCGTGGCGTTATCGGCCGCACGGTCTGCGCTGAAATTCTGCGCCCCACCCAGCCGATGCTCAAAGCCATCTCCGATGGCGACTCGCGGACCCTATGGAAGCTCTGGCGTCAGCAGATCGACGAAAAGGACGATTCGAAGATGATGGGTCGCACCGCGTTCGAGCACGCGATGTGGAAGATGAAGCAGGGATACGTAAGCCCTGAGTCGGTCGAGCGCGAATTCCACTTCCTTGACGAACGTCCCTGGGAGGACGCGGGCGAGTGAAGACGCGTGCCGTCAAGAAGCAGCCACTGACCGGGCTGGAGAAATGGAATGTCCGTCGCGGCTTCAACGTGAAGCGGCGCGAGGTGTTCTACCAGGATCTTGCCTCGTTTGTGGGGGAGGGCATTACGCCCTACCGAGCAATGGAGCGGATGCTGCTCGTGGCGCGTCCCCGTCGGACGATGCAATGGCTGGTCAAGCTGCTCGTCCAGGTCACCAGGCGCATGGACGAAGGCGTCCAACTCGGACCGGCGTTGGCGCCTTGGGTGCCGGGTGAAGAAGCTGCACTGCTTTCGGCGGGTGAGAGCGGTGGACGGCTGCGGGAGTCATTGGTTGAACTTTCCGGACTCCTGGCTAAGAAGCGACTGGTGATCAGCACGCTGATTGCCTCGCTCGTGCCCTCGCTGACCATGATGGTGGTGCTGGCCTTGCTCATGGTCTACATCCTCAACACCGTGTTGAAGGAAGCACGCTCCCTGGTGCCGGATGATGTCTTTGCAAAACTGACATTCGCCCCGCTGTATTTCAACCTTGGCGAAGTATTCCTCGCGGCTCTTCCGTGGGCCGTTATCGGCATCATTGCCGGTTCGATTGCAGTCTCTGCATCGCTTCCTCGCTGGCGGCCGACGAAGGTTCGAATGTTCTTGGACAGGCACGTCCCGCCTTACACCTTGTTCACGAGGACCCAGTCGAGCTTCTTCCTCATTACCGCGTCTTCGATGATGCAGGCCGGCACGCCCTTCCAAGGGGCTGTGGAGCAGATCCAGAAGATGTCTTCCCCATGGGTCAAGACCCATTCAAGGAGGATGTTGGGGAAGCTCTCGCATGGCCTGCCAGAAGCTGAGGCAATGCAGACCGGGATCCTGCCCTGGGACACGGAAGACCGGCTGGCCGTCTACAAGATGCTGGACGACTTCAAGCGGGTCATGGCGAGCACCGCCAGGGATTCGATGGAGATCCTCATCAAGAAAGTGAAGCTGATGGGTGACGTGATCAAAGTCCTCTCGATGCTCGTGCTCGCAAGCTTCATGTTCCTCACGATCTTCGCCATCGGCGAGATCGCCCTGGAAGCTCAGTCCTCAATGAGCGCCGTTCAACGCAGTAGCTAGTAGTACAACCTAAGGAGTAACACCATGCAGCAGCACTCGAAAATCCGTCACTACAACCACACCAGCCGCAAGCGGCAGAAGGGCATGGGCCTGATCGAATTCGCGATCTACCTGGCCTTGGCTGCAGCCATCCTGTTCGGCGTCTTCTATCTCGTCGGCGTCGTGCAAGGTAAGCGCATCACGAACAACGAGGTCTCCAACGTCACGATGATGGCCTCGGACCTGCGGACCAAGTTCACGGGGCAGTCGAGCTTCGCGGGCATCACGCCGGCAGCGATGATCGCCCTGAATATCGTCCCCAAGCCGATGATCACCG
>MGZO01000012.1:17545-24785 GCA_001802655.1 Hydrogenophilales bacterium RIFOXYD1_FULL_62_11
ATCACCAGCGGCTTCAGCACGCCGGTGACCGTTGCCGCGGCCAACATCAATGGTGTGGCCAACGACGGCTTTACCTTCACCTACCAGGTCCCGAGCGATGACTGCTCGAACTTCGTGTCGGGCGCGGAAGGGGCTTTCTCCCGTATCGCAATCGCCGGCACCAACGTCAAGAACGTGCCCGCTGGCGACAATTCCATCTCCGTGGCGGAGCTGGCTTCGTGCGGTGCAACTGCCACCGGCAACGCAAACGTGACCATCGCCCTGTCCCAGGGCCGCTGAGCGTAGTCGGCGCTGCATGGACACGGACGGACAGATGAAAGCTGCCAAACCACGCCATCTGGCCGGGCGCCGGGGTCAGGAAGGGTACTTCCTGATCTCGGCGTTGTTTGCCCTTGCCATTTTCGGTGCCATGGTGATGTGGGGCGCACGCCTCATGGACCGGCACATCCTGGTCGACCGAGCCAGGTCTGAAGGCGAGGCCTTCGGCCAGTTTGCCGTTGGCCTGCGTGGATTCGTAGCGCGGGCTCAATCCGATGCCACGCTTATCCCGGGCGGGGCCATGACAGGTGTGAACTGGCTCAAGGCTCCATCTTGCGGCGGCTTGGGCACCAACCCTGAGGAGGGCTTCGTTCCGTGTGGGTATCGCGGGATGACCTACGGATCCCTGTACTCGACGACCTTCACCCATAACGTGGTCACCAATGCTATTGAAGCGCGCACCACCTTCCGGGTTCCGGCCCAAGGTGATGGACCGGCGAACTCGATCCTCTTGGCCGACCACCTCGTCAATACCGCCCTGGCACAGCAGTCGTTACCCAACAACGGCATGTTCTTCACCGTGCTGGCCAACGTGGCGCCCACCGCCACAGGCCCGGTTCCATCGACCAGCCCTGCATTCGCCAACCCGGGGGCAAACGCTGGCCGGGTTTTGATGGTCGTCAACAACGCGCCATCCAATGACATCTTCCTGAGGACCGACGGCACCAACCAGATGCTGGCGAACCTCAACATGGGCGGAGCATCGCTCGCCAACGCACGCGATGGCCGATTCACCGGCACCGTGCAGATCGATGACGGCCTGGTGGTGACCTCAGGAATGAGCGAGTTCCGCGAGGGTGTCACCACGCCTGACATCAATCTGACGGGTATCGGCAAGGCAGCTACCCAAGGCATCTACAGCGCCCAGGTCCTTGCTGGCGCGACCAGCTACACCGTGCCCAAGCCCGACTGCTCTCAGGTGGGTAACCGTCCTGCCATCTATGCCTCAATCCAGGGCACGGGCTCGATCAACAACGACGGAACCTATCGCGGTGACGCCATCTACGACAGCCGCGTTGACGTGACGGACTTGGGCGCCAGCTGGCGCGTGGTCCCCGTGGTTCGCGGCACGCGGTTCGAGCTGCGCGATACCGGCGGCGGGATCGAGCTCAACAAGACCTTAACCAGTCCCTACAGCCCCACGGACATGCGCGTTGTCGCGATGGTCCGGTGCCAGTAATCCCCTCAACTCGTCCGCTCGCCCTGGAGACCCGCGTGAAGATCAAACTCATCCTCGCAAGCCTGAGCTTGCTTGCAGTAGCAACATCGGCGGTGGCCCAGAACCCCGTCCCGCCAGTGGACCCGAGACCGGTAACTGACACTGAGCCGGTCAAGGAGCCCGTTCAGCGAGATAACTACCAGGACTCCACGCTTGCTGGCGGTAGCGGCTTCGTTTTTCCGAAGAATGAGATCGACTATCCGGATCCGTGCATGACCAATCCGGCCAGCTGCGAAGACAGTGGTGGATCCGGTACCCCGCCGCCTCCGCCGCCCGAGCCGCCGACGGCGAGCATCACCACCGGATCCATGATGGGGTGCTGCGCGACGTCTGGGTTCGATGCCGAGTACACGCTCCATCTGGGCGCAACGGGAAGTGGCTCATCTTCCACGAACTGTAGTGCTGGCCCGACTTTCAACTGGCTAAATGGAGATGACCCTTCTGAGTACGAGATCCTGATCACAACAATTGCGCCCCAATCGGGAAGCGTCTCGCCGAATACCTGGTACGACATGAAGAATGGCAAGACGTTGACCTGGAGGGCGACGCCTGCGTGGGATGGAGGTTCGGCTAGTCGAATGGTGAGCGGGCAGTTCCAGCTTCGCCATAAGCCGTCCGGCACGATCAATAAGGCGCACATGGACGTCGAGCTGAAGACCAACGCCGCCTGCTTCTGATCGTTCTTCACACGCCGCCGTCCAACCCGCCCTGAAATAGGCAAGGTTGGACGGCGGTTTGCGTTTGGATGCGCCATATAGTTCGTGCGGTCCAGAATTCCTACCGCACCGATGACTGATGTCCCTGTTGATGTTCCTGCTTGCGTGGCGAAGGCCGCGGCCCACTATCGCGCTGACGGATCCCGCGTTCTGGCGCATGTACGCGCACGTGGCGGCAAAACGGGGGAGATTCGTGTACTGCCTTCCGGTGAGATCGAGGTCGGCCTCGCGCGAATCCCCGGCAAGGAGATTGCCGCGCTCAAGAGCGAGTCGATCAATCCCCGCAAGCTCGCCGACGACGACTGCCTGAACATCGCGATCGCTACGTACCTGCTGCAGCGCGATGCAATGGCCCCCGGGGCGGCAGCTGCGCCGGCGGCTGGCGCACCTGATGCGGCAATCTCGGCCCTTAGGGCCAAGGTGTCGGCATCAGCGTCGACGCCAGCCAAGTCCACCAAGGCTGCGCTGCCTGCCGCCGCGGCCGGGGTCGATGCCTGCACGGCCAGCGCCGCCGGTCGCTACGGGATCCCCCTTCCACTCTTCCAGGCCGTGCTGAAGACAGAAGGCGGTTGGGTTGGGCTGAAGAAGCGCAACACGAACGGGTCATACGACATGGGACCCGCCCAGATCAACACCATCCACCTTCCCGAGCTGGGCAAGTACGGCATCACCGAAGAGCAGCTGGTCAATGACCCGTGCACCAACCTGCACGTAGCGGCTTACCGGCTGCGTTTCGAGATCAACCGGGTCAAGGACTTCTGGCGCGGGGTGGGCAACTACCACTCCCGTACGCCCCACCTCAACCAGGCCTACCAGGGACGGGTTCGCAAGCACTTGGCCCGGATCACCGGCAGCGCCAACCTCTAATCGAATAAGGCAACCATGAGCTACCTCGAGAACCTGCCCGTCATTCCCGCTGCACAGTGGCCGCGTATCCGCGACATCAGCATTCCCCTGGCTCGTGCAGACGGAGGCAACACGCTGCGAGCCGAGCTGGACAAGGCCATCTGCTTCGTAGGCGCCGCGCACGCTTACCGGCTGTGCAACGGTGAATGCCCCGAGGGCTTCATCCGGACGCTTGACTTGGCCCGCACGGTCGATGCGCAGGTGGCCAAGGGTCACCGTCGCTTCCGCCTCAATAACGGCGGCATGACCTACCGCGCCCAGGTCGGCGCGAATGCTGAGCACCTGGACCTCCAACTGCGCGTGCTTCCCCAGGAAACGCCGGCGCTGTCCGCCCTGGACATGGCAGCGGGTTGGCGCTCTCTGCTGCTGGACGACAGCCTGCTCAATGGCGGCCTGATCCTGGTCACGGCCCCGAATGGGCAGGGCAAGACCACCACGGCCTCGTCGATCGTGCGATCACGCCTGGAGCACTTCGGCGGAATGGCCAACACCGTGGAGGACCCCATCGAACTGCCGTTGCAGGGGGTGTGGAACCGCGGCCTCTGCTACCAGCGCCCGATCGACGATTCCGCCCGGGACCCGGGGGATGGCTACTACTACTCGATGCTCGATGCGTTGCGGCAGTTCCCTGCGATCAGCGGCGGCGGGACGATCCTGTTCGTGGGCGAGATCCGCGATGCCAAGACCGCCATCGAGACGCTCAAGGCCGCGATCAATGGGCACCTGGTGGTGGCCACCATGCACAGCAAGAGCATCCCCACGGCGTTGCGCCGCATCATCACCTTGGCCAGCGACCCGGTTTCGGGTGTCCAAAGTGATCTGGCCCGGGAGATGCTTTCGGACTCCCTGCGCTGCGTGATCAGCCAACGCCTGAGCTGGCAGCTCGACCAGACAGGTTGGAGTGCGGCCAAGGTCGTCGGCCAGATCCTGTGGTCGGCGGGCTACCGGTCTGACGTAGCCCAGGCGTTGCGTGACCAGCCGCTGGACAGCCTGCACGAGCTGGCCACACGCCAGTCCGAGGACGTCCAGAAGTACGAGCAGGGTGGGCAGCCGGCCTCCATGCGCGCGGCCTTCCGCGGCAACGACTGACGGTAGGAAGGCAAGTCACATGTGGATCTCGCAGTTGAGTGTGTACGACCTGACGCTCGCCACGCCGGCGATGTGGCCAGAACAGATGCAGGAGCACGCGCTGACCGACCCTGAGGCGGGTCTACGCAAGTCGGTAGGGTTCCTACTCGGTCCGACCGACAAGTTCGTGGAGAGCTATGAAAATCAGCACGCCTTCCTGGCCGCCCAGGCTGAGAGGCACCTCCCCAAGGACGCGGTAGAGCGCGAGGTGCGCAAACAGTTCAAGGCCGCCGACCTGGAAGATGAAGGTGCCCTCAAGAAAGCATGGGCCGAGGTCGAGCTGAAGATGCTGGGGACTGCGCCCGTGCGCGAGAAGCGCGTGCCCGCCGTGTTCGACGAACCGTCCGGTCGCCTGTACGTGTTCGGCCCGCCCAAGTTGGCAGAGGAAGTGGTGCTGCAGTGCTTACGCAATGCAACCGGGAGCGCACACGCCACCCCGATCCTGCCAAGCAAGGCGGTACAGCCGGAGCTGACGCGCTGGCTGGCCGAGAATGCGCTACCGGCTGGGTTCTTCCTGGGCAACTCGGCTGACCTGGAAGCGTCCGAGGAGGAGGGCGGCAAAGCAAGCTTCAAGGGTCGCAACCTTCGGTGCCCGGAGATCCTCAACCACCTGGAGCAAGGGGACCGCATCCTCAAGCTCGCCCTCAACTGGGGCGGTGGGGTCGAGTTCCAGATCACCCACAAGGGCGAGATCAAGTCCATCGGGCCACCGGAGTGCAAGATGAAGCCCCAGGACGCCTTCATCATCTGGCCCGACATCATGACCCAGGTGCCGGCGCTGTTCGACAGCATCATGGAGGCGCTGGGTGGCACCAGGTCGATCGACTCGGGGGTACAGGTCGAAGAGCGTCCACCACCGCCGGCCACCATCGCCGTACTGGCCAGCGGAACGGGCGCGGACATCAGCAACTTCCACGCGCGCATGGAGACGCTCGTCTCACGCCGGGCCATCGGCGAGATCCTGGTGCCCGCTGTGCCCAACGATGTCCAGCGCAGCGCCGTGACATTCGCCAACCAGAAGGGGATCCGCGTCACTTTTCTCCATGGCAAGGCGGATAAGGAGTCGCCATCAACTGCCAAGCTGCGCATTGCGCAGGTGCTGGCACGCAAGCCCAACGCCATCGTGGTGTTTGGTGAGTCTGAAGAGACGACTGCACTGGCCGGCGCGGGTCAGGCCGCGGGCATCACCCTGATGAGGCTCGACGCCAAGAGGGCGTAGCGGCCCCACCTCCGCGCACACGCATAGGCGCCGCGCACTTCGTCGGCGCTACTGCCGTGCGCGTACACCCAGAAAGAAACCTCTAACCCGGCTCCACTCGAGGCCGGTTACGGGACGTATTGACCGCGTGACGGCGGGAAAATGTCTGCGCGGGGTGATCAGGTGGTCGACCTCGCACCACCTTGGGCCCGGGCGTGAACCGGGCTTCTTTTTGGAGCCAACCATGTTGCACAAGATACTCAGCGCCGGCGTACTGGCCGCGCTCTTCACCGTTACCACGCCCGCTCATGCCGGCCGGCTGCTCAGCGACCCACAAGACAGAGCCGAGTGCGTGACGCAGGCCGCTCGCACCTTCGGCATCCCCGAGCTTCCGATCTGGGTAATCCTGGATGTAGAGGGCGGGACGGTCGGCAAGGTGAGCTGGAACAGCAACAAGACCTACGACATCGGGCCGATGCAGGTGAACTCGATCTGGCTCAAGCACATCGCTCCCTACGGGATCAGCGAGTCGCAGCTTCGCGACAACTTGTGCATGAACATCTATGTGGGAACGTGGATCTTCACCAAGGAACTGCAGCGCCATAAGACGTTGCCCAAGGCCTTGGCCTACTACCACTCGCCGACACCCAAGCATCAGCACCGGTACCTGGGGCTGATCCAGAAGGCCATCGAGTCCCGCGTCACCCGACTCAAGCGCGAACGCGCCACGGCCAGCAACGGGTAACGGTGGGCCGCAGTCCAGCCCCATCTGCAACAAGCGAGGCCGCACCATGACACGAGACCTGCTGGTCCAGGATGTACCGACCCGGCGAGAACGCCGACGCACGCGTCGCCAAGCCCGGGCCCGTCGCGGGACGGTGCTCGCGATGGCCAGCGCCTGCCTGGTGCTGGCGGTTTGGGCGCTCTGGTGAAGAACCGCGCTGCTTGGGCGCAAGCACTGGGAGTCGCCGTGCCGGCGCCGCAGTCCCGGCGTCTAAAGCCCGGGTCTGCGATGCGGGCGATCGCTAAGGCCAAGACCAAGCCCGAATCTGCGAAAGAGCGATACGCCCGATACATCGAACAGGTCCAGGAGGTCGTGGAGCACGACGCGACCCTGCCAGCCGTCCAGAAGTTCGCCGTGACCGCGGTCGCCAAGCCGCGCATGACCCAGAGCGATTCGTGGAACAAGCGCGACGCCGTGCTCCGATACAGGGCCTACGGCGATGAGATGCGCCTGCTCGGGGCCAAGCTCCCGTACGCCTACCACGTCGAGTTCATCCTCCCCATGCCCGATTCGTGGCCGGAGGAGGTCAAGCAGGCGATGGACGGCGCCATCCACCTGCTCAAGCCCGACACATCGAACCTGTGCAAGGCGATCGAGGACGTACTGGTGGCCAAGGATGAAGTCATCCACAACATCTCGGCCACCAAGCACTGGGGCCGCACCCCGCTCATCACCATCCGCAAGGCCCAGCGCCGCGTCGGCGAGGACTGATCATGCAATTCACCAACGCCACCATCTTCTCCTTTGCCGACATGGACAAGTCCACTCTCCAGGAGCTGGAAAAGCACTTGCCCGAGTGCGTCCTCAAGCCCGTCGGTCCGCTCGAGGTGTCGTCGCGCGGCTTCATCCCGCCTATGGGCAGGGAAGACGAAGCGCTGGCCTATCGCACCGACGATGCCATCTGGCTGGCCATTGGCGGCGAAGACCGCATCCTGCCCCCGGCTGTGGTGAGCCGCGAGCTGGAACGCAAG
>MGZO01000012.1:24796-28074 GCA_001802655.1 Hydrogenophilales bacterium RIFOXYD1_FULL_62_11
CACCGAGAAGGAGGGCAGGGCGCCCGGCAGCCGCACCCGCCGGCGGATCAAGGATGAGGTCGTGACCGAGCTGATCCCCAAGGCATTCATCAAGCCGTCCCGGACGGACGTCTACATCAACACCCGCTTGGGCATCTGCGTGGTCGATACGGCGAGCAGGAAAACGGCCGAGAGCGCGGTGTCCATGATTCGCAGGGCACTGGGGAGCTTCCCGGCGCTTCCCTCCAACGCCGAAGTGGCTCCGTCGTCCGTCCTGGCCGATCTGTTCCTGGCCGGCAACGACCCTCTGATCACCCTCGGGGATGAGATCGAGCTCAAGGACCCCGCGGGCGAGGGCACCATCCGCGCCAGCCGCGAGGACCTGCACAACCAGGACCTGCGCAAGCACATGGAAGCGGGCAAGCGGGTGACCCGCTTGGGCCTGAACCTCGGTGAATCCTCCAGCTTCGTCATGGGCGAGGACCTGACGCTGCGCAAGATCCGCTTCCATACCCTGGGCGAGGCCCTGGAGGAGAAGGAGGTCGACAGCCTGCGCATGGAGCTGGCCACGCGCTTTGAGGTCTTCCACCACGAGTTCAGCGCGATCTACTGCAAGCTCGCCCAGCTCTTCCGGCTGACCGGCGCAGCACCGCTCTTCGACGGGCACAAGGATTTCAGCCAGGTGCTGCTGGCTCGCGTTCGCGAACGGCTCGGCACCCGGGCGTCGATGACCAATGACAATGGCCAGCTCACGCTGACGATTTCGGCGGCGTAAGGGTGGGGTGGGTTGTAAGTTTCCCGCGCCCCTGAGTCCGGCATGCTCTGCCCATGCATTCACCGACCGAAGAACAATCCCAGGCCATCGAGGCCTACCTGACAGGCGAGAACCTGCGGATCGAGGCGCTCGCCGGTACCGGCAAGACCACCACGCTGCGGATGCTCGTGGAGCGAGGCTCGCCCCGCCGGGGCAAGGTGCTCTACACCAGCTTTGGCGCCAAGGTGATCAAGGACGCCAAGGCCCGCTTCCCAAGCGCGTGCCGCGTGGCGACCAACCACTCGCTGGCGTGGGGGGTGGGCAAGGGCTATCGGGACGCAGGCCGCCTGCAGGGTCAGGTCACGCCGTACCAGCTGATCCAGCACTTCGGGTGGCGGGACCAGCACTTCGCGCCCTACGCCGACGCGCGGGCCGGTGCGTACGCCGTTCGTGAAGCCGTCAACGCCTTCTGCCAAAGCGCCGACACCCAGATCACTACCGCCCATGCCCTGTCTGCCTGCAGGCGCATCTGCCGCGGGGATCTGGCCAACGCCACCCGACTCGCTGTGACTGTGGCGGGGATGGCCAACGAAGTGTGGGCTGCATCGATCGATCCAACTTCAACCCTTGGTGTCAGCCATGACACCTATCTCAAAGCCTGGGCGCTCACCAGCCCCAGGATCAACGCCACGACGATCCTGCTGGACGAAGCCCAGGACACCTCGGAGCTGATGGTGGACCTGCTACAGAAGCAGGACCATGCGCAGCTGGTCATCGTGGGCGACCGGTACCAGGCGATATACGCCTGGCGCGGGGCCATCTCCAGCATGGATGCCTTCGAGTTCGCCCACTCGACCAGCCTGACGCAGTCCTTTCGGTTCGGCGATGAGATTGCCGAAGTCGCCAATGCGATCCTGGAGGACCAGTGCAATTCCACGGTCAAGCTGAGGGGGTACGCAGCCCATGACAGCGTGCTGGGGCCGACTGACGCGCCGCACTGCTACCTGGCCAGGACCAATGCCGTCCTGGTGGGGCAGCTGTTCGAGATCAACCGCAGGACCCCCGGGTACAAGGTCGGGGTGGTGGGTGGCACTGCGGACATGGTCAAGCTGGTGGAGGCTGCGGCGAAGCTGAAAAAGAGCGAGCCGGTGCAGCACCCTGAGCTGGCGGAGTTCAGTCACTGGGGCCAGGTGCATCAGGCTGTGCAGGAGGAGGCTTACAGCCACCTGCGTGGCCTTGTGACGCTGGTCGATGAATACGGGACAGCCAACCTGCTGTCCACGCTGGACAGGATCGGCGGAAACGAACTGGACCCGGAGAGCTGCGACGTATTGCTGTCGACGGCCCACAAGGCAAAGGGCTCGGAGTTCCAATCCGTCAAGCTGCTCGATGACTTCGTTCCCAAGGGGCCCGACGAAGACCCGGGGAGCACGGGCTGGACTCCCGAGTGCGGCAACCTGCTCTATGTGGCCGCCACGCGCGCCCAGATGCAACTGGACGCCACCGACTGCAGCGCCGTGGTGGGTAGCCTGCCGCCGTCGGTCAACCTCTGGGCGTCAATGGAAGGGTACCGGGAGGACGAAGGGCAGCAGAGCTATTCGGACGCGGATGCATTCGAGCCGACACACGAAGCGTGGGCGCCACGATTGCTGGAAGGCCAATGGCCGCACCCATTGATCAAGAACGGTGTGATCACCGTGACGCAAGATGACGGCCAGCTGCATGTGGCAGTTGAGGCGCAAGGGCATGCGCTGTTCGAAGCCAGCGGAAGCCTCCAGGTCGTGCACTGGGATGAGGACAAGGCCGCGGTGTTGATCGGGACAGGATGGTTGGAAGTGCCCATCGAGGCGATGGAGAACCTGCACGCCTAACCCGCCTTGCATCGAGGCCGGTTGGACGGTTGTCGCATGCGTCGATCACGCTAAGGTAACCACACCTGCAGGACGCGATGCTCTACCGCCCCCGGAGATCACATCGCAGGTTTGCCGCTCCCCTCGGCCCGCCCTTGCAGCAGCCCCGTCGTGAGACGGGGCTATCTCGATGAGCTGTCGCTACGGACCATCGAGATAGCCCCGACCGGTGTGATTCAACCACTGGCCTGTTGATCTGTCCGGCTTGTCCGGAGAAAGAGCCGGCTATCCGGCATACCAGGCGTTATGCCTATCACCCTCGCGGGGACTCGTGTCCCCACTGGGGATGTGCTGTCTCCGCGCAACAGGAGCACAGCAATGCTTTCGATCAAGAGCCTCAGTGTCAGCACGGCGCTCAGTGAAGAGACCCTCGCCATGACCTGCAAGGTCCTGTGGGAGGGGCGTCTGATCGCCCATGCCAAGAACAGCGGTACCGGCGGTTGCACCCATCTCGACTACGTGGGGTCCAAAGAGGACATCCAAGCGGCTGAGTCGTGGAGCGAAAGTAAGCCTTCTCTCGATGACGACGGCACTCAGTTCGTCTACGACGGCAAGCCCTCGTTCCATTCCCTGGACACTATGGTTGACACCCTGGTGGACGATGAACAGTTCCGCAAAGCGATTCGTCGCAGCCT
>MGZO01000013.1:0-19131 GCA_001802655.1 Hydrogenophilales bacterium RIFOXYD1_FULL_62_11
GGGGCGGACGCCGGAGGCTCGGAGCGATCGGGGTGCAGGCGAGTCGTGGTCGCGGGCCCGCGGACCGGCGCCTGACTGGCGAACTGGGAGCCACCCTGCAACGTCTGGAGCTTGCGCTGCAGCATCTGCGCCGCGTTCTCCCGCTTGGCAACGACGTCGTCGATCAGGTTCCAGCCATCGGTTTCCACCATGGAGCGCAGCGCACGCGGCGACAGCGAGCCCTCGTATCCGGCCTGGCGCAGGGTGTCTGCTACGGCCTGGGTCGCGTACGCGGCGAGTGCATGCGCGTCGTCGTTCCCGATCGCGGTGAGGATCAGCGCCCGCTTGGGCTGGATGTAGGCCAATTGCTCCCGACCAAACTTGATGTTGGCCATCACGTCGAGTGCTTGCAGCACCTTCGCGCCTTCGTTGCCTGTCGTCATTGGGTTTTCCTTGATTCGCCTTGAGTCGCCTTGGATAAAGCTGGACACCTCTTCGAGGTGCCCATCGACAAATTCGCATGTCGAGCCGGCCGCGAAAGTTATTGCCGGGATTTGAGCCTGGCCGCGGCAGGTCTCGCGCGGTGAGATTGAGGGGCGATATCGGAGCAGTTGGATATGTGCTGTCCGCTGGGGACGGCACGCCTGCGATTGGCTCAGTGGATGGCGCGCTTGAAGGCGAATCGATAGATCTCGCGAGCGCTCACGACGGTGCCGTGAGTCAGCTGGTGCAGACGGGCCTGTGCTGCCGGATCGTGCGCAGGCAGAGCGGCCGGCTCGGGCTCAAGAGGCTCCTCGAACGAGGCCAGGTACCCGCGCACATCCTCGCTGAGCAAGTGGAACAGGAGCTCGGCATAGGCCAGCGGCTGGTCGTGTACCCCCGCAGGGGCGTCCCGAAGCACACGCGTGAGCAGACGCGCTCGATTGAGCTGCGCATGCAGCTCTCCATTGACGAGGCACCCCCACACCCAGGGCATTTGCAGCTGTTGTGCCGCGGTGCCTGAGGTAAAGAGCTCGGCGGCATCGTGCTCCGCGATCACAGAGGGCCGCACCGTCACGAGGGAGCGGAGCTCCTGGTAGAGCGGGTAGACGAGGTCGACGTCAATGTCGGTGGGCCTTCGCATCATCCGAGCAGTATGGGGGACCTCGCCGGGCGCGAAAGTTATCACCGCGGGCAAAAAAAAACCCGCTCACAAGGAGCGGGTCTGGTCTGTTGAAATCATCTAGCCGTCGGGGTGCCTTCCGGCCGTAGCCTTGAGGTGGGCCTGAAGGCGCTCGCACGCCTTCTGGAGCCTGCCCGCGAAGGGTCCGATGATCGTAGGCCTGAATGGCCGCAGCGTGCCTCCCTGGTAGCGCATGAGCACGACCATGCATTGCTTGGTCAGCGGATCACGCTCGTACTCATCCTTGAGCCACTTGGCGTAGGCATCCTCCCCGCCGGCAAACGCTGCCGGCGGGGAGAAGACGCATTGCCCACCAGGGGTGGTGTCGATACGACTGCAGTCAAAAGTGCGCATTGACCGAAGCCCAGTCGTAGCCCAGCTCAGCCAGCTGGTTGCGCAGCTGGTCACGGACGTCCGTGATGAACGCCTCCTGCCGCGCTGCTCCCAGGCCGTAGGAACTGAGCACGTCGAGCCAGTCGACGCCCTTGGCCGCACCTTCGGGCGGATCGAACGGCGGCAGGTACATCACCGCCTTGCGACCCGAGGCCTGGACACGCGCGACCAGCTTTTCAGCCGCGGTGGTGCCCCTGCCATGCTCATGCCCCATCGTGGCGAGATCGCGGTCACCGCATGCGATGACGATCTCGACGCTCTCGGGCACAACCACCTCCTCCATCAGGCCAGCCACGCACGTCGACCAGGTCGGCAGACCCGTCATGGCACGCCATGCCAGACCGGTCTCCACACCTTCGGTGACGCACAGGACCGTGCCTACATCGTGATCGAGCCGAACCGCGCTACCGGCGTACTGCGCCGTCGAGCGGTACGGCATGATCTTCTTCGGGTGCTCCAGCGCCGCCTTGGTCCCCTCCGGGGACAGGAAGATGCGCTGGAGGGAGCACGGACTACCCGAAGGCTGCCTCAACAAGCACAGCAGCGTCGGGAACTCCCCCAGGTTCACCCCGTTCTCGAAGTAGGGCATGCCTGGATGGAAGCGCAGGTCGTCCAGGGGCGCGGCGGCGGAGGTGATGCCGCGGTTGCGCAGGTAATCCCGGGCAATCTGCGATTCGACCTCCACGATGCCGAAGCCACCATTCCAGGCCTCGGACATCCGCTGGGCCTTGTACTCATCCTCTCGAGCCACCTCCTCAGCCGTCTTGCGCTTGGGAGGAGGAACCAGCTCGATCTTGGGCTTGGTCGGTGCCGTCGGGTTGGTATCCCGGTAGTACGGGACGCCAACGACATCGGCCACTGCCCTGATCGCCTGGCTGAAAGTCCAGCCATACAGCCAGTGCAAGGTGGCAAAGCCATCCTTGAACGAGCCGCACTGGTTGCAGATCGAGCCCCCGGTTTCACGGAAGTCCCGGAACACCCGGAACCCGTCCGTGCCACCGTGGCGGGGACATGGAACGTGCTTGGCGTACCGCTCGATGGCCAGGTTCATTTCCGCCGGCGCGATGCACGACATGATCGAATCCCAGTTTCCATACGAACGGCGCTTTACTTCATCGGCATATCGCTTCCAGTCGTCGGAGGCAAAGTGGTTCTTGTTGCTTGCTGCGGTGCTCATGCTGCCTCCTTCAATTGGCATTGGTTGTTGCGCTCCTTTCGGAGCTCGTAAATGGCGTTTCGGGCAAGATCACGGAGCTCGCCTTTGACGTCGGAATGCTCGTACAAGCCACCCCCAATGAACTCCGTGTAGACCTCCTCCCAGTCATCGCTATCAGCATCCTCGCGCTCGGAGATCACCACCTTGAAGTTGCAGGCGACGTACTTCGAGCTGTCCAGGCTGGACCTGAGGCAATCAACGATTTCATCGTCTTCGAGCCCTTCCAGGTTCCAATCCAGTGCTTCGCAATCGGTGTCTGCCGCGCGAATCAAATCGACCATGAATCTGGCCGTGGTGTAGGTCCGCATGACTTCGTCTTCCGATACCGACAGGAGGACGTAGTCGTGGATGAGTGAGTGGGCCTCGCACGAGGCTTTGCACTTCAGCTCTTCCAGCGCACCCCTGAAACGCTCGATCACCTCCAGCGTTTCAGCATCGTCGATGCTATGCGGCCCATCGATCTCCACGTCCATGGTGTTCTCATGGGTGTAGCGGTGATCGGTGATCTTGATCTTGACGGTGATTTCCCCGTCGTCGATCAGTTGCCGGATGCGAACTGCGTCCTTCAGACCGCCGTTTGCCCGCATCTTCTGGATCACAGGGCGGAAGTCCCCGAGACCGCCTTCAAAGTTCACGCCGCTGCCCTGGGTGAACAACCCCCAGTACAGCTTCAGTCCGCGGTCGTCTGAACTGACTTCGATCCCGAAGGTTCTGATCAGCTGGGCCAAGGCCCGCTTGATGTTTTGCATGCCGTTCTCCTGTTGAAGAACGGACCCTCCCCGACGGGAGTGGCCCGTTCGGGTGGTGTGTGCGCGGCAATCCCCGCGTGGACGAGCCTGTGGCTCAAAAGTGGACAGCCCACTGCCGAGCAGTCGCAGGGCACTGGGCTGTCCGCTTGACCGGGCAAGGGGGAGATACCCCCCCTGCCCGGTGTTCGCGTTTCTTCTTAGGCCGCCATGAGCTGGGAACTCAAGGTTCCTTTCAACATGGACAGCATTGCCGGGGCAAGTTCACCCAGGTCCCTGATCACCGCAGACGTCTTAAACATGTGGCCGACCATCGGAAGCTCGATACCGAGCCCCAGGGTTTCGATGCCAGCAGCTTCCGCCGCCAGGATCTGCGCCTTGGCCGAACCCATGCAATCAGGTTGCCCGTCAGTCAGCACCAGGAGGATCTTTCGGTCCTCCTTGCGAGCCATCAAGTGGCGACTGGCCCACAGCACACCCTGCGCAAGCGGTGTACCGCCGGTCTCCTTTAGCGCGAAGCTGTCCTGCTGGGACACTGCACGCTGACCGAACCCGAGGGCCATGCCGTAGTCGGGGAAAGTCCCGACCGCCGTCTTGACGCCCCGCAGCCCGTTGAGAGCCACGGCCGTAGCGTAGAGCGCGTCCGAGGCCAGCTTGATGCGCATGCCCTGCATCGATCCACTGATGTCGGCCAGCATGAACACCGCGGTGTTCAGCTCACGACGGTCGTCCTGCTGGAGGAAGAGCCGACGATCACCGCTGCTGGTGCGAAACACCTTCCGGTCGTTGAGGCGCGAACCCCTGACCGATTCGTGTACGCGCTGCCGTTGGAGCGCCTGCAGTTGGGTCTGCAGCTGGGCCCGAATCCGGCCCGACTGCTGCAATGCCTGCGTTGGATCGTAGGACCCTTGGCAGTTGGAGCGACGGTAGGCAGTGTCCACCATGCCCGGCGCCTGTGCATTGCTCTCATCGTAGACGTAGCCATCCGTGCCGTGCTTTTGGATCTCATCGATCTGGTCAGCGATTTCACCCGCCACCAAATCCCCGAGGTCCTTCAGGCCGTGCTCTTCGGCTTCATCAACCGCCCTTTGCAGGGCATCGATGATCGACTGCGGATCAGGAGTGGAAGCCTGGTCCGAGCCACCCGCGCCGTCGGCGCCGCTGCTGCTCGCATCCGATGTGTCCGAGGCATCGTCTTCTGCTCCGTCACCGGAGCCTGAAGACTTGTCCTGGTTGGACCCATCATCGCCGGAACCGCTGTCGTCATCTGCGGCCTGCGTCTCATCGTCGCCGTCTTCACCATCGTCGCTGTCACCCCCCTTGGAACCAGAGGTGGCATCGTCGCCGGTGTCGTCGCCAGCCGATGAAGCATCGGAGTCTTCGCCCTCATTGCCGTCGTCCTCATCGGACTTGGCAGCTTCCTGCGACTTCTTCCGCTCCTGCTGAGCCTGCTGCTCTTCTTGCATGGCCTTGTCGATGCGCCGCGCCAGGTCCAAAGCGTCCTGGTTCGATCGCATCTTCGGGCCGCTGGTGTTGAGCAGCACGTTGAGCCGGCTGGTGAAGGGCTTGCCGAACACCGCCTCCAAGGCGGGTCGGCTCTTCTCAGCCAGTTCCTCGAACTCCACCTGTCCGCGCAGCAAGCCGCGCAAAACGTACATGGAGTAGGCACCCACCAGCCAGGCTGGGGAATCGCTCTCCGTGAGCACATCGTAGAAACCCGTCGGCCCGATCAGGGTGGTGGTCATCTGGTCCAGCTGCTCTCGAGTGCCCGAGAACTCCTTGATCAGCTCCACTTCCTGGCGAGGATCCTCGATGGCGTTCATCAAACGGACGAGCGCCTTCTCCTTGGGGTTGCGAACCTCGTAGCAAGACTTCTTCGAATGCCGGATGTGACCCACCTCATGGGGAATGAAGCCCTTCACGAGAGTGGCCAGCCTCAGCGCCCCATCCACGTCCTGCTCGGAGGTGGGGAGCGGCAAGGCCGGAATCCGGATGTTCTTGAAGTCCGTCGAGGCGGTCCGGGCGGTGCGGTCGATCTGCACCGTAACCCCGGTCGCCCCGGCCAGCCCCTGCGCGAACAGGGGCAGCGAGGCCAGGACGAGCCTGGCCTTTGCAATGGCATCAACTTGCATGGTTGTGCTCCTTAGAAAACAGCGGGCGCGGCCGTTGCTTCCACTTCGCGGCTCGGGGCCGCAGTCTGGGTGTCCACCCCGGGCAGTTGCACCTGGGTCTGGGTCTCTTCTTCCTCTTCCTCAGCCACCTCGCCGATACCGAGCGTGAGCAGCTGATCGGGGTTGCACATGGACCGGAGCATCGCCCCAACGATCAGGGTCTGCGTCGTGTCCAGCGGCCCCGTCTTGGGCATGTCCTCCAGCACCTTCCCCAGCGCCTTGGCGGTGGGCAGGATGCGCGGGTCGAACATCGTGAAGCTCTGGAGCTTGCGCACCAGTTCCCGCACGACATTCACCGCTCGCTGGGTGACCGACTCACGGTTGTCGAAGGAGTCCTTGAGGATCGCCTTCGCGTTTGCCGAGATGTCCTCCGCCAGCGCGCTGGTGGTGGCCTTGGCTACCGTCTCGAACCGCTCCTGGCCCATTTCGCTATCGACCGCCGAGACCTTGTAGATCGCGTAGTCGAAGTCACAGGCCTTGGCCACTTCCGCGGCCGTGGGGCGATTGCGACGCAGGAGCTGCTCGAACCCGGGGTTCTTGGCTTCCCACTGCGTGCACAGGCGGTCGTAGTCGGAGACCAGTGCGTCACGCGCGGCGATGAAATCCACCTTGCGTGCTGCCATCTCCTCGTGGACCGCCGTTTCCGAGGTCGGCGTGATGAGGAAGCCCATCGGGCTTCGCACACCCAGCCGGGCCAGGTCACGGTTCACGCAGCGACGCTGCGATTCCATCTTGGTCAGGGCCTTGGGGTCGAGGATTCGCTTGGAACCGTCCGACACCAACTCCTTGGGCGGGAGCCCGGAGGCGCCCGACAGGTCTTCATCTCGCCGCATGGTGACCTGACCGCTCCAGATACGGATGACGGGGGTAACCACGATGACGTCGCTCAATGCCTTGCTGCTCATCTCATTTCTCCGGTGAGAGCCAGGCGCGCGAATGCCCGTGTGGGCAATTCGCCCACAGGGCTCGGGGTGTGTGCGGCATACCAGCCGCGATGGTGTCGATCGCTCGACGAAACCGGTGAAAAGGACTTTGTCCTGGGCGCTCTTGAGCGTCCGGGATAAAGCCCTCTCATACCGAGAGGGCTCCGCACTGGGCGGAAGTGTCAGAAAACCGCTGGAGTCAGTTCGACCCCTGCAGCTCCATTCCACAGCCCCTTGCTCAGGGGCCGCGGTATTGCGCCTGTCGACCAGGCAAGTTCCTTGAGGGATTCCAGAGAAGCGGGGAACTTCTTTACCCACTCTTTGGCATCCACACCGAGCGCGGATTCGTCGCACACGGTGATGTCCATCGTGGACGGCAGGCACATGCCGGCTGCCACGAACATCAGCGCGTGTGAGGCGATGCTTCCAACCGGCACCTCCGCGGCCAATACCATCTTGGCCCTGGTGCCGGTTTCGAGCTTGATCCGATCCCTGCCCACCTGGAACTCACCGGTCCACCGCTTCTCTGCCTTGCCGTTGGCGAAGGCCTGATAGGCGACGGGGGTGATGTGGTCGAAGAGCTGGTCCTTCGCGAAGCCGGCGAAGAGCTCAAGCAGCTTGGCTACCGTCATCTCCTGATCGGCCTGGCTGCCTCCTCGGATTTCGAAGAAGATCACCTGGTCGTTGGGAGCACTGATCCGATCCTCATCGCTCAGCAGGGTGGTTTCCCACCCCGCCTCGGACTTGGCCAAGATCATCGACGCGAGATGGCTTACGGGGTCACCGCCCGCCATCTCATCAGCCCCAACCTCGATGCGATCGAAGTTGTCGCCGCCCTTGCCGTTCTCCATCACGATCCGGCTGGAGGACTCCCCAGCCGGTTCGATCCAGGCCCGCCAGTGTTGCCACGTGGACGGAGCCAGCGGATCGCGACGCCGCATGTGGATGTGGTGCACGGGCGAGCCCATGCTCACTGCCCCGACACGTCGATCTGGAAGCAGGCCTGGAAGCTCGAACGAGCAGCTTCCATCTCCACCGGAGGCATGCCGCCCATGATGCGATTGAAGGCGAACCACGCCGGCGAACGCCCCTGGGAGGACAACCCGTCGAAGTAGACCGCCGCCTCCACCATCTCGATCAGCTCACCGGTACTCATGGTGACCTGCGACTGGCGCTGGTTGTAGGGCGCGCGGATCATGTTCGCGAACTTCACGAACGCACTCAGCGCTTCCTTGACCTGGTTGGGGAACCGGGCCTGCAGGATGCCCACTTCCTCTGCCTCGTTGGGATAGTCGATCTCGAACTTGAAGAACCGACGCATCGTCGCGGAGTTGAGGACGTTGGTACCCACGTAGCCGCCGGATTCATCGCCGTAGCCCATGGTGTTGTCGGCCGCGTACACGAGGAACCCGCGCTTGGCCTTCACCACCGTTCCATCGTCCGTGACCAGTAGGCCGCGGTCGATGATGTCGTGCATGGCGATGAGGTCGGCTTCATCCATGGCGGAAGGCTCATTGAGCACCACCGGATAGCCTTCCTGCATCGCGATGACGAGCGGACCGGGCTGATTGATCCAGCCGCCTTCACCGTCGGGCACCATCTTGGAGATGTAATCCGAGAGGGGAACGCGGCGGTTGCAGGTCAGGGTCAGCACCGGCACGCCGAGGCGCGCGAAGAACTGCTCCGGGGCCGTGGTCTTGCCGGCGCCCTTCGGGCCACCGATCCAGACACCGCGACGAGCATCCGTTTCACTGCGGGACCATTCCCGATTCCAGGACAGGCCAAGGGTCATGAACAGGTCCTTGTTGAACCGGAACGTGTCCATCACACGCGGCAGCAGGGGGTGATTCTGCTGGCCGTCGTAGGCCACCATTTCATGCGGTGCGGACTCGACACCCGGGACGGACCCGGCAAAAGCAACCGCAATCTTGGCTTTGATCGTATTCATTGGATTCTCCTGAGAGAACCCTCCCCCGTCGGGAGAGGGTCCCGATGGGGTTAGGCAGCCTTGGCTGCCGGTGCGTTGAGGCCGAGTTCGTTAACCGCGGCCTTGTAGATCTTGAGTTGCTGCCGGTCCGGATACTGCTGAGCGTCGACCCACCAGGTGGGCGCACGCTTACGCAGGTTTTCGATGACCATCTCCGGGTCCGTGAAGCCTTCAACCACAAGGCAGTCATGGAAGGAGAACGGAGCAGTGGGATCGCCCAACATCCACGTCCAGTAGTCGATCTGCTGGCGGGTGTTGGTGCAGCTCGGGAAGGTCTCCTCCCAGTCCGCCAGTAGCGCACGGTGAAGGATGAGGATTCCGTCGTGGCTCCACGCCTCGTCGTTGCCGACGCCCGGCAACTCCCGGTACCGCTGCTTGAAGGCGATCTTGCGCATCAGCTTGATGCGAAGTGCCTTCTGCTTGGGTGAGGGACCAAAGTCCCGGCGAGTAGAGCAGCTCTTGGATGGCGCCACCGTCTCCGGCGCGACATCGAACATGAACATCTGTTCCATCGTGATGTCTCCGAAAAGAAAACGGAGACATCCCCTGCGGGGATTGTCCCCGCGTGGGTGATGTGTGTTGGATCAGCGCTTGCTGGTCTTACGCTCCAAACGCCGTACGTTGCGATCCGATATTTCGGGCCGGATCACGGGGTACGGAATGGATGGGGCGGCATAGGCCAGGAGCCGCAAGGCGGCTTCCGTCGCTACTTTGATGATCATCGGTGTCTCCTTGGAAGAAGGGACACCGCCCGCTAGGGGAGATGTCCCCGAGTGGGTGTGTGTGAGGCGTGCCGGCCTCGTCGGATCGCTCTGAGAGCTGATGGGGTCACATTAGCGCGTCTGGCCCGAGCTGGGCACCGTCTAGCCGGCACGATTTCGGGGCCGGTTGGAAGTTGGCGCGGCCGGCGGACGGCCTTGCATGGGTCTCGTGTGGGGGCTTTGTGCAGGACCGCCGGGGCGATCCTCCAGAAAGCCCCGACCCGAAGGTCGGAGCGTGGGGCATGGGGGCTACTGGGTCGGTGCAGCAGCCGTCGGGGTAGAGGATGTGGCAGCGGGGCTGGCCGGGGGGAAGATCCAGCTGTCCGGCCCGTCTTGCCAATCAAGCGTGGCGCACCGCTCCAGGAAGTCCTTCATGGACTCACCCTCACGGCGCTCGTAGTGATCGAGATAGGTGACCAAAGCACCATCCAGATGCACCGCGTGGGCCACATACTCCTCCAGCGGTGTGTCCTCATGCAGCTCGGCGATGGCCTCGCGGGCGACAGTGTCGAAACTAACTTCGATGTCGGCGTGAGGCTGGTCCATTTCCTTCTGGCGGCC
Organism: Hydrogenophilales bacterium RIFOXYD1_FULL_62_11; assembly: GCA_001802655.1. Classification (GTDB taxonomy): domain Bacteria; phylum Pseudomonadota; class Gammaproteobacteria; order Burkholderiales; family Thiobacillaceae; genus Thiobacillus. Next base: position 9,900 of record MGZO01000013.1, read on the forward strand.
ATAGACCGTGCACAGCAGATCCCCGTCCTTGTCCCACAGGTGGATCGACAGGTTGCGGGCGGTGATCCAGGTGCTCGATCCGCTGGCCAGCTGGTACCCACCCTCGCCTTCCGGCAGGAGGTGGAACTGACTGTCCAGCGCAGCGCCCACGATGGTGGCGCCGGGGTAGGCGTCCAGGCACTGCTCAATCGCATGGCCAATGTCGTCGGCCATGCACGTCCAGAGCTGGGCTGCGTCGGGATCACGGGCCTCGGCCGGGTGGTGCCCGGCATCGAGGTACATGACCCGCCAGGGGTAACCGTCATTGTTCTGCATAGAGACTCCTCCAGCACGTGGCTGGCTTGAATGTGAAGCCGCCCGGAGAGTCCGGGCGGCGTTGAGGTCAGTAGTGGCGGCGGCCGCGTGCTGCGGCCGCACTGATGTCGCGACTCTGGTGGGTCAGCTCTTGCACGAGCATGTCCAGCAGTCGATCGGTGGTCTCATCAAGGCGATCACGGCACGTGGCGTCATCCGGGGTCTTCTTGAGCTGTTGCCTCAGGCGCTTGCGCTCCTGGTTAAGGGCAATTGCCTGAGTCATCAGACCGCGCATGCGAGCACCTCCAGGCGGTCATCCCGCCGTTCGGATGCATCGCACCGCGCCCGCAGCCAGTGGGTGTAGTCCTGGGCGTACGTCCGCAATGAGGCCGGTCGTTGCCAGTACACCTGCTGGCCCGAAGGCAAGTCCCAGAGCACCGGCACCGTGCTGAATTCACCTTCCGCCAGCAGGCGGTCGACGTACTCATTCACGGCGTCGGGATCGGGGGAGCTGGACGGAAACGCAACCGTTCCACGCCAGGCGCGGGGGTCACGCAGGTCCAGCACCCTGCCCTGCAACGGGGCCTCCCAGTTGCCTGGGTGCTCCGTTGACCGGGGCCACCTTGCGGCACCGACCGGTGTTCCGACGGCCGGGCTCATGCGGCCAGCCGCAGTGAAGCCACGGTCTGATCGCACCAGAAGCCCGACACCGTGTCCAAACGCCAGTGACGGTCCTTGCCATCCAGTCCCATCCCGCCGTGACCCAGCTCGAAGAGCCAAGCCAGGCCGGCCAGGTATTCGGATTGGCCATCCGCGCCGTCCCGATCCTGGGCCAGCTTGAGCTGGTAGTAGTCCGGGCGGACGCGGCCATAGGCAACCTCACCCTGGATGAGCGACAGAAGCCCCTTCTCCAGCAGATAAGGCGTGAGCGTGTGCTCAGCCATGGCGCGCCGGTCGTGGTTCTGATCACCCGGGTCCGGGGTGTAGCGCTCATCGAGCATCGCCGTCAGGCGGGGCGCGTCGACATCACCGATGTCCACGGCACCGTCCAGCAGCTTGCGATAGGCCGAAATGTAGCTTTCAGCCTTGACCGACCGGCCACGCAGGCGGGTCATCTCCGACTCGGCGTAGCACGAGGCAACGATCACCTGGCGCATGACGTCCGATCGCGAACCGCCAAACTGCATGGACCAGTGGCGGGCACGACGACCGGCATGGTCGAAGTCGTTGTTGCTGCCGTGCTCGACGAAGACCAGGTAGCCGCCTTCGGCCCAGCGGTACTTGAGGAAGTCGTCCTCCTGCACCGCGGGGACGAGGGTACGCAGCGCCTGGAATGCCTTATGTCCGTCCAGCTTGACCGCGAAGTGGCGGTATTCGATTTCAGTGCTCATTGCATACTCCTGTTGAAAGGGAGCACGCCCCGTGCGGGGGCGTGGCCCCCAGAGGGTTGATGGATCAGTTGTCGTCGGCGTCGACGGGGTTGTGCTCGCCGTCTTCGTCTTCGTCTTCGTCTTCGTCTTCGAGGTCGTCGAGGAACCAGATGGCCTGGACCGTGTCATCTTCCCAAGCCTTATCCGTCACGACGTAGCCCAGCTTGTTGACGATCTTGAAGCCCGGAAGGGCGTACCAGTTGTTGTCGTCGCACTCCACGACCGTCCAGACGGTGTTGAGGGGGAGGTTGACGACCTGGCTGTGCTCGAAGAGGTCACCGCTGTCCTGGGCGCGTGCGCCCCACTGATCGCGGAAATCGTCTTCACTGATGGTGATGCTCATGGGATTGCTCCTGTTGAAGAACGGAGCAACCCCGACGGGGAATGCCCCGTTCGGGTGGTGTGTCTGGCTGGCGGCCAGTGCGCTGGCTCATGGAGCCTTTCCCCAGCCGGGGGGCTGGCGAAAGAGTCCTCGAACCACTGAAGCCATCGTAGAACGGTCGGAGGATCCATCCCACCGGTTAACCGGCCCTTCTTGGGGCACGGTTGGAACACCCGGGCTGCGTAAGCAGCCCGGGGTCCATCTTCAAGCCGCCTGGAAAAGCGGCATCGTCGCCTCCTGGTCGGGAGCGGCCTTGACCACGGCGGGTAATACCGCCTTGGCCTTGACCAACCCCTTGCCCAGTGCCTGGCCCAAGTGCTCACCCAGCTGGCGGAACGCCGGCCAGATGACGCTCTGTCCCAGGATCTCGTGAGCGAAGGTGCGACTGGTCACGCCTTCGATCATCGACTCGGGGATGCCCTTCAGCCGAGCGTGCTCGGTAGGAGTGAACAACCGCATCAGCTCGGGCTTGGTCGGGTGTTGGACCTTCCCTTCAGTGCTGCGATTTTTCTGGTACCCCGTACCCAGGGTGCCAACTCGGGTCGCATCAGGTGTCACCACCTGCATCTTGAAGCCCTTGCCGGCGGCCTGGTCGCGCACCTCCTTGTCCTTGAGGTACTGCATCGGCGACCACATCGGGTCATCCTCAGCAATCGGCTCAAGCACATCAGCGATCGTCTGCTGGGCCTTGGGTGGCGGCACCATGGCCGCCAGGTCCAGATCCACGCCCTGGGTGACCGCGACCAGTACACGCCGCGGACGCGCCTCGATGACGTAGTCCTCGCCGTGCAGCTCGCGTTCCTGCACGTCGTAGCCCAATTCCTTGAGCTGCGTGCGCAGGATCGATGCCGAAGCCGTGGACCAGTACGGCATCACGTTCTCCAGCATGACTGCACAGGGATTGACCCGGGCAATGAGTGCGATGAACGCGGCGATCAAGTGCCCCGCCGTTTCATCGTCCTCCGCCTTGGCCAGCCCCTTCTTGGCACGACCGGCCATGGACGCTGCCGTACACGGCAGACCGCCCTCCAACAGCACCGGACGCTGCAACCGGGACAGGGTGAACTCATCGGCGAAGGCCAGCTGCTGAAGCGGCATGGCCAAACCTACGGTCTCCTCATCCCAGGCATCGTTGGCATGCGCCGCTTGGTTGATGACTTCCTCGCGGATCTCGCAGGCCCACAGCAACTTGGGCTTGAAGCCCGCCTGCCGCAGTCCCACGTGAAGCGCGTTGGACAGCACCCCGATGCCGTGTGACACGGAGGCCACCGTCATCGTGCGGTGCTCGATCGCCGCTTCCAGCCGGCGACGTCGTTCGGCCTTCTTCACCTCGACCGCGTCGGCCAGGATGTGGATCTCCCCGTTGAGCATGACCACCCTGACGGTGTCCATGCCAACGAATCGATCCAGCAGCTCCTTGCTGTTGAGGTCGATGACGGGAAGCGTGCGATCAGCCTTGGTCTTGGCCGAGACCAGTCGCACGCCGCTATCGTCGATCTTCAGCACCACCTTCATCTCACCGTCCGGTGCGGACACCGTGTAGCGGGCGCCGGGGGCGAAGCCGGCCCTGCTGGGGAAGATCCCTTCGAGCCACAGGCGCGGCGCACCCTTGTTGACGCCCAGCTTGCGAACCAGCGTGGCGACCAGACGTGTTGCCTTGTAAGCCATGACACTCTCCTGTTGAAGAGCCACGGCGCAGCCCCGTTGCCGGGGTCTGCGCCCCGGCGGGGTTTTGAATCAGTGGATGGCAGTGGGGTCGCAGTACGCGAGCAATCCACCAGCCAATGTGTAGTGCTTTCCGTCGCGGATCAGTGCTTCGGTCTTATGCAACCGCATGAAGCGCTGGATCCGGTTCTGGTCCTGCTCGCTCAGCTCTGTCCCCGGTACGTGCTGCAACTGGAACCGCAGCCAGTGCTCGGGCTTGTCGCTTGGCATCGACCGCATCGGATGCGGCAGGAACTTCAGCCACCGGCCGCCCACAGTGATTGCAAGTACGGCGTCGGAGTCTTTCACTCCGTTGCGCGCAATCACGTAAGTGTGTTCGATCGATTCATGGCCGATGGCGCTCTGGTACCGCTCAGAACTGACGTGGACCAGCTTGGAGTTGCGCGGGTGCATGCGCTGCCCCCCTTTCGCCACCTTCTGTCGATCGGCTTCGGAACTTTCGGGAAGGCCATGCTTGATGTCCTCCCGGATCGTTATCAGACCCGTTTCCACATCCTTGAACACCAACAACCGGCAGTGCCGCCCGTAGCTGGTGATCTCCGAATCCTGGTCGCGGATGAGGACGTTGATATGGCCTTTCTCGCCATGCTCTTGCTGTTGCATGTGTGGACTCCATGTTGAGCCCAGGCCATACCCCCTCGGGGATGGCCCGAGCGGGTGGGTGTTGTGTCTAGGTCAGGTCAAAGCAGCTTTCGTGCGCCGGCCTGCCAGCATCGTTTGGGTGGCCATCGCCACCAGCATTTCATGCGAGTCCGAGATGGGACGACGCATGGTGAAGTAGCGACGTCCAAGACGGACATAGCTGGCGTGTACCGATCCGCTTGTGGCTTCGCAGCAGCGGAACGATTCCACGTCCGCGTCCTGCTTCCACAGCAGTGGCGGCAGCACCTCCAGCGCGTCGTTGAACTGCTCGTGCGTGATCTCGATGCAGGGCATGCAGGCCGCCTGCTCGATTCGACGTGCAGCTTCTTCGATCGGAATGATCTCCAGCTGGCCGTACTCACGCTCCAGCTGCGACTGGACTTTGCCGCTGAAGCGACCTCGCCCATCTTCGCCACGCACATCGATCGCGCCGCGTTCATTGAAGAAAACCATGCTCATTGCCATCTCCTTGGGAAATGCCACGAGCTTCCCCATCAGGGGCATGCCCCTGGCTGGGTAGGTGTGTCCGGCGTCGGCCGGTCGAGGGGCTCATTGAGCCTTTCCGCAGCGCCCTCGTGGAAGGAGCTGGGGAAAGGCCCCGGAGAATCCGGGGCCCTTGGTTGAAGTCTATCCCGCTTCGCTTCAGGTGCTGAAGCCTGGTATCAGGCGGCAGCCTTTGAAGCCTGCGGATAGGCGTGGTCGAAGAATGCGTTCATGAGACGGTCGAGACCGTCACTGTCCAGGGCGCCTTCTGCAACGAAGCCCCACAGCCCTGCACGGCCCTCGCACATCGAACGCGGCTCGGGCAGGCAGAACTCGACAGTCGGGAACTGCTCGATGAAGCCGGGCAAGGCCTTCAACAGCTGGTCCACGCGCTGCGCTTCGGTTGGAAGTTCCTGCCCATGGGAGTCGAAATCTCCCCCATCGGACTCGAACGTCATGTACTCCATCTCGAACAGGACGCCGAACTGGCCGTCTTTGGCCGCGACGAAAGTCAGTTCGTCGCGCTGCATCGCCTGAAGACGCTCCAGCAAGCTGGGGTCGTCCTTCAGCACCTGGAACGACGGCTTGGCCGAGAGGTTGTAGTCGTTCAACGAACCCCATCGATCCGCCAGGTCATGCTCGATCATCCATGACGCTGTGAAGCCGCACGAGTCGACCGTGGCCACCTTGGAGGGTTGGACCCTCGGAAGGGTATCCGAGCCGTTACGTTCGAGCAGATGAGCGATATTGCGCTGCATCTGCTCGACATCCATAGCAATCATCTGGCCATCGCGGATCTTCTGGATATCCGAGTGGACATGCCGCAGGACCTGGATCAGCTCCTCCGGCGTGGACGTGATGGCTGACGTCGCCGGCGCTGCCCAGGATGCCTGGTAGTACCGGTCGAAGTCGCCCAACAGCTCGGCCTCACTCTTGTACTGGGGACCAACCACCGCATTGCGGCCGTCGGACTTGTCGATGACGCGCCATAGTCCTGCTTCGATCATGGCGTAGCCCAGGTACGAGATGCGGGTGTTCTTGATCTTCATGATGAGATTTCTCCTGGCGGCCCGTTCAATGGGCCGCCTTGTTGATGTGTGAGTCAGTAGGGGGTGAACTGCACCGCGTCGGCCTGGAACGTGGCCGAACCGGTGGCCTCCTCACCTTCGTCCGCGGCTTCGGTGAAGCAGTGGCCGGGCTCCCAGTAGTGGTCGTCTTCCACGTAATCACCGCCGTCGACGTCGCTGTACCGTTTGTTGACCAGCTGCTCGAGCTGGTCCTGGGTGACGTCTGCCGGAACTTCGATCACCTCTGTGTACTCGACCCGGGTCAGGGCAGCCAGGCGAACACGAACACACTTGGTGGCCCCGCTCACTGCTGCATCTCCAGGTAGACGGTGTCGCCGCAGTCGGCGATCGTCTGTTCGAGCTCGCGGTAGTCGTACCCGAGGATGGCCATGGGCTGGTTACGCTCCCATGCCTCCACCAACACCTTGATGTCCAGGCTGACTGATTCGATGTCGCCGTCGTCGTCCTTGATCGCGTCGGTGAAGTGGAAGTCCGAGCTGGACACCACGATCTCGCCAGACACGGTTCGGTTGAAGACCGACATCTCGTCCTCGTTGTCCGGTCCCCAGCTTGCGGGATGGCCGGTGTAACTGGCCGTGGACAGACCGTTGAGCTGGACGAGGGATTGCACGTCCAGCATCCGATCGATGAACGCCTGGGTTACGTTGAACCTTGCGTACAAGGGGTTAACGCCATCGGCGGTGTGCTGGGCCGAAACGAACGTCACCATGGTGCGTTCGCTGTTGGTATTGACTGCATCGTTCATGCTGTTGCTCCTGTGGAGCGAAGACAGCACTCCCCCGGATGGGGGCGCATGTCCCCGCGGGGTGGTTTGGGTCTGGCAGCGGCCAGTCGTTGGGCTCAGGGAGCCTTTTAGCTGCACCCCTCAGGGGATGCAGGTAAAAGGCCCCCGGTAAACCGGGGGCTTGGATCAGACGGCAAGATCGCCGATGTCACCTGCCCAGGCGCGCAAAGCGTCGGGGTCGGTGACTTCAGTGATACATCGCTGGGTGAGGTCGAAGCTTCCGACCACCTTCAGGGAATCAGCCGGCAGCATCGACTTGGCGATCGTCGGGTATGCCACTGCCGCGCGACCGGCGGCGTGGAAGCACTTCTCGACAAATCGCTTCATGTTGACGGCGCCGAAGCGGTTGCTTTCGTAGTGGCACAGCACCCGTTCGCCCTTCAGCGGGGCTGGTGTGACTACGGCAGAACCAGCGTCGATGCCTGTGTGTCCTTCCGGCACTACGATCAGGAACTTGTCCATCTTTTCTCCATGCGCTCGTGGCGCGTTCAATGACGTTGCGTGCCTTCGGAGAAGACCACCGCGTCGGGGTTGGTGTGCGAAAGAAGTGGCCACCACCAAACGGTGTCGTCCAGTACTTCGTGGGAATCACGTGCACCGTTATTACCGCTTACGTGGATTTCGAGGCACTGCTGCGCGCCGAGCATCTCCTTGACCAGCTCCTCCTCACGGCGTCCGGACTGGACGGCGAGGATGTGCAGGTGCGAGAGATCCAGGGCGTAGGGAACACCGGACTCCAACAGCGTCCGGTAGTCCTCCCAGGTATCGAGCAGGTAGATCCCACGTGGGGTCGGGTAATGGCCCTCGATCGCAACAGGAACGCCGAAGAGATCAGCGGCCCGGCGCGTGTTGTCCAGCACCTGCTCCAGGGTGGCATTCGCCTTCAGGCCCGCGTGGGCGCTGTAGGCCGGTGCTCCCAGCAGCTGGCTGATGTGGGCCAGTGCCTGCCAGTACTCGGCGCCGGCGTCGAAGCGATCCAGGTCGGTGACCTGGCGCTTGGAGACCACACGCGTATTGGCATGGACCCTGAACTGCGTTGCCGGATAGGTCTCGGCCAGATGGCGAGCCAGATCAGGCGAGAGCAATCCACGGTTCTGGGGGCAGAGCTGGACGTGGTCGACGGCCAGTTGGCCCAGCAACGGCTCGCTTACGCCAGCCGCCGCACGCGCCATAGCAACGGCGAACTCCTGGCCCGGGAAGGCGGCCAGCGAGATGTTGAAGACGGTCACGACGCCGTTGCGCTGGATTCCTCCAGCACCTCCGCGTCTTCATCGGTCTCCTTGCCGTCGATGCCGAAGACAACATCAGGGCGATTCTCGGTAACCGTCACCAGGTCGGACGCTTCGACAATCACCTTGCCTTCTGCCGTGATGGTGACGCTGCCTTGCCCACCATCGTTATTGAAAATATCGCTGTGAACGCTGTCGAAGATGCTCTCTGCCAGGTCATCCAGGGCGTCGTAGAGGTTGTAGGTGGTGGATTTCTCACCGCCCGTCGCACCCCCGTAGTTCGGCTCGATCACCTCGACCTCGATATCGAGCGTCTCCTCGGTGGCCGGGCTGCCATCAGCCATCTCCATGTGCGCATCGATCGACGTTCCTTCGTCGCCTTGTCCATCCAGAGTTCCGGAGTAGGACTTGATGCCGTTGGCCAGCATGACCGCACAGAGGGTGGCCAGGTTTCGGGTCTGCAGCGAAGTCAGTTCTTTCATTGGTGTGTTCCTCATATCCCCGTAGGGCTGTGTCCGGAGTCCGTCCGGTCGGCTGGCTCATGGAGCCTTTCCGCACCCCGCGGTGACGGCGTGGGGAAAGGCACCTCAAGCAGCGCCCACAGGCCCGAGCCACGAGCCGTGAGGCTCGACTTCAGGCATTGGGAAGGGCATCTGAGGAAATCAGCCGCGAGTGCGGCGAGCAGACGACGTTGCATCGACTGCGGGTGAGCGCGCCCAGGCTGGCGTGGGCGGGGTCATGACGGCGGCGGAGAAACTAACGCAAGGGGCGCCGTCCCCTCACCTGGTCAGGTTAAAGGGCCTGGGCCGCCAGCGGAACGGTCCAACCGGGGCCGATTGACCCAAGGTTAGGCCCCCAGCCGAAGCTGGGGGCACATCTCTTTCATCTGGGCGAATGGCCCTTACTCGAAGATCGCAGACTTCTGGTTCGGGTAGACGGTGCTCTGACCAGCCACCAGCCACCCAGCAGAAGGCGTAGCCTCAATCCGCTTTCCATCCACCAGGTGGATGTGGCAGTTCGCCTCCTGCATCTCGCCGGAAGCCAGGTGCAGAGCCGGCCGCCCTTCGGAGATCTCCAGCCAGATGTCCAGGCCGGACTCGGTGGTCTCGGCCGTATCGGTCGCCGGGTAGACCCGGATCCGGGGCTGGTCACCGCTCGGATCGATGTCGACCCGC
>MGZO01000013.1:19140-22835 GCA_001802655.1 Hydrogenophilales bacterium RIFOXYD1_FULL_62_11
ATACCGGCTTGGCCAAGGCCGCTTTGAGGGTGTCCAGGGCTGACATCAGCTCATCGGACGTGCCCTCCGATGCGAGGATCACTGCCTGGGCGGCATTCTCGATCGCCATGGACCTGGCCATCTGTCGCAGATCCAGCGGGACATGGCATCGGACTGGTGCCGTGTCATCGTCACTGAGGTGGCCCAGTGCCTCATCCGCCGGCAGGTGGGTCCACGTCTGGATGTTGTAGGCCGTCATCATTGCGTCCAGATCGACCGACGTGGTGTCGCTATCGAGAACGCTACGGCCGATCTCGATGAACGCATCCGGCGTCAAGCCCAGGTTGTCGACGTCATCGTCCAGGCACTGGGTCTGGATCTCGAAAAGGTCCACCGTCTTCACCAGCCGCAGGCCGGAGGAGTCGATCTTGTGCTTCTCGAATCGGGCCTTTGCAACGCGCAGAACTTCGTCGGTATGCAGCGGCGTCCCGCTCTCAGCCATGGTCTTGACGTCGTCGTCGTCGATCGCAGTGACGTGGGCGCCATTGGTGCAGATGTGGAAAATGCTCATGCAAAACTCTCCTGCCCACGCGGCCATGCCGCGCAGTTGCTAGTACCCGTCAGGGTGGTGTGTGCCAGAACCGCTGGCTCGGACCGTCTTGCGACGGCGTTGACGCAAAGCGCGGGCCTTGCGTCAACGCCGTAAAAGCGAGAGCCCCGGAAATTCCGGGGCTCTGCTCATTCATCAACTGCAGTGAATTGCTGCAAGAAATGCAGCGAATTGCTGCAATTTTTTTTTACTTCTTGCACCCTTCGCCGCTAGGAGCACTTCGAGTGGCCACATGCCGAGCAAGTGGGGCAGCCGTCTAAGATGAAGACAGATCCCACTGACTGGCATTCACCGCAGTCGCCGGCGGTGCTCGCCACCTTGGACTGCTCGCGGGCCTGACGGACCTCGTGCAGCTGGACCACGCCGCTATCGACTGCAGCGTCACCGGCGTCGTTGAACAACCCCAGCACCTTGAACCGGTGCGTGATAACCGCGGCGATGTAGGCCACGGTCGAGGGGTAGCTCGCCTTCTTACCGTCGGTGGCGCCCGGGACGTGCGCCCAGAAGTCACCACGCTGCTCGCTGACATCGATCAGCTGGCTCAGCTTGCGTGCAAGCCAGGCCGGCTCCGCCACTCGCATGTCCAGCGACAGGCTCTTGGCCAGGCCGTCCAGCGAGGAGGGGTAGTCGCCCGAGAGCCAGACGCTGAAGGGACGGCATTGGCCGTTCTCCAGCACAGACTCCTTCAGGGTCAGCAAGAACTCATCCCCCGTCGCCGGGTTCTCCACGTCGCAGTACCACCCTGCCGATCCATCGCCCGTTGTCTTGGGCTCGCGCTTGGACATCAGGGCATCGATCACCGGGGTGTCCTGCAACTTCTCGTCGCTGAACGCACCCAGCTCCTCGCATCGGTACATCACCAGGCGGGCAAAGGCGTCCACTGCGGACCGTGCACGGACGATCTTACCGTCGGGCATGGTCAGCTCGAACGCCTCACCGCGCGTCTTGGACAACGCCTCCAGCTTGCGCCGGAGCCATGCGCGGTCTTGCGAGCGCATGTCGATGGAGAGCGATCGGGCCAGGTCGGACAGGCCGCGCGGGGCTTCCTCGCCGTTGACCCACACTTCGAACGGAGTGCCCGTCAGGGGCGTTCCATTCTGTATGTGCGTCACGAACACGGCGAACTTCCCTTCGGGGCTGTTGACCATGTAGAGAAAGCCCGGGTTGCCGCTTTCGGTTACCGGCCGCTTGTGCCAGCGCAGGCTGGCGGTCGGCGGCACGGGACATCCTTCGATCTTCAGGCGCCGGTCGGCGTCGTCGACGAAGTTCTCGGCCTTGGAGGCCGGCTGGGCATCGGCAGTACAAACTGCGTACCCCTTGATCTTTTTCTCGATCTTCAACATTGGATTGACTCCCAAAAAAAGACCCGCGCCGTTGCCGGCGCAGGTCATAGGTGGACAGGGACCACGGCAGTTAGTGCTTGCCGTAGTAGCCCTCCTTCAGTGCATCAAACAGGTTGGCCGCAGTGTGCGTCTCACCGTCGTACTCGATCTGCTCATCACCGCGCGCATGGACCACCGAGCCGTCCTCGAGCGTGAACTCGTAGGTGGTGTTGGCCAGGTCGTCCTTCTTCACCAACACCCCCGAGAACGCTGCGGGGTTGAATCGGAAGGTCGTGCACCCTTTCAGGCCACGCGCGTGTGCGTAGAGGTAGACGTCCTTGAACTCCTCGTAGGGGAAGTCCGTGGGGACGTTGACCGTCTTGCTGATCGCCGAGTCCACATACTTCTGCGCAGCTGCCTGCACATCGATGTGGGCCTTCGGAGCCAGGGAATTGCTGTCGACGAAGTAGTCCGGCAGCGTGGAACCCTGACCGGACGAGGCCGGCATGGCATTGGAGTCGACGAACTCGCGGTACGCCAGCAGCTCGAAGCTGAAGACGTCTACCTGCTCCTTGGACTTGCGACCCTCACGGATCACGTTCCGACTGTAGTGGTGGGCGAAGCTCGGCTCGATGCCGTTGGAAGCGTTGTTGGCCAGGCTCAGGCTGATCGTGCCGGTGGGCGCGATCGAGGTGTGGTGCGTGAAGCGTGCACCGACCTCTTCCATCTCCTTGACCAGCTCCGGATCCACGGCCGCGATGCGCTGCATATACCGCGAATAGCGGGCATGCAGGATCGAACCGCGGATGGTGTCGCCGACTTTCCAGCCGTCTTCCACCATTTCCGGCCGCTTGCGCAGCATCTCGCCAGTCACATCGAAGTGGTGGGTCAGGATCGGGGCTGCGCCCTTTTCCTTCGCCAGTTCCACGCCGACGCGCCACCCTTCGACCGCCATGACTCGGGCGACCTCTTCGGTGAACTCCAGCGACTTGGCATCGCCGTAGGTCATGCGGAGCATGGCCAGGGTCGAGCCGAGGCCCAGGAAACCCATGCCATGTCGACGCTTGGCTTCGATCTCATCGCGCTGCTGCTGAAGCGGCAGGCCGTTGATCTCCACCACGTTGTCGAGCATCCGCGTGAACACCCCTACGACTTCCTTGTAGCCGTCCCAGTCGAACCGTGCCTTGGCCGTGAACGGATCGATCACGAACTTGGTCAGGTTGACCGAGCCGAGCAGGCAGCTGCCATAAGGCGGCAGCGGCTGTTCGCCACAGGGGTTGGTTGCACGGATGGACTCGCACCACCAGTTGTTGTTCATCTCGTTGACCTGGTCGATCAGGATGAACCCCGGCTCGGCAAAGTCGTACGTCGAGACCATGATCATGTCCCAGAGCTCGGCCGCAGGCATGGTCTTGTAGACCTTGCACGCCACCAGGCCATCGTCGCGGACGGTGTACTTGGCATCGTGGACGGGCCACTCGCGCCACACCACCTGCTCCTCATCGTCCAGGTCCAGATCGTCCTTTTCGTTGGCCATGACCGGGAAAGCAAGCTTCCACGGAAGGTCGTTGTTTACCGCCTCCATGAAATCGCCGGTGATCAGCAGCGACAGGTTGAACTGCCGCAGGCGACCGTCCTCCCGCTTGGCCTTGATGAACTCCGAAACATCGGGATGACTGACATCGAAGGTGCCCATCTGGGCGCCGCGGCGTCCGCCGGCCGAGCTGACCGTAAAGCAGGTCTTGTCGAAGATGTCCATGAAGGACATGGGCCCAGAGGTTGAT
>MGZO01000014.1:0-4132 GCA_001802655.1 Hydrogenophilales bacterium RIFOXYD1_FULL_62_11
CTCACTGTCACCGAACCGCCCGGCAACCTGATCACCCCGTTTTGGCCTATTACCACCTGTGGCGCTTGGATAGAAAGACTGCTCACTGTCACCGAACCGCCCGGCAACCTGATCACCCCGTTTTGGCCTATTACCACCTGTGGCGCTTGGATAGAAAGACTGCCGGCAGGCGCCGGTCCCCGAACCTGAGTCCTGGGCCATGTTGCTGGCCGGGCTGGGTCTGGTTGGATGGGCCGTTGCGCGACGCAATCGAAGCAGTGAGCGGTAAGCGGTAAGCGGTAAAAACGGGCGGCCTGAAGGCCGCTTTTTTTACGCCAAACGGCTCATGTTTTCCATGATCCATCGGATGCGAAATGTCATCAGCGATCCGTACATTGCTTGCGTGGCGATCGGCGCAAGCGGGTCGTTAAATCCTGTGCCCAGCCGAATGCCTGGGTTTTTGTTGCCTGTTTATTGAGTGGAGTTTCAGCAATGAAGTTTGCCGTCAAATCCCTGTCGATAGCCTTGTCGCTTTCGTTTATCAGTCTCGGCCCGGTGTGGGCAGAAGAACTGACTGTCCTCCACATCGGCGACCAGGAGTCTTGGCTGATTTCGGCCCAGGGCAACCTGCGCGACGACGCCAGCCAGGGCATTTCGTTCTACGGCGGCGTTGATCGCCTGGCCAGCGTGATTGCCGCCCGCAAGGCCGCCGCGCCCGGTACCGTGATCACCCTCAATGCAGGCGACTCCTTTTTGCCGGGCCCGCGCCTGAACGCCAGCTTCGTCAATCTCGCCACGGCCCACCCCGACGGCGGCCAGGATTTCTACGACGCCATCGCCAGCCGCCAGATCGGCTTCGACGCCACCACCTTCGGCAACCACGAATTCGACCTCGACAACACCGGCCCGATCGCCGCCCGCTTCGCCGAAGTGTCCGGCACCACTTACCTGTCGGTGAACCTGGACTTCAACGTGTCGCCCGAGCTGGCCGGTCTGGCCGCAGCGGGTGTGGTCGCGCCGTCCAAGATCATCACCACCGCCGGCGGCAAGAAGGTCGGCATCGTCGGCGCCACCACGCCGCTGCTGCCCGGTATTTCTTCGCCGCCCGCCGGCATTATGAAAGACTGGAGTGCGCTCAATACCGAAGCGCAAAACCTCGCCAACATGATTCCGCTGGTGCAGGCCGAGATCGACCGCCTGCGCAACAATGAAGGCGTGACCGTGATCGTCGTCATGAGTCACCTGCAAGGCGCGCAGAACGAAATCAACACCCTGGTGCCCGGCCTGCGCGGCGTCGATCTGGTGATTTCCGGCGGCGGCCACGAGTTGATGTCCGACCCTGACGATGCGCACATCCTGAGCTACGGCGCGCCGGTCATCGCCCCCACGTTCAATACCCACCCGGTTTACTCGACCGACCTCGATGGCAAATCCATCCCGGTCGTCACCGGCCACTTCGGCAACCGCTACGTCGGCGAAGTCAGCTTCACCATCGACGACGCCACCGGCCTGGTGACCAGCCTCGACAATACCCGCATGATCCGCGTGTCGGGCGCTGCTGCCGATGCCGACAGGGTGACGCCCGACGCCACGCTGAACGCCGCTGTGGTCACCCCGGTGCTGAACTATGTCAGCGCGCTCAACGCGCAAGTCATCGGCACCACTGCGACCAAGCTGAACGGTCCCACCCACGCGTCCTGTACTCCGGCACCTTGCCAGTACACCGAAGGCGTGCGCAACGCCGAAACCGGCATGGGCAATCTGGTGGCCGACGCAATGCGCTTTGCCAGCAACACCGACGTCGCCATCCAGAACGGCGGCGGCATCCGCGCCAGTCTTGGCGTGCCAGGCAACGTGACTTTGGGCGACACCTTCAACATTCTGACCTTCACCAATCTGGTTAAGCGCGCACCGGCAATGAATGCCACGCAGTTGAAGGACATTCTCGAACACGCCGTCGGCGCCGCCAGTGCAACCGGCGCAGCCAACGGCAAGTTCGCGCAGATCTCCGGCATGCAGGTGACCTACGACACCAGCAAAACCGCGCGCAGCACCGTGGTGGCCGATGTCGGCACCGGCGATCGCATTCGTCGCGTGGTGCTGGACGACGGCACCGTGCTGATCGACAACGGCGTGGTGGTGAATACCGCCCGCAGCTTTTCGTTTACCACCATCGACTTCACCGCCAACGGCGGCGACAACTATCCGTTTGCCGCCAATGGTGTGGTGTTCGAGAACAATCCCTTCTCCATCACTTACCAGCAGGCGCTGGCCGATCTGATCGCTACGCCCAAGGCAGCGGGCGGCCTGCAGCGCGTCAACGCGGCTGACGGCGACGAGATCACGGCGAATCTGTACGGCGAAGAAAATGCCTTCGACCGCTATGGCCGCCTGATCGACCTCAACGTCAGCGCAATCGTCGCCGGCCAGACCTTCAACGGCAACGCCGCCCGCAACACGATCATCGGCACCGCCGGCGACGACATCCTACGCGGTGGCATCGGTGCCGACACGCTGACCGGCGGTGCCGGTGGCGACACTTTCGTCTACACCTCGATGCGCGATGCCGGCGACACCCTCGTCGACTTCACGCCTTATGCCGACCGTATCCAGATCGGCGGCCTGCTCGCCAGCCTGGGCTACAGCGGCAGCGATGCCGTGGCCGACGGCTACGTGCGCGTGGTCGACGTGACCGGCGGCATCAGCCTGCAGATCGACGCCGACGGCGCTTTCGGCCCGGCTGCGTTCCGCCCGCTGGCCACGCTGAAAGGCCTCACCGCCAAACAGTTCGTCCCGGCGCGCGACCTTGGCTTATTAAACTCGGCGCAGTAAGCAGGCAAGGGCGGGGCGGCGAACTGCCGCCCCGCCTGCCGGATTGATCAGGACTCCCTCCATTTTTTTATTCAAGGAAGCATCATGACGTTCAAGAAATCTCTCGCCGCCGTCTCGTTTGGCCTGTTGTTCGCAGCCATCGCCCCGGCTCAGGCCGCCGTTCAAACCTACACCTTCAGCGGCGCGATCGATGCGGGCTCGCTGCTGGGCGAAACCTACGCCGGCAGCTTCAGCTTCGACGACGCAGCCCTCACCGGCGCAGGCGCCGAATGGCTGGCTGTCGACAGCCTGTCCATGAACTTCATGGGCAGCAGCTTTACCCAGGCAGATGCCGTAGCCCCCTCGATCGCCGAAGTCGGCTACTACGACGGTGCCTTCCTCGGCCTGTCGTTTTCGGTGGATACCGGAGGCGAACCGTTTTCGTTCGTGACCGGTAGCTTCGACACCAGCGATGCCTTCTTCACCACCGAGAGCAGCTCCGGCTCGCTGGCCTATGCCGCTGCCGTTCCCGAGCCCAAGGACTGGATGCTGATGCTGGCCGGCATCGGCCTGGTCGGCGTGATGATTGAGCGGTCCAAGCGCCGTCGCGTCTGAGCTTGTCTCGCCCAGAGTGATGGCATGGTGCTGATGCGTAAAGCGATGGGTGGGCAGGGAACAACGGGCGGCCTGATGGCCGCTTTTTTCGTCTGCTGCGCGCGTCGATATGAGCCGGAAAGCTCATGTCGACGCGTTTTTCAACGCGACGCGCTGCAATATTCATTCGTTATGCTTCTCACATCGCAACAGCAACCGTACACCAGAATCGGAGCGTTGCGATAGAACCCTAGAGGTTCTATAAAAGCAGCAAAATAAAGTAACAGGCAGTGCGCGTGAATAGCAGTTGGCATCGCAGTCCGGGTGCCAGGGTGAATTCCCCTCCCAGGGATTGACCTGATCCTGTGGTCGTTGGGTGGTTTGGTCAACGACATCTCATGCGCACGTCGAAACGATGTTGTGCGGTTATTTCATTGCAGATTTCGTTTTTTCGTGCGCTTGAGATTGCTTTTCCGGGTGGTTGACGGGAAGGTGCTCGGAGAAAAATGGAAATACTTTAATTAATTGTTGTTATGGGTGTTGCAATAGTCATAAGTCGGGACTATATTTCGCCCCGTAGTACAAAAAGCAGCGGGATGCAGGTGCTCGCAATAAAAGCACCGCATCGATGATCTGCTTATATAAAGCAAGACATAGTGCGCGTGAAAAGCAGTAAAGGACATCGGCTTGCCGAATGTCCGTGCAGGCTTGATTCGGAGCTTGCACTATCCTGTGATCGTCGGGTTTT
>MGZO01000014.1:4140-6076 GCA_001802655.1 Hydrogenophilales bacterium RIFOXYD1_FULL_62_11
AACGGTGCTGTGCAAAATCACCATTTGCAGAACCCGTAGCGTCGTGCGCCTGGGCCGGTTTCCCTTTGCAGGTTTGGGGAAGAGGGCAGGAGGAGACAGCCGCAAGGCAGCAAATAACAAGGGCTGATCCCAAGCAGTTAAAAAAGCGGCGGGATGCAGGGGCACATAGAGGCGCCGCATTCCGACCAGCTAAAAAATAAAGCAGCAAGCAGTGCGCGTGAATAGCAGTCGGCGTCGTTGGTTTGGCGTCAGGAAGGGGTGTCTCCCATACCCCATCCGTTTCTGTTTCGCCGGGCGTTTAGCCCTGCGATGTCTCATGCGCACGCCAGTCTGGCGTTGCGTGTTTTTTTGCAAATCCATCTGGTGTGCGCTGAGTCATGTTGGCTCGGGGGCTGTGCTTTTTTGTGCGCAGCGCGCGAATCAACAGACAGCTTGCAGGCAGCCGCAAGGCTGGGCAGTTAAAACGATAACGGTGTGATGGACCGCGGAGATTTTGCAAAAAACACTGGATGAATATCCAGGCTTGACCCCAACCTCAATTAAAACCAAGGAGTTATTCATGAAACGCGTGAACAAAAAACTGGCTGCCGGCATGATTTTGCTGGGCCAAACCCTGACCGGAGCGGCTTTCGCTGCCTCCGTCACCCTGTCGGGTACGACTGTCGACTTCAGCTTTGACGACGCCCTGCTCGGGCTGTTTGGTCAGGCCAATGTGGCAGGCGACAACCTGTATTTCACCCCCACCAGTTTCTCGGCCGAGTCGATGAACGGTGCGGGATTCGACCTCACCAAGCAGACCATCAACGTCAAGGTGACGGCGCATGACGGTTGGGATTTCTCCAGCCTGGCGTTGACCGAGCGTGGCGACTATCTGCGTGTGGGTGATACTGCCAAAGTCGTTGTAAGCGGACAGATTCGCGCATTCGATACGCTGAGCCCGCTGAATGAAGTGACCTCGAGCATTGTGGCGTCAGGCGCGTTCCAGCAAACCGATGATTTCATCACCCAGAACTGGCAGGCAAACGCTGCAGCCAATCTGGCCGGCATGAGCACGGCCAGCATGGTCAATGTCACCTTGCAGAACATCCTGGTGGCACAGTCGCCCATGGGCACGGATACCCTGGCCTTTATCGAGAAAAAATATGCCGGACTGAACGTGATCACCACGCCGGTCCCCGAAGCTGAAACCTACGCCATGATGCTGGCCGGGTTGGGACTGATCGGGTTTGTTGTTCGCCGCCGCTCGGCATAAGCGAACCCGCCAACGATCAAACGGGTCTGTGCTGCAAATACACGGATCCGTTTTTTTAGGCTTACGCATAAAGGGAAATAATGAAAAACGCAAACGCGATCAAAAAAAACGTATATTCGTCTTCTTTGGCTATGGTGGGGCTGGTTCTGGCCAGTGCCGGCGCTCAGGCGAGTGTGACGGTGACTCAGGATTCAGGATCTGGCCTTGTTTTCAATTCGTATCCCGCCCCGATCTTCACCCCGATCCTTGGTCCCAGTCCGATCTTCACTCCGATCCCCGGGGTCTCGCTGAATAGCGCAACGACCGCATCCAGCGTGAGTGGCAGCCTGTATTACTCGGTCGGATCGAGCTACGGCAATTTCAGCGAAAGCGATTCCAGTTCAGACGGCTCAATGCTCGCAATCGACCTCAACCGCAAGGGCTATGCCTATCGCGCTGAAGCGGCGTCAAGTACCGGTGTTCTTAAAGCCGTTGCAGAGACCCGCTCGCAATCGAATAGCAGCAACAGTTACAGCTACAACTATGGCAGCAGCACGGCCAATGCCAGTGCAAGCTGGAGCGACTGGTTTGTGATTTCCGGCGGCGCGGGTCTGGGCACCGCAAATTTTGAATCCGTGTTGACCGGCACGCTGAACGCGGCAAAAAATGGCTCGGCAAGCTACAGCCTGGACATCACCTACTCAA
>MGZO01000014.1:6108-6202 GCA_001802655.1 Hydrogenophilales bacterium RIFOXYD1_FULL_62_11
TGCGGCGAAGCCGATCAAACCCAGACCCTGTTCAATCAGGCCACCGGTTTTTCGGGCAAGGCCAAGTCGAGTCTGTCGCAGGACATAGAAGGTG
>MGZO01000014.1:6227-6343 GCA_001802655.1 Hydrogenophilales bacterium RIFOXYD1_FULL_62_11
ATTTCAGTTGATGGCAACGCTTAACACCAGTGCTGCCAATGGCGGGATGGCGGACCTGAGCCTGGCCTCCCTGGGTAGCAGCCTGGTCATGCCGGCAGGTTCGCAAATGTTGAGCG